>JAJXZK010000312.1 GCA_021780095.1 Acidobacteriota bacterium | reverse complement strand
TTCGGCGGCAATCTCACCCCTCAGCCCGCCTATCAGGGCGTCGACTTCCGCGTCATCGGCGACCTGAAAAACACCGACTTCGTCATGCGCAACGTTTTCTGGATCGGCCTCTACCCGGGCCTGAAGGACGAAATGCTTAACTACACCATCGACACCATCACCGCATTCGCCAACCGGAAAAAGCAACCGGTCCACGCATAAAGCCAACGCGTTGCGCCTTGCGTGACCCGATCACCGGCATCGAAATGCGCGAATATAGGAATTCGCGACCAGGGGCGGGTTCGTCCACACCCAGCTGTTTCGATCCTGCCAGGCAGCATCGGTCTTGCGCGCCACCAGAACGTCAATCGACAGTCGCGAGCACAACTCCCGAAGGTTCTCCTCACCCGGCTTATTGAACAGGGTTGCAATCGCATCCTGCACCGGAGGGCATTTACCGGTATCGCCGCCGAATTCCGTTCCACAATCTGGAAACGCATCCACCGATTGGAAACTGTCGTATTCGAGCAGGGGCAAATAATCTTCGCGCATCGGATTGTATTGAACGATCGATTGCGCAGGAAGCATCTTGTCCAGCCGATCGTACGCGCTTCGGATGTTCATCATGCCCACTCCAACTTCATGGGGTGCAGGTAACCAGTCAGCGGGAAACGCGATCATCCCCTGGTCATCGAAGAAAGCGTACGTCCGCAAGATTGTCAGGCTGCATACCGCTGCAACAATTCCCAGAATCAATGTCGAATGAACGACAAATCGCATCGCCCGGCTTTGATGCAGTCGATCGCGACGCGGCAAGAAAAACCAGCCGTCAAAGAATTCCGCCGCCCAGAGCAGTACAACAAATTGAACGATCATCGCGCTGCGGAACGCCAGATCGTTGTTCGTAATCACCGCGGACCGCACGAAGGTGATGACAAACATGCCGACGGCAAGCATGGTCCACGAAGCAATCTCCGCTTCTCCTAATTGCGATTTGTTTTTCATATCCCGTCTAAAACGGGCCCATGCAATCACGGCAAATACTCCAAACTCCAGTATGTAAACAACGACCACCCCGAATGGAGCCAGGAGTCCTGGATGGGAGAACCCTCGGTCTTTCAGAAACATCGGTGTGCTCAGAAAATTTGGAAGAACGCGCAACCCCAGGGCAAAAGGCCCCACGCTGATTCCTGTCGCAGTCCCGCCAACACCAGCCCCCGTAACAGTCGCTACCGCACCAACCGCCGGATGCGCTAACAAATCGTGCAGGTATGGAAGCGCGAAGAGTATCGTGCAACACGCCGTGCCCAGGTACAGATAAAAATCCTGATACACCCGCTTGGCCAGCAGCCGGAATCCCCAGACCAGCAAAAATATCGCAAACGCGAACGTCACATACACAGACAAACCCGCTGCCGCGGCGAAGGCGAATGCAGCAAAGATGCCTGACAGCAGCCTCCGCGTCCACGGCGGGTATGGATTCTCCCCGACCTTTCGCACATTCCACAGCGCTAGAAATCCAATCAGGCACGCCACCAACGCTGCCACATGGTGAGGAACCCAGATCAGTGCATCGGTCCATGACGTGATCTGCACTGGGTCCCACCATTCCATGTCGGGGGCTATCGTTCGAGCGCGAAAGAACTCATAGAGGGCGGGGACAATATCGAGGCCAGTAACTGCAATCAGAGCAAATCCGATCACGGACTTTCTCCGCAGATTCTCTCGAACTCCGAGAAAGTCTCGAAGATAGAGAGGAATGATTGCAGCCAGTAGGAAACCGGTCCACACGGAGCTACCGTACAGGACGCAGCGCGGATCGATATGGGTCAGCCGGGCAGGATAGCTGCACAGAACATACCAGAAGTAGTAGTAGCGAGCGATGGGAGCCGAACCCAGATACGAAAACGGGTTCCGAATGGGCGGTCCGGTTCGCATTGCCGCGTGAAGAAAAGCGATCCTCACCGCGTGGTCCCAAAACGCGGTGCTCGGATAGAGTCTCGATCCAATCTGGATATCGACCAGAGAGGCAATCACGACGATGGCCCACACAATCGCCATCCCACAAGCGATCTTCGTGGTCCTGGCCATGCCGCTCGCAGAAGCCGCAGGTCGACGCGTCCGCGTATAAGTGATCTGGAAGATAGTTGCCGCCGCCATAAGGCAAAACGCCCAAAGAATGACAGTGGAACTCAAATATCGTCCCACTAAATTCGCCGCGATGCTGGAAATGACAAGAGAAAGCGGGAGGCTCAGAAGAATTCTTCTAGATATGGAGCTGGATCGAAATTGCAGCACGTCCGTAAGCCAACCAAAACCATATCCCGGAAAAAATAAAATGATGGCAAAAACCGGAACGATCGCGGCCGTCGATACGATGTCGTGAACCGTGTAGTTATGGGTCAATCAGTGTCCCTCTTCATGGGCTTCGCTGCGGAATCACTTCAAGCGCTCTCACATCAGGGAAGTCACGTTCGGCGCGGCGTATTTCATTCGCACGATTCCGTCGAACATGCCCGGAGCGGCAACGGCGAGCGGGTGGTTCCCCTCAACGACGCATGAGTTTCGTCCCATGAAATCCCTCGACTGAAAACACCCGCCTGGAGATATATCGTAAACTGTACCTCAATTGAATTGACCACGATGCGCACGCACCCATATCCCAAACTCGCGAATGGGAACTTCGGCTGTAATCTCACCCACGGAGGCGTCGAAGAATTGAAATGAAAGCGATCATCCTTGCAGGTGGACTTGGCAGCCGCTTGGCGGAGGAGACCTCCGCACGTCCCAAACCCATGGTGGAAATCGGCGGCCGCCCCATCCTGTGGCACATCATGAAGATTTATTCGCACTACGGTATCAACGACTTCATCATCTGCCTCGGCTACAAGGGCTACATGATCAAGGAGTTTTTCGCGAATTACTTCCTTCATTCCGCTGACGTAACCATCGACCTGCAGCAAAATAAAATTGAAACCCACAGCGCCGACTGCGAGCCCTGGCGCGTGACCCTCATCGATACCGGCGCCGCCACCATGACCGGCGGGCGCCTGAAACGCGCGCTCGCCTACGTCGATAAGGATGAGACCTTCTGCTTCACCTACGGCGACGGCCTCGCCGATATCAACATCGACGACCTGCTGAAATTCCATCGCAGCCGCAACACTCTGGTCACGCTGACCGCAACACAATCCGTGGGAAAGTTTGGCGCACTCGAAATCAGCGACAATGCCGACGTCACTTCGTTCTCAGAAAAACCCAAGGGCGATGGTCGCTGGGTCAGCGGCGGCTTTTTCGTCCTCTCGCCCAAAGTCGCTCCGTATATTCAGGGCGACTCCACGATTTGGGAGCGCGATCCACTCGAGACCCTCAGCCGCGAACATCAGGTATCGGCCTATAAGCATCACGGCTTCTGGCAGCCCATGGACACGCTGCACGACCGCAAATTCCTTGAAGATCTTTGGGACGCAGGTTCCGCTCCGTGG
>JAJXZK010000107.1 GCA_021780095.1 Acidobacteriota bacterium | reverse complement strand
CGATCCAGCCCGCGAAGCCGCTGATTACGGTGCCAACATCCAGTGGTATGACGACCAGCCGCCCGCGATCCTTGAGGACGATGCCCTGTTCCAGGACAAGCGAACGCTCGCGGGATTCAACATTTCCGATCCACAATCGGGTGGGCGACGCGAGGATCGTATTCGGGGTGTCGAACTTCTTCGTCAGCGCGTCGGCAACGATCTCTTTGTTGAAGGTTGGGTCGAAGGCCCTTGCGCGGAAGGCTCCGATCTGCGCGGAATCAATCGCCTGATGATAGATTTTTCGGACGATCCTGCCTTTGTCCGTGACCTGTTCGATGTTGTTGTTGATGGCGCAGTGTGCTTTGCCGCGGCTCAAATCGAAGCTGGAGCGGACATCATCGGCATTGGCGACGCAGCCGCCTCCCTCGTGGGCCCGCGTGTCTACAAGGAATTTGTCTGGCCTTCCGAGAAAAAGTTGGTCGACGCCATCCATGCACTAGGCGGGAAGGTGCGTCTGCATATCTGCGGAAACACGCGCCGGATTCTGACTGGCATGGGCGAACTGGGAGCCGACATCGTCGATCTTGATTTTCCTGTATCGCTGCAGCAGGCGCGCGCGGAGATGGGGCCGCACCAGACACTGGCCGGAAACCTCGACCCGGTGCGCGAGGTCCGCAACGGTTCTCCGGAATCGATCGCTGATTCCTTGGAAGCACTGCGACAACAAGCTGGGGAACGTTGGATCGTGGCTGCGGGTTGCGAGATTGTGCGCGATACACCGCACCGGAATGTTCACGCCCTTGCACAATACGCGCAAGGCCACGCCCCGACGAATGCCGTGGCGTAAACCGCTCTTTTCTTCGCGGAGATGCTGTCTCTTTCTGTGACGCAAATCACATGTATCACCCGCCGCCGAGTGATACCTTGGGCAGTTGAATCCGGCTTTCGAAACTTTTCCACCATGAGTGAATTCCGCTTCCGCAGTGTTGCGGCGATCGCACTCCTGAGGCATCGACCAGCAGCGTAATAGAAACGAGCGTGGATCGTATGACGAGTCGTGAACGAGTCTTCGCGGTTCTCAGCGGACAACAGCCGGACCATCGTCCGTACATGCCGATCACGATGATGTTTGCCGCCGACGTTCTGGGCGTCAAATACCTGCAATGTATCCGGGATCACACGGCGATTGCCGATGCGCAGATCAAGACCGCCGAGATGTTCGGCTTCGATCACGTCTCCACCATCGCTCCTACGTCAGAGGCCGTTGACCTTGGCGCCAGTTTCCAGTGGTTCGACGATCAGCCTCCGGGAATCATCGAGCAGGAAGCTTTACTCATCGACAAGTCGGCTTTGACTCGCCTGCCTTCGCCAGACTCCGTATTCGGCGCCAGCATGGAAGTGCGGGTTCGCGCTGTTGAGTTGTTACGCCAGCGTGTGGGAAACAATCTCATCGTGGAGGGCTGGGTCGAAGGTCCCTGCTCCGACGGCGCAGACTTTCGCGGAATGAATCGACTGATGGTGGACTTCTCCGACGATCCGGAATTTGTTGAACATCTCTTCGAATATTCGGTGGAATTGGCAACTGGATTCGCCGCCGCACAGATTGCCGCCGGAGCGGACATCATCGGGATCGGTGACCCACCCTCCTCCTTGGTTGGCCCGCACATGTACCGGGAACAGATTTGGCCGTTTCACAAGAAGCTGGTGGACGCAATTCATGCAAACGGCGCGAAGGTCCGTTTACACGTATGCGGCAACACTCGCAGAATTCTGGCCGACATCCGCCGGCTGGGATGCGATCTTGTGGACGTTGACTCCCCCGTCCCGATGGAACAAGCACGCGCTCTAGTCGGCCCAGCGCAGGCGCTGATTGGAAATCTCGATCCGGTACGAGAGGTTCGCAATGGCTCGCCGGAATCCATCCAGAGGTCCCTGGAAGCACTGCAACTAAAAGCAGGTGAGCGATGGATTGTGGCAGCTGGCTGCGAAATTGTGCGCGATACCCCGCATGAAAACTTACATGCGATGAGGAGGTTTGCTCAATCGCACACAGCGGAAGCAGTAGCCACATAGAGATGTTCCGTGCTCGGGATATGCGTTATGCACAAGGCATGCCACTGTTGGCCGGAGCTCTCCAGTTAACTTGTGGAGACAACAATGAGGTTAAGGAGAAGACAATGATCCGATCCGAGGGGCTGTACGATGCAATCCTGAACGGCGATGCCAAAAAAGCCCACGCCGTGACAGAAGCTGCCTTGGCAGCCGGCGCCGCGCCCATGGATCTGATCACCGGCAGCATGGTACCTGCCATGGACGAAGTGGGACGCCTGTTCGAAACAGAGGAATATTTTGTTCCTGAGCTGCTGCTGGCAGGGCGTGCTATGAAGAGCGCGATGGAACTGCTCCGTCCGTTAATGGCGACAGCCGGCGAGAAGCTGGCTACCCGCGTCGTCATCGGCACCGTGAAGGGGGATATGCACGACATCGGAAAAAATCTTGTCGCGTCCATGCTGGAAGGCAGTGGATTCGAGGTATTCGACCTGGGCGCCGACGTAGCTCCGGACAAATTTGTCGCCGCTGTCGAGGAGCATAAGCCGCAGGTTGTCTGTCTTTCCGCCTTACTTACGGTCACCATGCCGGCCATGAAGACGACGATCGACGTATTGCAAGCTGCGGGCTTGCGGAGCCGGATCAAAGTGTTGATTGGTGGCGCACCTGTCACCGGGCAGTATGCCAAAGAAATCGGCGCGGACGGATACAGTGATAGCGCCAGCGGTGCCGTCTCCCTGGTGCGACAGGTTGTTGCGGAAGCCTAACATGAAGACAGGACGCGATGGATGCGCAGTATGGAAGTTTCTACGACAAATCCAGCTACGGGCTAAAGACAGCGGCCGTGGTCGTCTGAGCCTCCTCCGCAGCCATCTCGTGGCTAGAAGCTGTCTCATACACTCGAAATCGCTCGATGTGGGGTGTGAGGCACGCATTTCAAGCAGTTCTCAGGTCGTCGGCCAAAATCGTCACGCCGTAGATGAGACAGCTTCTAGAGTCATGCACATGAAATTCGCCCGCTGCCAAATCGTCGGTCCCAAAAGGATGGCCCCCCGTTGAATGGACGGCAAAGAATCGACGCAGCACTGCACGGCCGATGGCCCGACCGCACACCGTTGATGCTGCATAATTTTATGATGGCCGCGCGAGAAGCCGGTATTTCGATGCGCCAGTTCCGAGACGACCCCAGGCTGATTGCCCGATGCTTCGGAGAGGCGGTGGAGCGATATCGTCTCGACGGCGTGATGGTCGATATGGATACAGTCACTCTCGCAGGCGCTGTTGGTGTGCCCATCGACTTCCCGGAAGACAACCCAGCCCGTTCCAAAGGCTCGTGCTTGCCTGCTGTCGAAGCTGTACGGGACCTGGAGCCTGTCGACATATCCAAAGATCCACGGATACAAATTCTGGTGGAAGCCGTTGCCATCCTGGTGCGCGAGTATGGGAATGAAATCT
>JAJXZK010000068.1 GCA_021780095.1 Acidobacteriota bacterium | reverse complement strand
CCTGCAGATATTCCTCGTGGATGGCGCGAATCAGATCGGGCTGCGACAGGTTCAATTCGTCGTAACAACGATGAATAAACACACCCCGTTCGTACAGCATGGTGCCCATCGCGCCGTCGCACAGAACACTTCGTGTTTGGAACAGTTCACTCAGACTTGTTGGCATCGAATTTCGTCCGTCTGCTTATCCTAGTTGCTGCGGCACAGAAGCGCCAGATCGGGTCGTCTGGTATACACTAGCCTTTCAACCACGAACGATGAGTGTGCCCTGGAATTGGAGCATTGAGCATTGATGAGTCGTAGTAGTTTTGTCCGCGTTGTCCTCAGCGTTGTCACCGCCACAAGCGTGTTTTGGATGATAGGCTGCCTCGGCCAGAGGTCCTACCTTGCCGGGCGTCCTGTTCCGCCCAGTCTTGTCCTTGAGCGCGTCATGGTGGCGATTCAGAATCCGTCCCCGATTACAACCGGAGAGTTGCAGATTCTGGATGCCCGCTATGACATTCGCAACAGTGAGAACGGCATGGTCCCAAGCTTCTTCATAAGCGGCTATAAAGGCTCGTTGCCCAGCATGATTCTCAACTACCCCGAGCAATCTCAGGGCTACGTGTACGGATCCGGCGATGGTACCGTTACCGCAGTCAGCTATGCCAGCGAATCGGCGACGGGGAATATCAGTGGGCTGCCCGGACCGTCCAGCAGCATCTTTGTGCCCTCCAGCGGAAGCTACGTGATTGCCGCCAATCAAACCGCTCAATACGTGACCGTACAGGATCGCGTGCAGGGGGTCACTGTCTATTTGAACCTTCCCAATGTGTACAAGGTGGAAGTGAATCCCAGCGCCACGGTGATGCTGGCATTTGTGCAGAATAGCAATTACGCGTATCGCATCATTCATCTGCAGCAACCTAACGGAAATGTCATGCCAGTGCCGACCTTTCCGAATGAGGCGAACTGGCCCAAAGACGTGGCGCCGGTCAGTTGTGAGCCAATCAATCTTCCTGTCTACTGCGTCGTTCCAGTGCTTGACCAGCATGGCAATCCCATCGTATTCGATCGCCCGTTCAACACCATCTTTTCGTCCGATGGAACCACCGGCTGGGTGATGAACTGCGGTCCGGAATGCGGCGGACAAAAATCGAGCGTCAGCTTCCTGAACATGGGCGTGCTCAACGTCTATAACTTTCCGGGCAGCACCTACCCGGCCCCACCGGCCAACCCCGCGCCACCCACAGAGGAACAGCGAATACCTGTGCCCGGGGGAGCGACCATGGCTCTCTATGGAAATGGGACGTTATACGTCTCGGGTCAGCAAAAGCAGTCGGACGGCTTGTTTGAGGGATTTCTGTCGGTCGTCAATTTGACAAGCAATCAGGTGACCGCGAGCTATCCGATTTCCGACGGCACCCATACCAAGATGTTGTTTGGCGATGACAATACGCTGTGGATCGGGTCCCAGCTGTGCCAGACGGGCGAGCGCGTGGCAACGAATCAAAAAGAGACCGGCTGCCTGACCTTGTTCAATCTGAACACCAATACGGTGATGGTCGAGCCGTGGTACGGGGATCTGACGGGACTTTGCGCCATTCTGCAGTGGCACAAGATGTACACCGCATACGGCGGCCAGATCCATATCTACGCAACGACCAATGTAGGCATCACCACCGTCACCACCGGCTATTCAGCCGGCACTGAGTTGTATAACGGCAACGCGACGGTGCAGGGAACAGCCTTCGACGTCGCTTATATGGATGCGATTACCAACGCTTCGGATTAATCGTGCTCGCCATTGTGAAGGCTGCGGTCCCAGCGACACGTGCGCGCCCCAGATTTGTTGCCGCGGCAACAAACCTGGGATTCCGCCAGCACCGAACAAGTTTCGTGGTCCACCGACATGATTCAGCCCGTTGACATCCTCGCAATTGCAGCGCATCGTGACGATGTGGAGCAGACCTGCGGAGGAACACTGCTGCAATCCTCTTCCATCGGCCTGCGTACTGCCATTCTCGACCTGACACAAGGCGAAGCCGGAACCCGCGGCACCGCCGCCGAACGCGCCGCGGAAGCCGAGGAAGCTGCAAAAATTCTAAGCGCTTCCTGGCGCCACGCCCTCGACCTTCCCGATGGACGTCTGGAAAACTCCTGGGAAAATCGCCTGAAAATTGCGACGGTGCTGCGGCAGGCGCAACCCCGGGTCGTGATACTGCCGTACTGGCAGGCGCGCCATCCGGACCATTCCATCGTTGCGACGCTCGGCTACGAAGCCTGTTTTGTCGCGGGTCTCGCCAAGGTAGAAACCGACGCGCCACCTCACCGTCCCTTTAAAATTCTCTACGCCAGCCTGTATGCGGATGTCCGCCCCACTTTCGTCGTCGACATCACGGCACGCATCGAGCAGCGCTTTCAATCTTTGATGGCCTACCGCTCGCAATACGAGAATCAAACCTCTGGCGGCAAAATTTTTGTTCCGCAGGAAGAAATTCGTGAGCGCACCTTTGCCATGGCCCGCTTTTATGGAATGCTGGGTGGCGTGCGATATGCGGAGCCGTTCGTCCAAAAAGAAATCGGCCTGATCGAAGACCTGACCCTCATCCCAGTGCAGTCAATCTGAACCGAGGGTTCGCGCGGATCATTCCCCCGTGGGCGCGGTTGCCGCCCGACCTATCCGCCGCGAACGACCGTCCTGGTTTTCCAATCGACTTGTTCAGCAGATCGTGCTAACGTTTCTCCGAACTTGCCCGTCTACCCTGTCTCAGGTACGCGCTGGTCGTCTATGTCCGGCTAGGAAGGATCGCGCACCATGCCTCAGAATTCGAAAGGCCGCTCTCCATCCAGGAACTTCGTGACAGCTACAAGGCAATGGCAGATCACGCTGCCGAGGATTCTTCCATCAACCGCACTACTCCTGGCGCTTTCACTTGGCGGCTGCGGCAGCGGCAGCACTGGCAGCAGCAGCACTGGCAGCGGCGGCACTGGCGGAGCCACCAACGTTTACGTGGTGGGCGCTACAGCCGTCGCAACCGGCACCAACTCCTACGAGACCATCGCCACCTACTGGAAGAACGGCGCAGCAACGAAGCTGACCGACGGATCGTCGTATGCTGCTGCGAACGCGGTTGCCTTCGACATCGGCGGGAATGTCTACGTGGCCGGTGTGCGAAACACCGTTCCGACTGGCAGAACCCTGCCAACATCCATAGCGACCTACTGGAAGAATGGCAGCGAGACGGACCTGAGCGACGGAGTGACGGACGCGGCAGCCTTGGCAATTACGATCGACAGCAGCGGGAATGTCTACGTAGCCGGCAGCACAATCAGCCCCACCTACAACGGCATAGCGATCTACTGGAAAAACGGCGTAGCCACCCGCCTGACAGACGGAACCACGACCGCGTTCGCTCGGGCGATCGCGGTTGACAGCGGCGGCAATATCTACATGGGGGGCGCTATATCCAACGCAAGGGGCGACAACATAGCCACTTACTGGAAGAACG
>JAJXZK010000381.1 GCA_021780095.1 Acidobacteriota bacterium | reverse complement strand
GGCTGGCCGCAGCCGACAACGGAGGACAAATGGATCCCAAGAGCGTTCTCGAGTTTGCCGCGAAGCACAATGTAAAGATTCTGGATCTGCGCTTCATAGATGTGCCTGGCGTTTGGCAGCACGTGAGCTATCCGATCCAGGAACTTACTCCGGAATCCTTTTACGAAGGCTTCGGCATGGACGCCAGCTCGATTCGCGGCTGGGCCCAAATCCATGAGTCAGATATGCTGCTGATCCCCGACCCGAACACCGCATTCCTCGACCCCTTCCGCGACACGCCCACGCTGGTGATGATCTGCGATGCGCAGGACCCCCTTTCCCGCAAGCCCTACGAGCGCGACGTGCGCAACCTGGCGCACCGCGCGGAAGAGTATCTCCAGAAGAGTGGTATCGCGGATCAGGCTTTCTTCGGCGCCGAAGCGGAATTCTTCATTTTCGACAGCGCCCGCTTTGAAACCCGCCAGAATCACGGCTTCTACTATGTGGACTCCGATGAAGGGCGATGGAACTCGGGCCGCGCCGAGCACAACCTGGGCTATCGTCCGCGGTATAAGGAAGGCTACTTCCCGGTTCCCCCGACGGATCACTATCAGGATCTGCGCACCGACATGGTGCTGAAGCTGCAGGAAGTGGGCATTAACGTCGAATGCCACCACCACGAAGTCGCCACTGCCGGGCAGGCCGAAATTGATTTCAAGTTTGACACGCTGATCAATGCCGCGGACAACATGTGCAAGTACAAGTACATTGTCCGCAACGTCGCATATCAGTATGGCAAATCCGCCACTTTCATGCCCAAGCCCATCTTTGCGGACAACGGCTCGGGCATGCACACGCACCAATCGCTGTGGAACAAGGGAAAACCGCTCTTTGCCGGAGACGGCTACGCCGGCCTCAGCCAGATGGCGCTCTGGTACATCGGTGGACTGCTGAAGCATGCCGCAGCCGTGGTCGCTTTTGCGGCGCCGACGACCAATTCCTACAAGCGTCTGGTCCCGGGATATGAGGCTCCTGTCAACCTGGCCTATTCGCGCCGGAACCGCTCCGCAGCGGTGCGCATTCCCATGTACTCGGCCAGCCCGAAGGCCAAGCGCATTGAGTTTCGCCCACCGGACCCGGCCTGCAATCCCTATCTGGCCTATTCGGCGATGCTTATGGCGGGACTTGACGGAATCGAGAATAAGATTGACCCGGGCCAGCCGCTCGATAAGGATATCTTCGAGCTTTCTGCCGAGGAACTTTCCCACGTTCCCTCCGTGCCGGGCTCCCTCGACGCGGCGCTTCATGCCCTGGAGAAAGATCATGCCTTTCTGACCAAGGGAGGGGTCTTCACCAAGGAGTTCATTGATCTCTGGATCGAGTACAAGACCAAGAAGGAAGTGGACCCGGTCCGTATGCGGCCGCACCCCCACGAATTCGAACTGTATTACGACATCTAGCCCAGTTTTAGCGGCCCCATCGAAAAATGCGGCCCTGGAGCGAAGAGCGCCATCCTCGAAGGTGTGGCGCTCTTTTTTTTCTCCTGCCACTTAGGCAACACATCCCTCATCCACCGTCCGTCCCCCGATTTGGTCTGTTACACTGCGTTTCGAGGGAATGAAGCGTTTTGAAGCTATTTCGGCGCAAAAGCAACCAAACGAACGCTTCCGAGCCGGGAGCGTCTCCGGGGCATGATTCGGATGGCTCTCCCGCTCAACGTCTCACGCTGGGGATGTCGCGCGCCGTTATTGTGGCCACCATGCTGGCATCCAGCCGTGCCTCCGGCCTCATCGAAGTCGCCGATTTTCTTGCCGGGCTTTACATTTCCGATTGGGACCGGCTCTCGCAATATTGGGACGAGGAGAACAGAGAAGAGGCGGAGACCTTTTTGCGCCAGCTCTGCAGGCTCAGCCCGCAAAGATGGAGCTCCTGGCTCGAGCGATACGACCATCAGCGCCGCCAAGGAGACAACGCGACACGCTGGCGATGGTTTCGCAGCCGCCTTCCAAAAGGCTCGGGGTCGAGCAAGCCTCGTTGGTCAGAGGCCCTCGAAGCGGTGTTAGAGCACGCAAGAAAGATTACTCCTTTCCACGACGATGCCGGCGCCCGACGCATCCCGATCGTGACGAGCGAATGTGTTCTCCTTTGCATCGCGCGCTCGCACGGCTCGGAGGTAAGTCGGAAGCTCGCCGTGTCCGGGCTGGACACCGTCCGACTCGAGTGCGATGTGCTGTTTCCTAGGCGCTCGCCTCTGGTGTGAGCTCTGGCGGGGATTTTCCTGAATCAAATAATCATTTTGAAGCGTGGCCAGAGCTTGGAAAGCGGAGCGCGGGGCTTGCGGCAGACATAGACCGGGACAACCCGCTCATTGGGCATGGCCAGGGGGCTATGGATAGTCGCTGCCTGCCGGACATCCTCAAAGAGCGCGATCGTTTCTATGGAATGTTCTCCTAAAACGATCATGCATTCACCGGAATAGCCTCGGGGACCCCAGTAAAAGTAGCTATTGTGGCCACTCAAAGCCTTCGGCAAACCAAGCGCAGGGCCGTAGTAATCAATGGCTCCCGCCTCTCCATAGTTCCCTGCGAGGATTCCACAGCTCGCGCGGTCCGGCACGGGAAGGCTGTGATACACCGCCGCGACTGTGCTGGCCATGTTGTCCCAACCGAACATGTCTGCATACAACTGCGGGAGTTCCACGCCCTTGGCATCGCGCTCCGTCTTCACCAGGGTCGCATAAGGGAAATGCCGCGCATACTGCGTGAATCTCCCAATGGAAAGAACGGGTACCCCAAAGGGAATCAGGCACAAGCCCGCGATCACCAGAACCGCCGGATAAGCCTTGCCAATCCAGCGCAGGCTGCTTGAGCCGGCGAAGCGCTCGAACGCGACACCACCCGCAGCCAGCAAAATCGTGTATGCCGGTACTGGATAGTACGACTTCCCGCCGAGGCCCAGGAATACTACGAGGATGATGAGGTAGGCCCAGCCCAAGAATCGAAATGGCCTTCCTTCCTTTGCAAACAGAAGCCATCCCAGTCCGGCCAGCCACAGCGCGCTCGCCACGGGATTAAGAAACACAATCTGCTCGCCCAGGAAACGCCAAGCAGAGATTGGCACGTTTTTGTAAAGCTGCGCATTGCGCACCACCTCAATCTGTGGCCAGCCGTGGTGAGCCTCCCAGAGCAGATTGGGCAGAAAAATAGCCAGAGCCACGAGCCCTCCGGCCCACATCCATCTTGAGCGGAATTGCCGCCACTCCCCAGCCAGGAGCAAGCCGGCAACGACAGCGAAGCCCAACACGAGCATCGTATGTTTGTTTTCCATGCCGATCCCGGCAACAAAGCCGAATGCCAGCCACAGACGCGGCGACCCGCCCCGAATCACGCGCACGGCGATCCACGCGCACAGAAGCCACCAAAGCGGCTCGAAGGCGTTCATGGAGAAAAAGCTGTCAAAAGCCAGGTAGGCCGGCGCCAGAAGGACACCGGTGGCGGCGAGCAACTGCGCAAAA
>JAJXZK010000367.1 GCA_021780095.1 Acidobacteriota bacterium | reverse complement strand
CGCGAGCGCACAAAAAAAGGCGAGCGCGTCCTGGTCACCACGTTGACCAAACGCATGGCGGAGGATCTGGCCAGCTACTACACAGAAGTCGGCGTGCGCTGCCGCTACATGCACTCTGAAATTGAAACCCTGGAGCGCGTGCGCCTGCTCCGCGACCTGCGCAAAGGTGAGTACGACGTGCTAATCGGCATCAACCTGCTGCGCGAAGGCCTCGATCTGCCCGAGGTTTCGCTCGTCGCCATCCTCGACGCCGACAAAGAAGGCTTCCTGCGCTCCTCCGGCTCGCTCATCCAAACCATCGGCCGCGCCGCGCGTCACATTCATGGACGCGCCATTCTCTATGCCGATAAAATGACCGACTCCATGAAGCAGGCCATCGGAGAAACCGATCGTCGTCGCGCCATCCAGACCGCCTACAACCAGGAGCACGGTATCACCCCCACCTCCATCCTTCGCCCAGTCGATATGACGCTCGCCGGAATTTTGAAGGCGGAATATTCCGACGTGACAGAAGAAGTCGAAGCCATGCCGGAGAGCTTTCACGCAGAAGAAGACCTGGACGCCTACATCGCCAAGCTGGAAACTTCCATGCGCGAAGCGGCGCAGCGATTTGAATTTGAGAAAGCCGCTAAACTTCGCGACACCATCCGCGACCTGCGCAGCAAAGATTTTCTGTTCGACGCACCGAAAGACGCCGCGCCTCCAAATCCCGCCGCCCCGTAGGGCACCGGTACAATTCCTAGTGGATTTCAAGTCGTTAGGATGGTACTTCTAACATGCGCTGGCCGTCTAAACTTACAGGCACGCAAATGCGAATTCATATCTCACGCCGGAAAAAGGTATTCTTTTCCCTCGCCTTGTTGTTCTTTACGACCCCAGCATTTCCCACCACCACCGTAGACGGCTTCGTCACGCAGCGACTTACTGAAGAAGATTTGCGGGTCGGAACGATCATCGTTCGGCTGAATGGAGAAACGGTGTGCTCGAAGCACATTGAAACAAACGGAAAGTTAACTCCATACCGCATACCATGTACTGCCCTCCGTATGAGCATCGGTTCGTATGTGAGAACGAGGGGAGAACGACATGAAGATGGGAGTCTTTGGGCTACCTATCTTGTTGTCGGGCCTTTACAAAAGGCCGCAGGCGTCATAAAGCCCCTCTATGGTCAGCGAAGACGAAGGAGCTTGGACTGGCGATTAAATGATGGCAACAGTGGTGGGCCTTGGAGGGGGAGCATTCGCGGGGGTGGTTTTATCGAAGAGCACGCTGTGGTGTCGCAAATAAGTAAGGGGACCGTTGTCCACTTCTGGGTGAATGGATTTCCGCTTGAGACAACGAGTGCGAGTGTCGTGCGCTTCTTCCCATCTGGAGCTGGAAATGCCATCTTTGTCGGGGGAACGATTATGGACGGAGAAATCAGCCCTTTTTCCGTACCCAACAAACGCGCATCAACAATCGTTCCATCGACTGATCGGCTTGTGCCAAACAACTATGTGTCTTATAGGGGAGTTAGAGAGACCAATGGATGTCTGGTCGCCAACACTCTTAATATTTTCCCCAACACCGTGACCGCACTTGAGAGGAAGTATTTACGTGCGACGACACCACAGATAAGTGAACCCGATTATAAAGTGCGCGCTCCTGGCGTGATCCGGTACAAAGGTGGAGACACAATTGAGATTCTCCCAGATGTCGAAATTCAAAATTATTTGCGCGAAATAGGACACGCCCTCATTCCGGCCTACCAAATAGCTTTAGCCTCGTCCGATCCAGCAAAGATCAACTTTCGTTTTTATGTGGTACGCCCATTTGAAAACAAAAGAAACAATCAGCTAGTGGCGATTGACGGGGGCCGTCCGGCACTCACTTATTCTGGTTTTTTCACCCCCAGCAGCCCGCTCTCAATCCCTGCAAACGGAACCATTGTCGAAAACGTCGTTGAGATGCCCGATGGAATCGTACTCGTACCCGATGTGCTTTTATCAAAGCTTGACAGCAAAGCCCAACTTGCTTTCCTTTTAACCGAGGCGATAACGTCCATCGTGCAGAAGCAAGCCTATGTGACAAAGTATTTCGAGAAGTATTCGGATATTGGGTCGCCACTGGATGCTTATCTCCAAGACCAGCGATCTCTGCGTATGAGTATTCGACAAATGTACTTGGCTGGATATGACATCCGCGAAGCGCCGTTTGCCTGGGCTGTGGCGCAGGGCAAGCCGGTGAACAATCCAGTCATTGACTCAAAGGACCCAGACAAGGACTTTCCCTGGTTCGCGGCGTATGCGTTCAACTACATCAGGCAGTACTACCAGAACGTGGACTACAGTAAGCTGAAGCGCGGACGCGCCGAGTATCAGCAGTTCCTCAAAGAACTCTACAAGACCGATCCCAGCCTGCCCCATCCAAAACAATCATCCGCATCCTCCGCGACGAACTGAAACGCCAGAAAGCCTCAAATCCCGCCACAAGCCCCGCGTGACTTCGCGCCACCGCATCGTGTATGGTTTCGGAAGCGAAAAGAATCCACTTAGTCGGCAGCACTCTCGAGCCGCGCCATCGATGACCCTGAACTCTTATCTTGTCCGCGGAACTTTAGTCGGCGCCCTGGGCGGCCTGCTCTTCGGTTTTGATACCGCCGTCATCGCCGGTACCACCCACATGCTGACGCAGGTCTACGCGCTCAGCAGCGGTCAGCTCGGCTTCACCGTCTCCAGCGCCTTGATCGGCACTGTCATCGGCGCCATGCTCGCCGGCATTCCCGGCCAGCGCATCGGCCGTCGGGATACCTTGCGCATCCTTGCCGTGGCCTACGTCATTTCCGCCATAGGCTGCGCGCTTGCGTGGAACTGGTATGCCCTGCTTTTCTTTCGCGTCATTGGCGGCCTCGGCATCGGGGGCAGTTCCGTGCTCGGCCCCATGTACATCGCGGAAATTGCTCCCGCAAAATGGCGTGGCCGCCTGGTTGGAACATTTCAGATCAACATCGTCCTCGGCGTTCTGCTCGCCTACATGTCGAATTTTTACATCGAAACATTCCATCTCGGCATGCAGCAATGGCGCTGGCAGCTGGGAGTCGCCGGCGTTCCCGCAGCGCTATTTCTGGTCATGCTGCTCACCATCGGCCGCAGCCCGCGCTGGCTGGTCATGCAAGCGCGCATTGAAGAAGCACGCGAAGCTCTCTTGAACGCCAACACGCCCGACCTCGAAACGGAGTTGCAGGACATCATCGACTCTGTCCATCTGGAGCGTCAGGCGAAAAGTGAACCCCTGCTTGGCAGCAAATACCGGCTGCCGATTTTTCTCGCCATCAGCATTGCGATCTTCAACCAGCTGACCGGAATCAACGCCATCATCTATTACATGAACGATATCTTCGCCGCCGCCGGGTTCAACACCCTCTCCGCCGGCAAGCAGGCCGTCTATGTCGGGCTGGCAAACCTGTTCGCAACCGTCGCCGCCATTTCCGTGATCGACAAGCTGGGCCGCAAAACCCTGCTGCTCCTCGGCTCGGTCGGCATGGCCATCTGCCTGCTGCTGGTCGCCGTCATTTTTCAGGTCCCCGGACACAATAGCTATCTGCTGCCGCTGCTGATTCTCTACATCGTCGCGTTTGCTATTTCGCAGGGCGCCGTCATCTGGGTCTATCTGGCGGAAGTCTTCCCCACCCGCGTCCGCGCCAAAGGACAAAGCCTGGGCACCTCCGCCAACTGGATTTCGAATGCCATCATTTCTGGCATCTTCCCCGTGCTCGCGGTCAGTCACGCCTCGCTGCCGTTTTACTTTTTCGCTGCCATGATGGTGCTGCAATTCTTCGTCGTGCTCTTTATCTATCCGGAAACCAAGGGCCTCAGCCTGGAACAGATGCAGCGCAAAATGGGCATCGACTAGAGCCGCCAGAATTCGTCTCGATTGCTTACAATCTGGAAAGACCTATGCCGAATACCTCCGATCCGCGCACCCAGCTGCTCCACCTCATCGCCACCCTTTCTTTTCGCCTGGGAGATTTCACCCTTTCCTCCGGCGCGCACAGCGACTACTACATCGACTGCCGCACCACCACGCTTCATGCCGAAGGCGGCCGTCTCGCCGGCCTCGCGCTTTACGATCTCATCCGGCAACACAAACTGCATCCGCAAGCCGTCGGCGGCCTCACCATGGGGGCGGACCCGCTCGTCTCCAACATCGCCTCCGCCAGCGCATGGGACCATCTGCAGCATCCCGATGCACCGTTCATCCATGGCTTTCTAGTCCGCAAATCGGAAAAGACCCACGGCACTGGCCGCCGCATTGAAGGCTTCAACGAGCAAGGCGCGCGCGTGGTCATCGTCGATGACGTCTGCACGACCGGCGCCTCGACCATCCAGGCCATCGAGGCCGCCCGCGACGCCAAATTTCAAGTGGTCGGCGTGCTTTGCCTGGTCGACCGGCAGGAGATGAAGGGCCGCGCCGCCGTCGAAGCCGCGGCACAGGGAGCGCCGTTTCTCTCCTTATTCACCGCCAACGATGTTCGCGCCGTGCATGTGGCATCTAAGTGATACGGCTGAGCAGGCCCGAGCAAGGGTCGCCGCGGCGACTAGTCGAGGGAGCCGCTTCTCTCCGCATTACAGTGATTCCGATGTTGCTATCTCTGGAGGAAACGTCATGGAACAATGCATCCACCTCGACCAAATCCGCAATGTCGCGCCACGCACTCCAGAAGGCTGTGAAGAATGCCTGAAAATGGGCGACGATTGGGTTCACCTTCGCCTCTGTTTAGAGTGCGGTCACGTCGGCTGCTGCGATTCATCCAAGAACAAACACGCGACCAAGCATTTTCATAAGACGAAACACCCCATCATGCGCTCCTTCGAGCCCGGAGAAAACTGGGGCTGGTGCTACGTCGACGAATTGGAATTGGATTTCGGTTGAGCACGGCGGATGTCCGATTTTACGTTCTATGCAGCACCGAGGAGCGAATGAGGTGTCGAGATGAAAGTCGAAGTGCTGTACATCGCCGGATGTCCCAATCACAAACCTGCCGTTGCGCGGGTACAACAAGCGCTGGGCGAAGCGGGACTGTCGGCCGATATTGAGGAGATGGAGGTCCGCGACGCAGCCATGGCGCAGCGTGTCTGCTTTCTCGGCTCACCATCGGTGCGTGTGAACGGACTCGATGTCGAGAAAGAAGCGCGAGCGACGCAGTCTTTCGGGTTTGGCTGCCGGAGCTATGCCGAAGCTGCGCGCCGGACGGGACTTCCCTCGCTCGAACTGATCCGCGAAGCATTGCTGGAATCGGCTCCAGCCTCAGAACAGGGCGGGACCAAGCCGTGAGCATGAGCACCAAGGTCGAATCTCGGACCTTGGCTGCCGGGGGCATCGCGGCCAGTTTCTGGCTGGGTCCGTTGCTGTTTGTCGCGCTCGGCTTCAGCGGCGCGTGGATCGGAAATCTGACCCTCTTGGAATCGTACCGGCCATGGTTTCTCGGAATCGCGCTGCTCTGTCTGGCCTTGGCGGCGCGCCGCATCTTTGGCAAAGCAGCCAACCAAATTTCTCCTCCGCTCACCATCTCGCCAAACGGTCAGTGCGCCGGGAGCGGCCTGCGCCAGTACCAGAATTAAAAATCTTCAGAAAGATAATTTTTGTCCTTGCGTGTTTGCTGGTCGCCATGGCATTCGCGTTTCCCTATTTTGCCGCTTCTTCTACTAGGAGACTTGTCGTGAATCGAATGTTAGCTGTCATAGTCAGCACCGGGCTGGTCTCCGCAGCTGCGTGGGCGTCGCCGAAGTCCGTCACCCTTGACGTGCCTGGAATGACCTGTCCCGCCTGCCCAATCACAATCAAGAAAACGTTGCTGAAACAGCCCGGAGTGACCAGCATCGCCGTGCGGTACCGGAAGAAGGAACTGATGGTGGCGTTTCACGACGCAAAAACCACTGCAACCGCAATTATCAAATCGACCGCTTCCATTGGTTTTCCTTCACCGTGAAGAAATGGCATTGGACTTTTCCGCGCACAGTTTCCGTCGGCCGCGAGTAGACTGTGTACGCGATTCATGGGCTGCCTTTCTTGACCCATCTTTCGCAGATCGGGTACCTCCATGACATACTTCGAAAAAACTTTTTGCACCACCATCCTTCTCGGTTGTGCGTTCAGCATGGAGATTCCTGCGTCCGCACAGTTTGGCGGTCTTGCCGGACAATTGGCAGGGGCCGCGCAAAAACATGCGCAATCGGGTTCCTTGTCGAGCTCGAAAATTGCCGACGGGCTCAAGCAGGCGCTGCAAATTGGCGCGGACAAAGCGGTCAGCCTCACCGGACGCCCCGGCGGGTATTCCGACAATCCGGCCATCCGAATCGGGCTGCCGGGCAATATGCGTATGCTGGAGAGCGGTCTGAAGGCCCTGGGATACGGACCCAAG
This sequence comes from Acidobacteriota bacterium, assembly GCA_021780095.1. The sequence goes on along the minus strand of JAJXZK010000367.1, from coordinate 7,457 downwards.
CTCGACGCCTTCACCGCGAGCATGAACAAGGCGGCGGAAAGCGCTGCGCCCGCTGCCAAACAGATTTTCGCGAATGCAATTACATCCATGAGTTTTGAAGATGCCCGCAAAATTCTGAATGGCGGAGACACCTCCGCTACCGACTACTTCAAGCAGAAGACCAGCGCCCAACTTACGAAGGCCTTCCGCCCCGCAGTCGAAAAAGCGATGAAGGACAATAGCGTGACCATGCAATACGATGCACTCACTTCCCACGCAAGCTCGATTCCATTTATGAAAAGTCAGGGCCTCGACATCAATTCCTATGTCATCTCCAAGGCGCTCGATGGGCTTTTCTACACGCTCGGCCAGCAGGAGAAGGCGATCCGCTCCGATCCAGCAGCTCGAACCACCAGTCTACTGAAACAGGTGTTCGGACATAGTTAAAGCTAGACGCGCAGAAGCGACAACTCCCGATCCCTTTTGGCACATTACGTCGTGTGCCATAAAATACGTACTGTATGATTCCCACCCTTGAATGGACTGATGCCGGCGTTCGCTTCCTCGACCAGACGAAGCTGCCGCTGGAAGAAACCTACGTGCTCGCTGAAGACTATCGCGCGGTGGCTCAAGTCATTCGCACCATGATTGTCCGCGGCGCACCCGCCATCGGTGTCAGCGCCGCCATGGGCGTAGCGCTCGGCCTGAAGCGCAGCCAGGCCGCCGATATCACCCAACTTGACGATGACCTAAAAATCATCTGCGATACCCTCGCCGCCACCCGCCCCACCGCCGTCAATCTGTTTTGGGGCATTGAGCGGGTCCGTCAGCTGGTGCGCGCCATGTCGCAGGAACCCTGCGCGACCGTTCCTCAAATTCAGCAGGCGGCCGTCGCCGAAGCTCGCCGCATGTACGACGAAGACATCGCCGCCTGCCGCGCCATGGGTGCATTCGGCGCTGTGCTGATGCCCCGCACCGGTGGCGTCCTCACCCACTGCAATGCAGGTGCGCTCGCGACCTGCGGCTACGGCACCGCTCTCGGTGTGATTCGGGCCGCGGTCGAACGCGGACACAAATTGCACGTCTACGCGGATGAAACGCGGCCCTTCCTGCAGGGTGCGCGACTCACCGCCTGGGAGCTGCTGCATGACCACATTCCCACCACGGTCCTGTGCGACAACATGGCCGCCAGCCAGATGCGCGCCGGAAAAATTAAGGCGGTCATCGTCGGCGCGGATCGTATTGCCGCGAATGGCGACGTCGCCAACAAAATTGGCACCTACGGCGTAGCTGTCCTCGCCAAGGAACATGGCATTCCGTTTTACGTTGCCGCTCCCTGGTCCACCATCGACATGGCGACACCCACGGGCGAGCAGATCCCGATCGAAGAACGCGCCGCGATCGAAGTCACCCACTTCAACGGCAAACAGATCACGCCTTCGAACGCGGAGATTTCCAACCCCGCTTTCGATGTCACTCCGGCAAAATATGTCACGGCCATCATCACCGAACTTGGTGTCCTGCAACCGCCGTATGACCAGGCACTGCGCCTGGGCGTAGAACAGATCGCGCACGCCAACGCCGTCTCGTAAGTCGCGGCTTACTGCGATCCTTTATTCCGACTCCCTAATTTGTCGACATGATTTTCAGCTCGCCGGGAACAACCAGCTTCGGCTCGGTAACTGCCTGCACTTCGCCCACCGTAATTCCCGGCGCAATCTCTTCCAGCACCAGCCCTTGCGGCGTCACGCGAATGTACGCCAGCTCGGTCACAATGGTATCCACCACTCCAACCCCGGTCAGCGGCAGCGTGCAGCGCGATAGAATTTTCGGGCGCCCATCGCGCGTCGTGTGTTCCATGGCAACAATCACGCGGCGTGCGCTGGCCACCAGGTCCATGGCCCCGCCCATGCCTTTCACCATCTTTCCCGGAATCATCCAGTTCGCCAGGTTGCCCTTCTCGTCCACTTCCATCGCGCCCAGCACGCTCAGGTCAACGTGGCCGCCGCGAATCATTGCGAACGAGTCTGCACTGGAAAAATATGCCGTCCCCGGCAGCTCGCTCACGGTCTCCTTGCCCGCGTTAATCAAATCGGGATCTTCTTGCCCGGCCAGCGGATACGGCCCCACCCCCAGCATTCCATTTTCCGACTGCAACACCACTTCCATTCCAGCGGGTACGTGATTCGCCACCAGAGTTGGCATGCCGATGCCCAGATTCACATAAAATCCGTCGCGCAATTCCTGCGCCACCCGTTTCGCAATCCCCGCAACCAGCTGCGCGCGCTTGTCTACGGACGCGGTCCTGTCCCCCGCTTGTTCCCTGCCTGTGTTGGAATTCGATAGAGTGTTCATCATAGGCCTTTACTCCCTGTACCCTGCGCCCTGGCCCTGCACCATGACTTCCTTCCTCAATCTGCGGTCTCCGTCGTTGCTGCGCGGCAACTTGCTGGCTCTCGTCAGCCTCGCCATCTCATTTCCGCTGGCAAAGTTTCCCTTCGATCAGGCCAATCTCGCCATGCTGCTGCCGGTCCTCGGCGCCGCCGCAGGCATGGTAGAAACCTTCCGCTGCATTCGCGGTCGTTGGAGCTGGTATCACGGCGCCGTCCTCATCAGCCTGTATATGGACGCGCTGATATTGACGATGATTCTCTTCCTCGCACTCTATCCCTTCATCACCAAATAATAGAATTCGCTACCCTGTTCGCACCGTCCGCCGCTCGATCCGCTTCTCATGCTTGCCCAGAACCAATCGCTGCACATAAATACCCGGCGTCATCACCTGGTCTGGCCCAAGCTCTCCCGGCGCGACTAACTCTTCCACTTCGGCAATCGTAATGCGCCCGGCTGTGGCCATCATGGGATTAAAATTGCGCGCCGTCTTGCGATAAATCAGGTTCCCCATGCGATCGCCTTTCCACGCTTTGATCAGTGCAAAATCCGCTCGCAGCCCCCGCTCCAGCAAATACATTTTTCCGTCAAACTCGCGGGACTCCTTGCCCTCAGCCACCACCGTCCCCACCCCTGCCGGCGTATAAAACGCCGGGATGCCCGCGCCTCCCGCTCGAATTCTCTCCGCCAGTGTCCCCTGCGGAATTAGCCTCAAGTCCAACTTACCCGCCAATACGCGCTCTTCCAACAGCTTGTTTTCACCCACGTAGCTGCCGGTGTGAGAATCGATCATGTCGGCCTCCAGCATGCGTCCCATGCCAAACCCATCGACACCCATATTGTTGCTGATGGTATGTAGATGTCGCACGCGCTTCCGCACCAGCGCATCGATCAGATTTTCTGGAATGCCGCACAGCCCGAAGCCGCCGAACATAATCGTCGCGCCATCAGCAATATCCTCGATGGCGGCATCCGCCGTGGGCCACACCTTATTCATGCATCCTCATTCGCGCGTCTTCCATCCATGCCGCGTGGCGTCGCTTCGGAACCTCTGGAGAATATCGCAGGCCATGAGATTCCTCCAAGAATTTCCACTGACATCGAACTCCTCCAATGCCGCCGCCTGATTCTTTTCGCTTATTTGGCCCCCGCGATGATAGGATGCTGGCAACTCCGCTCGACGGTGTACATCGATGAGAACCCGTCGCCGGCGGTTGCATCAATTTCGAATAAGGGAGCTTCGAAATGCTGAAAGGATTTCGTGATTTTGTTCTGCGCGGCAATGTTGTCGATCTTGCCGTCGCCGTCATCATCGGCGCGGCCTTCACCGCGATCGTGAATTCACTGGTAAAAGACATCATCAATCCATTGATCGCGGCCACTGTAGGCCAGCCGAATTTCTCCACGCTGGTACTCCATGTGCATGGAGGCGTCATCACCTACGGCAACTTTCTGAACGCTCTCATCTCGTTCCTGATTATTGCCGCCGTGGTTTATTTCGCCATCGTTTTACCGCTGGGCAAAATACTTGCCAGATTCAAACCCATACCACCTGCTCCCCCGGCGATGAAGACCTGTCCGGAATGTCTCAGCGAAATTCCAGCAGCCGCGCATCGCTGCGCGCACTGCACACAAGCGGTCGGGTGACGCAACAATTGGATTACGAATTCGATTTCATCACATCAAGCTTGATGCAAGGTTCGTGTCACAAAATATATCGCGCATTCGCCGCATCACCTTCGCAGCCAATGCGCCGCAGATAACAAAGACTCACAGCGCTTGTACCGACCGTGGCTGGTCGCCCAGACGACTCGCTCGAGCTTCTCCGCACTGAAGCTGTACCCGGCGTTTCTTCACCGCGACAGAATGATGGTGGAACTGCTTTAGAATAGGTACAGAGACTCAACCCCAGAGGTGCCTGTGAAAGAATCCCGCGAAAATCTTGAGCTGCGCAAGCTCCCTATGATGCCGATCCGCGATATGGTCATCTTTCCGTACATGATGACTCCGTTCGTTGTCGGCCGTGAATCCAGCGTGCGCGCCCTGGAAGAAGCACTCACCGGCGATCGTAAAATCTTTCTGGCCACGCAGCACGACGCCGGGCAGGATGAGCCAACGCAGAAGGACATCTTCACCACCGGCACCATCGGCAATATCGTCCAAAGTGTCAAAATGCCCGACGGCAACATCAAGGTGCTGGTCGAAGGCATTGAACGCGCCAAGGCCACAGAAATCGTCGACACGGATGGCTTCTTCGTCGCCACGCTCCGCGTCAGCACTGTCGAAACCGAAATGACCAAGGCCGTCGAGCAGGTCATGCAGCGCGTCTCCGGCCTGTTCGAGCAGTACGTCAAGCTGCAGCAGGCTTTGAACCTGGAAACCGTCGCTGCCGCGGTTCGCATGGAAGAGCCCGGGAAACTCGCCGACACTATCTCCGCCAATCTGCAGTTGCCGATTGAAGAAAAACAGATGCTGCTCGACATCTTCGAGCCGGTCGAGCGCCTGCATCATCTGGTCGGGATTCTCGAAATTGAAATTGAAAAGCTGAGCATGGATCGCAACGTCCAGTCCCGCGTCAAGCGGCAGATGGAGCGCGCCCAGAAAGAGTACTACCTCAACGAAAAAATCAAGGCCATCCAGAAGGAGCTCGGGCGCGGCGAGAAAAGCGAATTCGACGAGCTGAAGAAGAAGATTGAATTGGCAGGCATGCCAAAAGACGTCTTTGAAAAAGCGACGTTGGAGCTGAAGAAGCTCGAAGCCATGCCGCCCATGTCCGCTGAATCAACTGTCTCCAGAAATTATCTGGACTGGATGCTGGCCGTTCCGTGGAAAAAGAAATCCAAAGAGATTCGCTCCATCGATCACGCTGAAAAAATTCTCAACACCGATCACTACGGCCTGGAAAAAATCAAGGAACGCATTCTCGAGTTTCTCGCCGTCCGCCAGCTGGTCAAGAATCCCAAAGGCTCCATCCTCTGCTTCGTCGGACCTCCGGGTGTCGGCAAGACTTCGCTGGGAATGTCGATCGCCAAAGCCACCGGTCGCAAGTTCGTTCGCATGTCGCTCGGCGGCGTGCGTGATGAGGCCGAAATTCGCGGCCACCGCCGAACCTACATCGGCGCCATGCCGGGCCAGATTCTGCAGTCCATGAAGAAGGCCGGCACCAAAAACCCCGTCTTCATGCTGGATGAAATCGACAAGATGGCCTCCGATTTCCGCGGCGATCCGGCGTCTGCCTTGCTGGAAGTTCTGGACCCCGAACAGAACGGCACCTTCCAGGATCACTACCTTGACGTGGAATACGATTTGTCACAGGTGCTCTTCGTCGCCACCGCCAACGTCCTGCATACCATCCCTGCTCCCCTGCAGGACCGCATGGAAATCCTCCGCCTCCACGGCTACACAGAGGATGAGAAGGTCGAGATTGCCAAACAATATCTGCTCCGCAAACAGCGCGAGCAAACCGGTATCGACGAGAAGAATCTCGTCTTCACCCAGGAAGCTTTGCAGGAAATCATCCGTTCCTATACCCGCGAAGCCGGCGTTCGCAATCTTGAACGCGAAATCGGTAACGTCTGCCGCAAAGTCGCTCGCCGCATCGTGAAGAACGGCCCCAAGCACAAGGAAGAAATCACGGCGGGCAATCTGCAGGATTTCCTCGGCTTGCCTAAGGTTCGCCACTCGCAGGTCCACGAGCAAAGTGAAATTGGACTTGTCACGGGCCTGGCATGGACGGAAGTCGGCGGCTCCATCCTCTCCACGGAGGTCCAGGTGCTCGACGGCAAAGGCAAGCTGACCCTCACCGGCCAGCTCGGCGAAGTCATGCAGGAGTCTGCCCAGGCGGCACTATCCTACATCCGTAGCCGCGCCCACCATCTCGGCCTCGGACGCGATTTCTACCGCAGCCTAGACATTCACGTTCACGTCCCGGAAGGCGCCATCCCCAAGGATGGCCCCTCCGCCGGCATCACCCTCGCCACCGCCCTCGCCAGTGCCTTGACTCGCATCCCTGTCCGTCGTGATATCGCCATGACCGGCGAAATTACGCTGCGGGGTAAAGTACTCCCCATCGGCGGCCTCAAAGAAAAACTCCTCGCCGCCCATCGTGCCGGCGTCTTTGAAGTAATCCTTCCCGGAGAAAACAAGAACGATCTCGCCGAAGTCCCCGACAATTTGAAATCAAGCATGAAGATGCACTTTGTGGATCAAATGGATGAAGTCTTGAAGATCGCTCTCGAAGGTCCATTGCCGGAGATTGCACCCGACGCGCCTGGGATCGGTGAGCATGGCCTGATGGCTGGAGTTCCGACCCCAACCCCGCTGGAAAACGTCGCTCAGCAATAGGCCACGGCAATCGCACATAGGCAGATAAAGAAAAGCCCGGCGCATAGCGCCGGGCTTTTCTGAATACTAAAACGTACCCTAGACAACGAGCTTCTGAACCGCCTTATCGATCGTTTCTTTGGGTACGAATCCTACGATCTGCTCCACGACCTTGCCGCCCTTGAACAACAACAAGGCGGGAATGCCGCGAATCCCATACCGCATTGGCGTGGCCGAATTGCTGTCCACATCCATCTTCATCACCTTCAACTTGCCCTGGTACTGGGTCGCCACTTCGTCGACCACCGGTCCCAAAGCTCTGCAGGGTCCGCACCATGCCGCCCAAAAATCCACCAGGACGGGCTCGACAGATTGCAATACGTCTTTCTCAAACGTTACATCCATTACTTCAAGTACTGCGTTACCTGCCATTGACTTCCTCCTTGGGGATTGCGGGAACCGTCTCGCCGCTTCGCACGGCGATCCTTGATTCACGTCTCACAGCTGCTTTGTGACTCTACTGCTCCAGAATACAGGATGCGCCGAGGACATCTTCGGTCGCAAATTCAACTCAGATTGGTGCAGCAAAAAAAAGGCCCGCACACTAGCGTGCGCGGGCTCGTTGATCACATCAATGTTTGGACAAAAGAAAAGCGCCCGGATCTTGTGAAAGATCAACGGGCGCGAGAGCAGCCCTCCCCCAGAACTGCCCCTTGAAAAAGAGGTTAGCGGTGGCGGAGTGTCTTGTCTACAAAACTTGAGTA
>JAJXZK010000403.1:311-3504 GCA_021780095.1 Acidobacteriota bacterium | reverse complement strand
CATCAAGACCGGCGGCCAGATTCACGAAGTGAATGTGGATGCCAACACCGGCGCGGTGGTCGAGGATTCCGTGGAAGATCCAGCCGCGGAAGCCAGAGAGAAGGCCCAGGAAGCCAAACAAGCCAAAGTATCGCCTAAGTAGCTGCGGCTGGGAGGAGCACTCCGGATGCCCACATCTCGCTTTGCAGATGTGGGACTGCAGCGGTCCCGCGCCATGCAGCATCAGGAGTGCCCATCCTTCGAGGCCCGATCGCGCAGATGGGCAGGATGCTACTCCAACCCCAGCGGTAAATCCATGTTCACTGCCGCCACGCCCCGGCTGCGCGGCGCCTGTTTGAAAGTGTTGTCGCGCGCATAGCGCGGATACTCCACCTGCTTGCCCTGCAATAGCTGTTCCACCGTAAAGATCTGCATGCGCGGATAACTCGTTCCATCCGGCGATTTGTAAAAGCCCGCTTCTGCCGCCTCTTTCAACATCGGTTTGGTCGGCGCTTCAAAACACAAAAAGACGCCGATCTCCGCCTTCTCCCGCTCCAGCGTTCCCCGCAGGTCCCGAATCTGCGATACCGTCACGCCCCCGGCCTTTACCGAAAACAAAATCTGCTTCGAGTCGACCTTGGTGTTGTCGTGGAAATACAGTCGTCCGTCGATGCCCCGGTCCGCGCCCTTTTTCTGCTCCGCAGGTCGCGCGCCCACCAGCCCCAGCGCCCACCACTGGAACTGATATTTGTCCTGCTCGGCCAGCGCCGCTGCTCCGGCAACATCCGTCGGCTCGCCAATCACTTCATAGGTAGCGCGAATCTCTTCGCCAAACGTATCGGAGAGCCGCTTTTTAATGAGTCCAATCGCAAGATGCGTAATGTCGATGCCAATCCAGCGCCGATCCAATCGTTGCGCCACCTGGATCGTCGTACCGCATCCGCAGAAAGGATCGAGCACCACATCGCCCTCATTGCTGCTGGCTTTCAGGATGCGTTCCAGCAGCGCCTCCGGCTTTTGCGTCGGATAGCCGAGGCGTTCTTGTGCCTGCGAATTAATGGCAGGGATGTCCGTCCACAACTGTTGAACCGTGAGTCCCTCCATCTCGTCCAAATAAAGTTTCACCCTGGGTCGCCCGGTACGCGTCCAGTAAATACGATTCTCAGCAATCAAACGGTCGATGCCTTCTTGGTCGTACATCCAATGCCGGCCGGGAGATGGGGCCAAATCTCCCCTCTTGCCGAAACTGCGCGCGGGACCTGCGCCTGCTCCGGTCAGATTATCGTCGTACCACTTCCGTCCGTCCGGGTCTTCGCCGCTGAATCGAGCCAGATATTCATCGGTGTATGGAACATAAAGGGGATTCCACGTCCAAGTCGCTCCCTTGGCAAAGAACAGTATCGTGTCCGTATTCCTTCCATATTGATTGGGGTCATTGTGTGCGGTCGTTCGTCGCCAAGTAATCTCGTTGCGGAAAAACTACGGCCCGAAGACTGCATCCATCAGAATCTTCAAATAATGGCTCGCCGTCGGATCGCAGTGCAGATAGATCGATCCCGTTTCCTTCAACACGCGGCGAAGTTCGATCAACCGTGGGGCCATCATCGCCAGATACGCCATCATGTCGGAGTTGCCGAGAAAAGTATGGAAGGCGCGCATCGCATCCGCCACGCGCCCGCCCGTTTCGACAATCTCCTCATACGCGCGCTGGCTGTCGAGGTTCCACTCCCAGGTGTCCTCAAACGCGTGAATCTGCGAACTGGACCGGCTGCCGTCTTTCTCCGCGAACAGCACGTTGTAGTCTTGCCGCGAATTGAATGGCGGGTCCAGATACACCAGATCAACCGACTCGTCGCGCACATACCGCCGCAACACGTCCAGATTGTCGCCGTAATACAATTGGTTTTTCTCGCTCATCGAATTCACTGTGAGAGTAGCACGGCACTCTGTACGATGGGAGCGGCACGCGGACCCGAAAACGCACAGTCCGGACAGCGAAGAATCCACCAGAGACCGAAGCTGACACAAGATGACTGTTTCTGAGCAAACTGTTTTTTCTGACCTTGCTTCTCATCGGCGCTGCGCTGAGCGCATTCGCGATGCGTGGCCGGATTTCCTGAGCAAGCGGCTGCAGCGGCTGGAACAACAGCAAAGGTTTGGCGAGGCCTGTGAAAAGGTCGCCGAAAACATTTTGGAGGATCTTTTCACATCCGTCCTGGATTGGTCGTTGACCGACTTCAACAACCAGTTGGAGCACGCCGACATTGTATTGACCGATCATGGCATTAAGCGGCTCATCGTAGAAGTGAAGCGACCAGGCTCGCTGGCCTGGAGCCGCCGGGCTGTCGAGAACGCACTCGATCAGGCGTCACGATATGCCAGCGAGCAAAAAGTAAAGACGATCGCCATCAGTGACGGCGTCATGCTGTATGCGGCAAATCTTGCCGACGGCGCGCGTGTCGACAGGGTGTTCGTTTCCCTATGCGAAACCGTGCCTCCGTGCGACCTCTGGTGGCTCAGCGTCCAGGGTATTTGGCGATCCGTAGACACCGGCGGGTCGGCAAGGCTACGCCTATTGCCGGAGGAATCGATCAAGCCGCAATGCTCGGCGGAAGAGCCGGGTGATTCGCAAGCGCTGCTGCATCCGAAGTACCGCCTGCCGGCACCATGTTTTGCATATGTCGGCGACTACGCGCGACCAGGCACATGGAAGCTGCCCTATTTGCTCGCGGACGGAACCGTCGATGCGAAGCGCCTCCCGAAGGCGGTTCAGTGCATCTTGAGCAACTACCGGGGCGCAAAGGTCTCTGGAATTCCAGAGACCTCTATCCCCGCCGTGCTGGATCGATTGGCACAGGCCGCGCGACATGCCGGACACATGCCGCCGCAGGCTTGCAATCCCGCACCCATTTACCGGCAGCTTTCCGAGGCTCTGGAGCAGCTCGGCATCCCCTCTTCAGCGGGGGATGTCGGCCGGTGCTAGAAATCGAGGGCTGAGAATCGTGAGCGGGCCGTCCTCCTGCTGCTCCGCGCGCGCGAATATCTACTAAAATCGAGCCATGTCGTATGCTCAGGCGATTGAAAGTTTGTATGCGCGCGGGCACGAGTTGGCGCAGCCTGCTTCTTCTGCCGCCATCGGTGTACCTCCACGAAAATTTGATCTAGCGGAGATGCGCATCCTGACCGCGGCGTTGGGCTCGCCGGAATTGAAATT
>JAJXZK010000403.1:0-301 GCA_021780095.1 Acidobacteriota bacterium | reverse complement strand
CTCTGCCATGCTCGCAAATATTTTTCGTGTCGCGGGATATCGCGTCGGGCTCTACACTTCCCCGCATCTTACGCGCGTCAATGAGCGTGTCCAGATCAACGGCGCGACCATCTCCGATGATGATTTCGCGCGTCTCTATTTTCGCGTGGACGAGACCGGATCGCGCTTGGTCAGCGAAGGCAAGCTGCCGCAGCATCCCAGCTTTTTCGAGTCTGTCACCGCCGTTGCCTTCCTCTATTTCGCGGAGCAGGTGGTCGATATCGCGGTGCTGGAAGTGGGCATGGGTGGCCGTCTCGACGCA
>JAJXZK010000257.1 GCA_021780095.1 Acidobacteriota bacterium | reverse complement strand
GTGCCGATCGACTGTCCGGCGGTTTGCTGCGGAACCACTGAAAATGGGTTTTCGTAATAATCAGCAGTAACACCATTTCGCAAATCATGTACGTGAGTATCGAAAGGCCAAGGCATATTCTGGGTGTTATTCCCAAAGATATACGCTCCATAGCCTTTCGGGTTTTCGCTGTTCTTGTAGGTCGGATCTACGTTAACTGTGCAGCCGCTCAACCCATTTGGGGAGCTTGTCGCGCAGTTCGCGCCGTTCATCAAGTTAGATATGCCATTGTTCAGGCTTCCCGTCTGAAATTGGCTTGCGTAGTAACTTCCCTGGAATATGTTGACGGCTAAATTCGATCCAGTCGGCTGCTGAATAGCTTGAGTCGCTTTCGGTGCCGACGAGATACCATTTGAGGCTTCTGCGGCAATAGGAGCAATTGCACTATCCACGTAATTTTTCGTTGCCGCTTGCATCGCTGTTACTGGGTCGGCCTGTAACTGCAACGCGCCTTTCAGCGTTCCGCCGTTCAGGGATAAAAAGCTTCCAAGCAAGGAATTGATCTGAGCTTCCGAAACGGTCTGCATTGCTACACTGGCAGGCATCACCAAGCTCCGTATCGCAGCTACTGTCGTCGATGGGACATTCGGCACCGACCAATACTCCTCGCTTACGGTGCCGTCATCAAGATGATATACGGCCGTGTAGTACGAACCCGTCGGAGTCGCTCCCACATTTGGGGCAAGATTGAGTGAGACTTGCCCACCTGACCCGATATTCGTAGTTATGTTTCCCGCCGCTACGGTTTTTCCGCCCGCTGTCACGAATGCCGGCCATTTAACTAAGATCGTTCCGGTCGCAGTGCTGCCGTCGGCGTGGTACACCGTGTCCTGCACGGTCGTTGTGGTTACTTGCGCACGGCTCGGGAGCACAATCAGCGCGATGCACAGAGTGAGGCCAGCTAATCGCCATAACGAAATTTCTGGCACATGTTGCAGCCCGGCCCTTATGGATCGATCTCGATGCTGTCTTGTCTCTCTCATCTTTGTCCCCTCAGTTCGTACCTCAAATGTGTGCCGTCCGCGCCGCGTTTTCCGCACTCACTCCGGTGGCCGCAATCGTAGATTATTGAGCAAGGCGTCGCAAAGCTGTTCGTTGGGATCTTCGTCGGAACGATATGGCTCTTTCGTGGCCAATTCGCATAGATCCATTAGTAGTTTGGTGTGCTGAATTCCGCCGCCAATTGCCTTTTCGATCAGCCCTTGCAGAATCTGTGGCCACGCAGCAAGGACCCGGGACCGGGCAAGCTCCCGATACCCATCTTGCATCTCCAAAATCGCCTTTGCATCAGTATTCTGAGCGCCAGGGCCGACTCGCTCTCTGTTTCGAGCGACTTGATTCTTGATAGGAGCCCGTCGGCTCGACCTTTCCTTCGACACGCCATTCCACCTGTCCCAGACGCGAAAAAGATAAAGAGACTACCATCGCTGGTCGCCCCTTTATCTTTGTTCGTGTCAAATTCAACCTAAATTGCTGTCTTAAAGCTAGCGGATGGCGATGGCGAAATCAGCCCCACTGATGTCATCGATCCTCCATCCGATTTTCTTCTCTCACCGTGACTTAAGGCTAACAGAGGAAAGTATAATCGCACGCCATCACACTTCCCTGCCATCTCCTGTGTTATCAACAATTTACCAAACCTATTGTCGTGATGTGCTTGACTCGCCCATCGGGTCTACATTCAGAAGGCGATTTTCGAGGAAGATGTGGGTCAGCGAATCGATCGCTTCTCCATATCTTCGTACAATGGTTCGCAGACTCACCCGTAACAATCCGGCTGCTTCGCCTTGCGTATATTCTTGGAGCGCAATCCGCCGAATCAGTTCTTGCGAAAACTCATCCAGCTTCTTCAAACATTTCTCCACGTCATACACAAAAATCACAGAGTCTTCAAAACTCGTCACCCGATAGGTACTCATCTTTCCTCGAAAGGCATCATGACCAAGTAGCGCAGGCATTCTCCCAACGGTAAGAGATAGCCGCACATATCGTCTTAACATTGCTTCGGTGTACTTCCTGTAGAACGCCAGTTCAGGCTTGGGTTGTATTTTCGTCTTTCCTGCATGCATTTGCGTCGATCGAGCTTGCATCGGAACAAGTCGAACCTGCTCGGAGGCCTGCAAGTCGTATAAAGGGAGGGCCGCACTCATCGCAAACCCCCTTCAAGTGCATGCATCGACGCTAGATGCCCACCCTTGCGCGGGCGCCCTTTTGGTCTGCGACTGCGCGGCGCAGGGAAGTCCGAAAAATGAACCGTGCATTGACGGCAGTAAACTTCGCTGACTGTGTGATTGCGCAACCAAAGACGGCCGCAACCCTCACAGACTTTCAGGTGTAAGCAAGATTGGCTCATGACGTAATGATCTCCAAGGCAAAAAATTCAATGCTCCCCTTAAGGACTCATATCTTCTTGGTCCGAAGGGAGCGGTTGCGAAGACTGCTTGGCCGCAGAACTCTTTGGTTCGGCATTAGCCCAACAGGCACGTCTTCTGCGTGAATGACACTGCTGCTTGAAATGCACCCCCGCAACTGGCGATCAGGAACAATCGCTCCCTGAACGTGCGTCGATCCCGGCAAGCAAACTTCTCTCGCCGGTGCGAAGCCGAGTGCAACTCAATCGGCTGCTATTGAAGTGATCACCGTCGCCCAAGGGTGGGGCAGCAAGGCGAACCGAGGACACTTCATCGTGATGACCTGGATTTGGGAGAATGGAAGGCCAACAGTGTGTGTCTCTCTACTACCGAGAGAGTCAGTTTGTAATACTAGGGCGGAAAAAATATGTCAAGATGTAAATGTCTTTTAGATATTATTCTTTCCCGCTATGGGCATAATTTTGCAATATCCTGTCACCAAACTTAATTTCTTATAGATATATCTAGATGTTTTATATATCTCAGTGTTATAGTAAAGATATGAAGTTTGAAACGCTTCATGAGAATCTTCGACTGGAAATCCTTCGCAGAATCGAGCGCGGACTCCTGACCGGCTCCACTCTTGCCCGCGCTACAGATTTCCAGCAGGCACATATTTCCAACTTCCTCAATCGAAAACGTTCCCTCAGTCTCGAAGGCCTGGATCGCGTACTCGCCGCCCAAAAGCTATCGATTATTGATTTGTTGCCCCCAGACTTACTGCCAGCCCTCCCAGCCCCTCCACGAAGCATCTCCCTAACGCAAACCGTGGCCGTCGTTACACATACGGCCGCATCCTCCTCCGCCCGCGTTCAATCCCCAGAAACTATCGACACTATTGAGGTTCCCGATGCCGTCATCCACTCTTCCCGTGCTCACCCTCTCCCTGGCAGAGACCTTTGGCAGCGCTTCGTCGCCGTTCGCGTAGACGCCATTCAGGCAGCTGCGATGGAGCCTCTTCTACGCCAGCACTTTATCGTTGTCATCGACCGCCACTACAATTCCCTCACCCCTTACCGCCTCCACCCTCCCACCGTCTACGCCGTACGCGGGTCGGATGCCCTGCACTTATGTTTCCTGGAGTATGAGGCAGACCGCCTCATACTCCGTCCTCGCAACCAGCATATTCCGGTACTCCTCATCGCCTTGGCCCCCAACGAGCAACCTGCTGATCGCATCGTGGGCCGCGTCTGTTACGTTCTTTCCGAGTTTTAAAGCACCCGTGGGCGCCCCCAACCCTGCAAAGTGTATCCACCGCCTCTCATCCTTCCTCGTGATCTGCTAGCATCACTTTTTGGAGGAATCATTGCATATGGAACAACTCCCCGTTGGCATGGGTGCCCGCCGTAATGAGGACATCGCATTAGATCTCTTAAAGTTCGTTGCCGTCACTGCCAGTGTTGGACGTCCCAGCGCGCCGACAGCTGGGTTTGTTGCCGCCGGCAACCCCAAGGCTGAAGATCAGGTCGGCCACTTGCTGGAACTCTATACCCGCTGTCTTCGCGCAGTCGAAGGAAAGTAGCTGCGCCGCTTGCCCGGTCTTCCCTCATCTCGAATCGTCGTGGTCGGCGCTGGAGTCTTTGGCCGGAATCATCTGCGCATCTGGCGAGCACTCGAAGATGCAGGGGCTCCAGTCTGTCTCGCCGGGATCGTCGAACCGGATTCCTCCGCGGCGATCAAACTCGCGGCGGAATATTGCGTTCCTGTCTACACCTCTACATCGGAAATGCTCCGTTCCATAAAGCTTCCCGATGCAGCGTCGGTCGCCGTTCCAACATCAGCCCACGCCTCCGTAGCGTCGGAGCTTTTATCGGCGGGTGTCGACCTTTTGATAGAAAAACCTTTCACCGCAACCCTCCAACAAGCAGACGAGTTGATTGCCCTGGCACATCGTCATAATCGCATCGTTCAGGTCGGCCACCTCGAACGATTCAATCCAGCGGTTCGAGCGGTTTGTTCCATTCTCCATCAACCGCTTTTTTTTGAGGTCCACCGGCTTAGTGTTTTTACTCCTCGATCACTCGACGTTGACGTTGTCCTCGATCTCATGATCCACGACCTCGATATCGTCCTCAGCTGGACCCAATCACCCATTCGCGAGCTCCATGCCGTCGGCCTTCCAATTCTTTCGTCAAAAATCGATATTGCAAATGTTCGCATCGAATTTGAATCCGGCTGTGTCGCCAATTTCACCGCCAGCCGCGTTAGCACGGAGCGCGTACGAAAGATCCGCTTCTTTCAGCCGCATCAATACGTCTCCGTAGATTACGCGCGCCAGGATGTTCTTTGCATTGACGTCCCAGCCCTGCAGGCGCTGGAATTGCGACAACCCACCTCTCCGGATTTGTCTGCCGTCACATTCCAGCCCGTAGAACCGGGTCATCCCATACCCGGGTTCGCAATGCGCAAGCTTGAGATCTCCTCCGGCGAGCCGTTACGTTTCGAGTTGGAGTCTTTCCTCCGTTCCATTCGAGGACGTTCCGCGCCCGAAGTTACAGCCCAGGATGGTCGTACCGCTCTTGCCGTTGCCCTGGAGATCAGCGCCGCAATCCATGCCCATCAATCACGGGCCGGCCTTGTCTAATCAACTTCGCAAACCAGGCATTTCAAATACTGCGTTTCGGGGATTGTCAAAATAGCAGGATGATCGAATGCCGCTCCTCGAATTTCCAGCAACCGCACCCGCTTGCCCGCATCGCTCGCCGCTTCCGCCACAGCCGCTTGAAATTCCATCAGCGGTACATGATGCGAGCAAGAGCACGTCACTAATTTCCCTGCCGGTCGCAGCATCTTCAACGCTCGCAAGTTCATCTCCTTGTAGCCTCTCAATGCACCTTCCACTGCCCGTTTTGACTTCGCAAACGCCGGTGGATCCAACACGATCGTGTCGAACTCCTCACCGGCATCGCTCCAATCTCGAAGGAGATCGAACGCGTTGGCCTCGATCCATTCCACGCCACTTCCCTGTCCCGCCAGTTGATCCCGGTTCACATTCAGATTTTTCTCCGCCACTTCTAGGGCAGCCCTGGACGCATCCACCCCGGTCACCTGCGAACAGCGACGAGCCAGATGCAGTGCGAACCCTCCCTGATACGTACAAATATCCAGCGCTCGGCCGCGCGCATGCGATTCCGCCGCCATGTAATTCTCTCGCTGGTCTAAAAATGCCCCGGTCTTTTGTCCCGCGTTTCCGTCGTAATGGAAGTGCAGTCCATTCAACTCAAAAACCGTCGCCAACATCGGCTTCTCTGCCTTCCGCGCGTAGAGTGGCTCCGTCGACGGTGCCTCCAACTGCTCCAGTTCACGAATGCGCGCATCCGGCCGTTCCAGAATCGTCTCCGGCTCCAACATTTCACGAAAGACATCGACAGCCACAGCCCGCACGTCAGCAATGTGCGTCCCTTGTGTCAGCAACTGCAAAATCACAAGTTCGCCATAGCGGTCCGCAACGATCCCCGGCAGCTCGTCCGCTTCCCCAAACACCAGCCTGCAGGCGTTGGTCCCGGTCAACTCCTGCAATCCGTCCAGTCGCAGGTGAACGGCCCTTCTCAATCGGCGGCGGACTAACTCTAGGAAGTCGCCGCGGTCGGCGATCAAATCTTGCGTCACCATTCGCAGCGTGATGAGCGAGGCATCGCTGTACATCGCGGTGCCAAGCGCCGCACCTCTCTCCTCAACCACTCTAACTAGCGAACCCGACGCCACCCTGTCTTGACCCGACTCCGCGATCGTCTCTTCCACGTCCGATCGGTATACCCACGGATGGCCGGCTCGCACACGGGCCGCCGCGCGCCGACTGATCCTGGCGATAGGCCAGGGGCTTGTTTCCAAATCCGATTCAGTTTTTGCCGTATGCTTAGCGGCAGGCCCCACCTCTTTTTTGGTCTCCTTGAACGGGTCGCCGTCGCCCGAAGCATTCGCTCGAGTTGCCTTTGGCACCATACTCCCTCTCCTGAGTGGTCATCTTCGCACATTCCAGACCCCATCATCGCCATTGAGTGCACTTCATGTGCCGTAAATCTGCCTACATAACATAAAATCAATTATGGCCACTGCGCACACGGCTGCGGCATCCCCAGATGCCGAGAAGCAACAACTCGCCGAAACCTTTGAGATGTTGCTTACGACTGTGCGCAAAAATCGCCCCAGCGACGACATTGCCATCATTCAACATGCCTACGAATTTTGCCTGAAGCATCACGCTGGCCAAAAACGCGCATCTGGCGATCCCTTCGCCCTGCACCCCCTTGAAGTGGCCCGGGTCTTAGCGGAGATGAAGCTGGATTCCACCGCCATTGCCGCTGGCCTGCTCCACGACGCTGTCGAAGACACCCCCGTGACCAGCCGCGAAATTGCTGAAATCTTCGGCGAACAGGTGGCCCACATTGTCGATGGCGTCACCAAAATCGACAAGATCCAATTTGCCAATCGTGAGGATCGCCAAGCCGAAAATGTGCGAAAAATGCTCCTCGCCATGGTGTCCGACGTGCGCGTTGTGCTCATCAAACTTGCGGACCGTCTTCACAACATGCGCACGCTGGAACATCTCCAGCCGGAACGCCAACAAGCCATCTCTCGAGAGACCCTCGACATCTATGCCCCCCTCGCTCACCGTCTCGGCATGGGCAAAGTTCGCAGTGAACTTGAGGATTTGTCATTTCGTTATGTCGATCCCGTCGGCCATGACCAGATCAGTTCCGCTGTCGAAGCGCACCGGCAGCAAGGGGAACAGTTTCTACGCAATATTGATGCCATCCTGCACGAGCGCCTCGTCGAACATAACATCACCGCCCGTGTTGACTGGCGCATCAAGCGGCTGTACTCCATCTATCAGAAGCTGCAACGGCAGCGCATCACCGTCGACCAGGTATACGATCTCCTCGCAGTCCGCGTCATTACCCAAAGCGTGCAGGATTGCTACGCCGTCTTCGGCTTGATTCATAGCATCTGGCGCCCCGTCCCCGGTCGTATCAAGGATTTCATTGCGATGCCGCGTCCCAATCTCTATCAGTCGCTGCACACCACCGTGATGGCGGAGGGTGGCCATCAGTTTGAAGTCCAGATTCGCACGGAAGAAATGCATCGCGTCGCCGAAGAAGGCATCGCTGCGCATTGGAAATACAAGGCCGGCGGTTCACCGGTCAACGCAAAGGACGAGCAACGTCTGGCCTGGGTCCGCCAAATTGTCGAGTGGCAGCGCGACATGACCGATCCGAACGAATTTCTTTCGACTCTCAAGATTGATCTGTATCCGGAAGAGGTTTATACCTTCACTCCCAAGGGCAAGGTAGTCGTCCTCCCGAAAGAAGCGACTCCCATTGATTTCGCCTACTCCATTCACACAGAGGTGGGGAATACATGCACCGGCGCGAAAGTCAACGGTCGAATGGTCCCGCTCAGGTCGCGCCTGCGCAACGGCGATATCGTCGAAATTCTCACTCAAAACGGCCATACACCCAGCCGGGATTGGCTTACATTTGCCAAGAGTTCGCGCGCTCGCAATAAAATCAAACACTGGCTGAATGAGCATCAGCGTGAACGCGCCATCGAAATTGGCCGCAAACTGCTTGACCGCGAAGCTCGCAAATACAAAATCTCCTTGGCCCAACTTACCGACGCCGACCACGCCAGGGCGGCTGCGGACTACGGCCTGGCAAACTCCGTCGATTTGCTCGCCAGCATAGGATTTGGAAAGT
This sequence comes from Acidobacteriota bacterium, assembly GCA_021780095.1. The sequence continues at coordinate 5,732 of JAJXZK010000257.1, read as the reverse complement.
TTTCAGCGCGTCAGGCTCTGAATCGCCTCGTACCAGGTGCGACAAGTACCCAGCAACCAGAGGTCGAGTCCGCGCCTGGCATGTCGGATGCCGTGAAGCGCGTTTTCTTCGGCAAAGGCTCTGACTCGCTCACCGTCGAAGGCCAAAACGACCTGCTCGTGTATCGAGCCCGATGTTGCAATCCGATTCGCGGCGAAGAAATTGTCGGCTACGTCACTCGAGGCAAAGGCGTCGCTGTTCACGCACGCAATTGCCCTAACGTGCAAAATCTTCTGTACGAGTCGGACCGCAGAATTGCTGTCGAATGGGCGAATATGAAGGATGAAGAAGATACTCCGCAACGCGCGACATATCCAGTCAAGATGATTGTCTATTGCGACGACCGCGCGGGCATGCTTCGTGAAATGACCGCCGTGATTTCAGACGACGGAACCAATATCCGCGCTGTTGAAACCAAAGCCGGCACAGAAGCAGAAGCGCTCGTTGAGTTCGTAGTCGACGCCTACGACGTAGGTCACTTGCTCCGACTCATGAACGGGCTACGACGTCTTCCCGGAGTCCGTGACGTCCAGCGCCAGCAAAAACTATGACTTTTGCCTGCCGCGCACCTCATCCTTAATGAGGTGAAGAATTCGATTTGCGATCGGATTAAAGGCATTCCCCACTGGCCGTATCGTAGTCATTACTTTGCCAATGTCGTTGCACCTTGGCTGGTCGTCACATTCGTCATCGCGCAACCATTCATCGACTGTTTGAACTTGAAGTACGGATGAAAAAACAGCGCCGCGCGCGCGTCTCCATTCCCTTCCACCAACTCCATTAGCCACACACCATCTGGATAGCGCTGTTGTTGTAGGTGAATCCAAAATCCTTTGTGCAGACTTGCGAGCAGTCCTCCGCCCACCTTCAAATCGTGGTCCAAACGAACATTCAGGTCAGCCAGTTCCCCGCTGAGTTCATCCACCTGGATCGTTCCTGTCATGTCGTGCAAAAACGTCTCCTGTAGCCCCTTGGGATGTACGTTGGGATCGCCACTCAAGTCGTAAACAAGCGTCGGACGTCCTTGCACGTGGATCCTGTGCCCGTTCGTATAGCGCAACATACGCAACGCGGTGTCGTACATTTTTTCGTCTTCGGCATTCTGCTTGGCAACATACTTCTCATCAGAGTCCTTCTTAATCTGCTTTTGAACGCGCTCCGACTCCTTATTTTTCTGGGCTTCCGTCAGCGGCTTCCCGTCTTTGCTCGTAATTTCATCAATTTCCTGTCCGTTTACAAAAAACATGTCGTACTGTTTTACATGCCGGTGTATTACGGTGCCGTTTTTATCTGTCTGGTCGCTTTCATTTGTCGTTTTGCAGACGTACCGTTCCTGTTCCGCCTGCGACTTCTTCAGGTTTTCCAGCACCCGCTGCTTCAGCTCAACCGCCGAGGGAAGCGGCGCATTCCAGTCGAATTTTGTCAACGACGCTTCAGCAACGTTAAATCTAGAAGGGCTTGCCGCGCGCTCCCGAGAGCCCCCCTGCGACCATCCCCGGTCAGGCGAAACGCAGACCGTCAGAAAGCTCGCCACGATTAACGAACTCCGAATCGAAGGGTTCATGATTCTCCGCATAAATCTATTAGACTTACGAGATGGTTTCCCGTCACAAGATACGTAGAAATCCGATGCCCGTTCCGGACATTCTGCAACTTTTACGCCTGGATTAACTACGGCTACAATTTCGCAGAATTCAGGAAGGATAGGAATGGCAATGACTAACACGAAAGCTGCAATTCATACAGCCGAGGCGCCCGCCGCCATCGGGCCCTACTCCCAGGCCATTCGCGTCGGCAACATGGTATTCACTTCAGGACAGGTAGCCATCGATCCCGCCACAGGGCAATTGGTTTCAGGGGGCATTGAAGATCAAACCCATCGCGTCCTGAAAAATTTGCGAGCAGTTCTCGCGGCCGCCGGACTGGATTTTTCGCGTGTTGTCAAGACGACCGTCTTCTTGAAGGACATGGCGGACTTCGCAGCCATGAACGCGACTTATGCGGAATATCTTCAGACCCAGAACGGACCCGCCCCCGCCCGCTCAACCGTGGAGGTCGCGCGACTCCCAAAGGATGCCCTGGTGGAGATAGAACTGATTGCCTGTTAAACAGAGACGCGACTGCGCCAGTTTGCGGCACTCAAGCTGCAGCCTGGCAAAAACCAATTGGCCACTTGCTGATCCCGAAAACTGGACGCGAACATCGCCTCGAAAACAAAAAAGGCGGAGGATTTCTCCTCTGCCTTTTTTGTCGATAACCTAGCGCTCGCTCCTACAGCGGCTGAACATCAGCAGCCTGCCAGCCCTTCGGTCCCTTCACAACGTTGAATTGCACGGCTTGGCCTTCTTGCAAACTCTTAAATCCGTTTGAATTGATCGCAGAGTAATGCACAAAAACATCTTCGCCATTCTGGCGCGAGATAAAGCCAAAGCCCTTCGCGTCGTTAAACCACTTTACTGTGCCTTGTTCCATTTGAATCTTATTTCCTAATCGATTTGAATTACGCTGAAGGGAATCGGAGCGACTACTAGCAGAATCTTGTGCTTTGGGGCAAAGTCTACAACTGCCCGGTTCTATTCGAACGCACAGCCAGTGTACCAGATTTTCGCCAAATGCAAGAAAAAAATGCGGGTTAGCAACAGCCTGTCCTTTCCGTCGTTTCCGGCCATGGGTTGCCAGGACAACCACCTTGACCCGAATGCATTATGCTAGCTGACGAAATGAAATTCGAAGAGCGATCGCTCGCCTGGATTCAACGAGCTCTTCCAACTCTCGCAGAAGCCTTCTCGACTCTGCCCGCGAGTGACTCGCCTTCCATTGATGACGCCGCCATGCTGGATGTGATTCAGGAAACGGCAACCCGCCTCCGTGAGAATTACCCCTATTTCCACCCCCTGTATGCCGGCCAGATGCTGAAGCCGCCCCATCCTGTCGCACGAGCCGCCTACGCGCTTGCGACCTGGATCAACCCCAACAACCATGCTCTCGATGGAGGCCGCGCCAGCTCGCGGATGGAAATGGAGGCCGTGCAAGGGCTTGCGACAATGATCGGATGGACCACCCACCTCGGTCATCTCACCAGCGGCGGCACATTTGCCAATCTGGAAGCGCTTTGGATCGCCGGGCAGCTCCATCCAGACAAAACAATTCTCGCCTCTGACCAAGCTCACTATACCCACCACCGCATCAGCGGTGTTCTAAAGCTCTCCTTTGACTCTGTCGCGACCGACCGTCGTGGCAGACTCGACCTTAACGTTCTCGAGTCCCGGATTCAAAAGGGCGACGTCGGCACGGTCGTCGTGACTGTTGGAACCACCGCTCTGGGAGCTATCGATCCGCTACCAGAAATCCTGGCCTTGCGCGACCGCCATGGATTTCGCATCCACGCGGACGCCGCGTACGGCGGCTATTTCACCCTGGCTACAAATTTAGACGCAGAGGCGGCGAATTCGTTTGCCGCCCTGACCGCAGTTGATTCGATCGTCATCGATCCCCACAAACATGGCCTTCAACCCTACGGGTGCGGGTGCGTCATGTTTCGCGATCCCTCGGTCGGACGCTTTTACAAGCACGATTCTCCATATACCTACTTCACCTCGGACGAATTGCACCTCGGCGAAATCACTCTGGAATGTTCTCGTGCTGGTGCTTCGGCCGTGGCTCTCTGGGCAACACAACGCGCGTTGCCCCTACACCGAGGCGGGGAATTTGCTGGAATGTTGCAGTCCTGCCGGGCGGCAACAATCCAGCTCTATAGCCGCATTCGTGCCTCCGCCATGTTTGTCGCCCCGATTTCCCCGCAGCTGGATATTGTGGTGTGGACGGTCCGCGGGTCCACTCCAGAGGAAAGCTCTGCCCGCGCACGCGCGCTCTTCGACGCCGCAGCCCGACGGAACCTGCACCTGGCGTTGGTACATCTTCCTCGATCCTATTTCCCTGAAAACACCTGGCCTACATCTACCAGGGTGGCCCAGGAGACTACTGTGCAATGTCTTCGTTCTGTCCTCATGAAATCCGAACATCTGGTCTGGATCAATGCCATCTGGGAACGACTCGAGGCCGCAGGCCACGAAATTCTAACTTCCGTTGACTCTGCAATCTAGACCAATTGTCAAACTCCCTTCCGCAACAGCACGAGCCAATTCCGGCCAGTGTGCCCTACTAAATATTCATGTTCTGCGGGGCCACTGGTAATATTCCATGTAGCGATCCTTGTCGGAGGCATCGCACAAGTAGAGTCGTTTCGCGGCAGTTCAACCGCCTCGTGGGAACTTGGGCTGACCGATGCTGCTCCGACGCGATTCGTATTTGGGTCTGTCTCCCGCTGGGAGAACAAATATAAACTCTACTCCTGGGAAACAGAGGTTGAATGGCAATCAACGGCCAACCGGATTTGGCGTCAGAGACATCTCGCGACGCTTGGAAGCGAATTCAAATCGCTTATTTCTCAATGGAAATTGCAGTCGCTCCCGACATGCCTACCTATAGCGGCGGCTTGGGAGTTCTGGCGGGGGACACGCTGCGATCGGCTGCCGATACTGGCCTCCCTCTGGCAGCAGTCACGCTCCTGCACCGCAAAGGATATTTCCGCCAGCACTTGAATGGCGACGGCGTGCAAGTCGAAGAAGACGAGCCTTGGAAGCCTGAGGCTCTTCTGCAGCCGCTTGAGCCCTTGGCTGCCATTACCATTCAAGGCCGTCCCGTAATGGTTCGCGCATGGCGCAAAGACATTGTGGGCACGGACGGCCACGTTGTCCCCGTGATTTTCCTCGACACCGATTTTGATCCCAATGACGGTTGGGATCGTCAACTAACCGACCACCTCTACGGCGGCGATACATTCTACCGACTCTGTCAGGAGACAGTTCTCGGCATTGGCGGAATCGAAATCCTCACGGCCTTGGGCTGCCAGCCTGCCGTCTATCACATGAATGAAGGTCATGCCTCGCTGCTGACCATCGGCCTTCTGGAGCAGCAGGTCGCCGATGGCAATCTGCTGGATGCGAGCCAGGATGACCTGGATGCGGTTCGCGCCCGCTGTGTCTTTACCACCCACACCCCGGTTCCTGCCGGCCATGACCGGTTTTCGCTCGATCAGGCGCGAGAGGTGCTGGGCGAAGTACGGACCGAGGCACTCGAAAGGTTTGGCTGTTGTCACGACGGGATGTTGAACATGACCTACGTCGCGCTTCGCTTTTCTCGCTATATCAACGGCGTCGCCATGCAACACGGCCGCGTATCGCGCGAAATGTTCCCCGAGTACTCCGTGCATGCAATTACCAACGGAGTCCATGCGGCCACCTGGATTCAGCCCTCCCTGCAGGCATTACTCGACGAGAAAGTTTCAAGCTGGCGCCGCGATAATCTCTATCTCCGCTTCGCCATCGGTATCGCTCCCAGCGAGATTCGTAACCGCCACCTGGACGCCAAGCGCAAGCTCATCGATACAGTTCGAGAACGCGTCGGCGTTACTCTCCAAGAAGACAAGTTCACCATCGGATTTGCCCGCCGCGCCGCTGCATACAAACGCGCGGATATGCTGTTTGCGGATCCGGCCCGCCTCAGTCGATTGGCGGAGGAATATGGCGGCATCCAGATCGTCTACGCCGGCAAGGCCCATCCCCACGATCAGGTGGGGAAAGCTATCATCCATCACGTAATCGAAGCTAGCGCCCAGCTCAACTCAGACCACA
>JAJXZK010000132.1 GCA_021780095.1 Acidobacteriota bacterium | reverse complement strand
CCCGCGAGCGATTGCCGTGCACGCTCAAGCATCTCGCGCGACTTGGTCCATTGCATTGTTGCTGTTGTCAACTCATTCCCTCCCTCGCCAGACGCATTCTTTGACGTTCCATTCTCACTCAAAATCTAACCTCGATAACATAGGGGACCAGTTCGCTGTCCACGTTGAGCACTGAGCTGTTCTTTGGCCGTTCGATAACGACGGGCACTGGCTGGTCCTGTTTAAAAATTGCGATGGATAAAATCTTTCTTGGGAAATGAATTGCTGTGGCTTCCGTGGCTAACACGCGAACGCTGGGTGCGGTTGCAAGATCGAGACCGTGTTCGGAGGCCAGAATCGCGCCGCCTTTTTCAATCGAACAAATGGGCGAACCATTGCGGCTTACATTGCCCGATGCTTCGATCCAGTCGACTGCCGTTCCGTGCTGGCGCACAGCGGCGAAGTCCGTCAATCCCAGTCTCATTTCGACGCCATGTTCGATCGACAAGCGAACCGAAGGTACCGGCGTTCTGCTTTGCAACGTATATAGGCGGCCGTCGGCCACATCCCGCACCAATAGATTGACGTTCGATGGAGTGACGGGAATATGCTGGATCGCAGGCGTGTTGTCCCACGGCTGGTTCGCTCCCTCGGAACTGGTAAGGTCGATGATGGAAACGCCCGAACGGCGGATTTGTGCCAAACGGGCGTCAGTTTCTCCCGTCAACTTCACCGGAACCACAAGTGTGTGGGCCCCGCTGGGGAGCGCTCCCAGGCAATTCTGCTGCAAAACTCCGAATGCCACATGCTTCTCCATGAGCCATGCGACTAACTTGCTAGTTTTGTCGATTGCGGCGGCCGTCGACTGCGGCGCGGAGGGGATGACGACATACAGGCTTTCCTGCCCAGCCGCTGCTTCCATACCTTCTCCCATGAGCCCGAGGCGGCCAAGGTCAACCGCTGCCGCCGCGGGAAAGGGAGTGCCGGAATAGATAGATCCATAGAGGAAGCCGTCGGGAGAGGGGTTGATTCCAGTGGATCGAGTGGGCCAATCCTCCGCTACGCCGCGCACGGCGGCGAAGAAGCGTGGATCCGGGGGCACGTTCAAAAAATCTCTTAGCGGCAGCGACTCAAAGGAAAGTTCCGGCGCCAACCAACGCACACCCCATTCCCAGGACATTGCGCCAGCCGCACCCGCCGCAAGAGCCGCCTGCGCCATTGCGTCGTAATGCCGCGCAGAGTTCCAGCCTGCTTGACCGAATTCTTCGAGCAGCACCGGGCGATGGGAACAGGTTGGGTCTTCATAAGAGAGCGTGGCTGCGGTGGCTTGAAACGAGGCGTAGCTATGCCACGGCTCAATTGCGGCATCGCGATTTCCCAAGTAGTTGTCGCCGCCATCGGATACTGTAAACATATAACCGGGCACGATAATCTGTGTTGCCCCCGCCTCACGGATCGCCATCCGCATCTCGCGTGCCCACGCACTGAAGAGAAGCGTATCTCGCTCCGTTCCTTGCCGCGATGGAATTTGGTTGTCACGAAGCAATTGGGGATCGATCTGATCCCGATCCGGGTTCCTGACATAGGTTTCATTTGCCAGATCGTAGATAATGTTGCCGACACGCCTCCAGCGCCTTGCCAGCGTGGCGACATATTCCCTCTGAAGATCGATATGGCGCAAAGAAATCCCGTAGATATTGAAATCAGGAGGATCGCGATAGTCAAAACGAACATGCTCGCCATTCGGACGTTCAAACCCCAGCGTGCGTACCCATTGTGTAAAGACGCAGACATCGAGCACGATTCCCTGCTGAGCCGCCAGATAGACCGCGGCATCCAAACCCCGCATTGTCTCCTCGTCGAGCCTAGGGTCAACCCAGATGCGAACAATCCGATATCCGGTGCGCCTCATCGAGCGGAAGTCCTGCGCCGCCTGGAAAGGCCGAAAATCTCGCCACAGCCATTCCCACCAGGAGCTGGATGGGAAGTAATTCGTTCCTGCCCAGAAACCCTCTTTGCCATCGATGCGTATGTCGAGGCCCTGCACGTTGATGATCTCCGGAGTATGCAGAGATTGACCGACAACAACAACGCCGATGTCCTCGCGATCAAGAGAGACCGGATGGCCTTGAAGACCGGGCTCTTCCGCATGCCTCAGATCCTGCCAGGCTTCAACGCGGATGGTCGATAAACCTGGACGTTGTCCAGCGACGAAGTCTGTTAGAACCTCCGCTTTGTCATTACCGTCCGGGACCCGCCGTTCCACTGTGAACTCATGGAAGCTCTTTTCTCCGGGCCCCTTTAACGAAAAATGCAACTCGACCGAGGCCGCATGCTGCCGGTAATTGGCGACCGTCGCGCGAACCTGGACCCGTTCGCCGGACCGGTACGAAGCATACCCGGTCTGAACCCTTACGATCTGGAGATGGCTTTCGAAGTGGTTTGCAAGCCGATCAAGCAGTTCCGCCCATCCACTTGTACCCATTGCGTTCTCCGGATGGTCGAACGCGAAGAAGAAACAATCGCTGCCAGCGAAGCGATGGCCCGCAAGAGAAGGCGCGTAGTACCGCATCAAGGCTCCGGCATAGCCGACAATTCGACCAAAACGATCCGAGGCTGCGAACACGGGCAGGAGGTCTGCTCGGGGCTCCTCGTTTACATTGTGCATCATGCCTTCTTTGGCGGGCTTGATGTAGAGCGATGAAACCGCAGCCTTGCGAAAAGGCAGAGTTGAAAGCGGGAGCGGAGAATCGGAGGCAATGGAAATAGACAGAGGCAGCGTGGCCAGACGGAAGCGCCCAACCCATAGCTGGGGCGGAAGCCGATCGGGTTTACCGATCCACACCAGTCCGCCTCCGCCGGAGACCTGCCGCAAAATTCTTTCCGGCGTAATTTCGCTTTTCGCCACCACATCGAACTCCGCAGGTACCCTGCTGCCAAGCGCGGTCATCAACTGATCGTCCATCACCAGCAGCGGCTTTTTGGGAACTGCACCGTAGGCCTTCGGGCAGATCAGCCAGAAAAACAGCAACAAGGTCCATGCTCGCACTCTCCCTCCAATCACATTGGATGGGTTGGACATCAAGGAGCAACCAGTTCCAGAAAGCGACATGAACATCGCCACGTCTTTCATGTTTCATTAGAGTAACGACAGAGCCTTAACTCAAGTTAGGATCTTAATCTAAGCTTATGAACCTGTCACTCACCATTTTCGCTTGACAGGGATTGTCCAACAGTTAATCTTGAATTGGAGTTGTCAATGGGATCAACCTTGGAATACAGAACTTCAGACTACTTCATAAATCTATCTACGTTTCTCAATCGAAATGACAAGGATAATTAGATTTTGAAAGTCACCGATATTCACGTCACTCCTGTAACCGTGCCAATGGAAGCCCCGCTGCGCTGGAGCATGGGCGTAGAGACCGGAACCACTCGGGCAATCATTGAAGTCTCAACCGATGAAGGAATCACCGGCATCGGAGAAACCTACGGCGGAAACGCAGTTGAGCACGCGATCGAAGCGGCCAAGCCATTTATACTCGGCC
>JAJXZK010000282.1 GCA_021780095.1 Acidobacteriota bacterium | reverse complement strand
GCGCGCCGTGGAGGGAATCACTTACGGTGCCTTCTCAAATGCTGGACGCGTGTGCGTAGCGGTGAAACGGGTGTATGTGCAGGAGACGATCTTTGACACGTTTCTAACGAAGCTGAAGGCAAGGATCGCGGAGCTCCGCGTTGGGGAGAAGCCTGACGCAGATTTCTGCCCGCTCTCGTCGAGGGCTCTTTCCTTGCACACTGCACAGGTGCACGATGCGCTCGATCGGGGCGCTGTGCTGTGCTTCCCGCGCGAAGAGAACCTAGCTGGTGGGCCAGTGCTGCTGACCGATGTGCCGGCGGATGCCCGGCTCCTGACGGAAGAGTCGTTTGGGCCTGCACTGATTGTTACCCGCTTTCGCGAGGAGGCTGAAGCAATTGCAATGGCGAATGCCAGCCCGTTTGCGCTCAGCAGTAGCGTATGGTCACGGAACAGTGCAAGGGCCAGGCGCGTCGCCAAGCAGATTGCGGCGGGGAGTTGTGCAATCAACGATGTCATTCGGGTGATCGCGAATCCCTATGCGCCCTTTGGGGGGAATGGAAGAAGCGGATATGGCCGCTACCATGGCCCGGAGGGACTACGCACTTTCTCGCGGATCAAGACGGTGATGCACGCAAGCGATCGGAGTGCCACGCAAATAAACTGGTTCCCTTTCAGCAGCCGGACGCGAACACAGCTGTCACAACTGATCCGGATTCGGCACGGGATGGGTGGTGTATTCGCATACCTTGTTCGAGTTCTTCCATGCCTTCTAATTGCGGTGCTCTTGCCGTTCGTGGCAACGGCACAGCCTCAGCACGAATCGCGACTCAATGTAGATGTACATTTGACCCCGGACGCGCATGGTGATCTCGTCTATCTCGTCTTTGCATCAGGTGATGGGTTTCCTGGCGAGAAAGCGAAGGCATTTCGTCACGGATTTGTGCCGATTTCCGGGCATTCGAACCAAATGAGGTTTGAAATGGATCTGCCTCCCGGCACGTATGCCGTGAGTGTGTATGAGGACCTCAACGGCAACCACAAATTGGATCACAACATTATTGGTATTCCGCGCGAACCGGTTGGAGCTTCGAACAATCCGAAAGGGCGCTTTGGACCACCACGCTTTGCAGACTGTGCTTTTGAGTTGGGACGCACCGGCGCGAGCATCACGATCAACATCGTAAAGGGACTATGAGATCCGCAGGAAAAGACAAAAGCGTCGTCGTCATCGGAGCCGGGCTTGGCGGCATGTCCGCAGCCATCATGCTTGCACGTAAAGGCTTCAAGGTAACTCTCCTTGAGAAGAACCAGCACGTGGGCGGCAAGCTCAACCAGTTGCAGGTGGCGGGATTCAGCTTCGATCTTGGACCATCTATCTTCACCTTGCCGCAATTCTTCCGCCCGGTGTTTGAGGGTGATGGTAAGCGCCTCGAGGACTACATCCGTCTGCAAAGGCTCGATCCACAGTGGCGCAACTTTTTCGAAGACGGAATGGTTCTGGACCTGTGGGAAGACGCCGAAATGATGCGGACGGAGCTAGCACGCTTCGGGCCGCACGTTTACGACGAGTACGCCGAATTCCTCGCGTACTCGCGGCGGCAGTACGAGATTGTTGAGAATGGCTATCTCAATGAAGGCCTGGATACGTTTCGACAGTTCCTGCGTTTCTACGGGTGGCGGGATGCGCGCGACCTGGATTACATGCGATCAATGTCAGGCAGTATCTACAAGCGCATTAGCAATCGATACTTGCGCGACGTTTTTGAGTACTTCATCAAGTATGTGGGCTCAAGCGCGATGGAGTCTCCCGCATTCATGAATCTGATGCCCAACATCCAGATGGAATATGGGCTGTGGTATGTCGCAGGAGGTCTCTACGAACTTGCACGCGCGTACAGAAGGCGTCTTGAGGAGACCGGCGTCGACGTGCGGCTCGGGCATGAGGTCGTTCAAATCGAGCGCATCGGCCAGCGAGTCATAGGCGTACAGGCAAAGGATGCGACGGGGGCCATGGTGGCGATCAAGGCAGACTACGTGGTCTCCAACATGGAAGTGATTCCTGCGATGAAGAAGCTGCTTGGCGCGCCGGCAGGCGTCATGAAGAAGCTGAAACGCTTTGGGCCTGCGTGCTCGGGAATTGTAGTTCACCTTGGACTGGATCGCGTCTATCCGCAGCTTGCGCACCACAACTTCTTCTATTCGAAAGATCTGCACCGGCATTTTCGGCGCGTGTTTCGCAACAAGCAGCTGCCGGACGATCCAACGCTTTATGTTGTAGCGCCGACCAGGACGGATCGCACGCAGGCGCCGGAAGGCTGCGACAACATCAAAATACTTCCCCATATTCCCCCCATTGACGAGCAGAATCCCTATACGCGGGAGGACTACGTCGCACTCAAGGAAGTCTGCATCGACAAGCTGGAGCGCATGGGATTGAAAGACCTGCGTAAGCACATCGTTGTTGAGGACTTCTGGACACCGCTCGACATTGAAGCCCGTTATGCATCCAATCGCGGATCGATTTACGGAGTGATATGTGATCGCACCAGAAACTTCGCATTCAAGGCTCCGAAGCAAAGCACAGAATTCAGCAACCTGTTCTTTGTAGGCGGAAGCGTGAACCCGGGTGCGGGAATGCCCATGGTTGCGCTGAGCGGACAACATGTAGCGCGGATGATCGCGAAGCAAGCGGAAGCCGAAGCGTAATGATTCTTGCGACATTGCTGGGCATTGTAGGACTGGCTGCAGGTTTGCTTCTGCTGTGGCACATACCCACGTGCCCTGCCGCTCTGCCGGATGCTGCGGTAAGCGTGTCTGTCATTATTCCCGCACGGAATGAAGAAGCTAATCTGCCGCGACTGCTTCGATCGCTATCGGCATCTGCATCGCTGACCGTCGAGGTGTTAGTCGTCGACGATCATTCGAGCGATCATACAGCGGAGATTGCACGGGTATCGGGCGCGACAGTAATCAGTGCGGAACCGCTGCCCGCTGGATGGACGGGCAAGGCATGGGCCTGCTACCAGGGCGCACAACAGGCATCGGGCGAGCTTCTGCTGTTCCTGGATGCGGATACGTACTTCGCGCACGGTGGTCTTAACAGGCTGGTTGCACGATGGCTGCGCGAAGGAGACCAGAGGCTAGCAATCTCCTTGCTTCCGTATCACGTGATGCAGGCAGCATATGAGCAGTGGTCGCTGTTCTTCTTCCTTCAGATGGCCGCCGGTGCGGGCGGCTTCGGTGCGCTTTCGAGGGCGCGCCTCTTCGGCCAGTCCCTGCTTATTCCCAGACAAACTTACTTTGCCGTGAACGGACATGCAGCTGTTCGCGGTTTCGTGTTGGAAAACCTCAATCTCGCTAGTCTGCTCGCCGAGGCCGGGCAGCGCACGATGTGCCTGGGGGGTCGCAATACGCTGCAAATGCGCATGTTTCCCGAAGGCTGCAGGCAGATGTCAGATAGCTGGACCAAGGCTTTTGTGCATGGCGCAACGGCCTCAGGCGACAAGGTGCTTGCCTTTTCCGCTGTTTGGATTTCATCGCTGTGGATGGCAGCGTTTCTGGTCGTAATTTCCTGGTCGAGCTTCCCGACATATTTCCTCCTCGCTTACCTGCTGCTAGGAGGGCAGACGTACTGGCTGGGACGGCAACTCGGGAACTACAGACTGCACACGTGTCTGCTCTATCCGCTCCCGCTTGCCTATTACTGCATTCTCTTCGCCCGATCAGCCATGCGCCGAGCTACTGGACAGAAGACCATCTGGAGGGGAAGAGAAGTATGAACGCGCTGGTCTGGTCGGTGAACATACTGGGCTGGCCAGTGGTGCATCTCGCCATTGGCTATGCATCCGTTCACCTTCCGCCAAACATCTTTGCCTGTGATTCCTGGCTGACGGCTCCGCGGCGCTGGGAGGGTGACGGCCGACTCTATCTGAACTGGTTCGGCATTCGTCGATGGAAACCCCTGCTGCCGGATGGAGCACCATGGTTCGGGGGATTTGCGAAGAAGCGATTGTCAGCGCGGGATGCGGAGTATCTGCAGCTCTTTCTGCTTGAGACTCGTCGTGCTGAAACTGCTCACTGGTGCATGCTCGCGTGTCTGCCTCTGTTTTTTCTTTGGAATCCGCCATGGGCGTGTTGGGTGATGTCAGCGTATGCCCTAGCCGCCAATCTTCCGTGCATTGTCGCGCAACGCTACAACCGCTTTGCGCTTAACCGGATGGTGCTTCGACAGCGCGCCGTTTCTTCATTTTGATGAGCCAGAACTTACGCAAACTCGATCACACACCGCGCAGGCGCCGCTTTCTGATACACCTCTCCTGCGCCCAAGAATCAGGTAAGTCGCGCCGGTATATCGCTCGTATCGAACTATGGAAGTCTCGCCGTACAACGCCGAAGGAGCGTCACAAACGCCTGTTTGCCGATGAATGTGCGTTGACTCAGGCGATGAATCCTCTCCTGCCCAGCGGATCAGACGTACGGGATGTCCTTGGACACATCGAATGCAATGATGGCTTCTTCTATCTCCTGAATCTCACATCAGAGGAAGCAGGTTCATTGGGCTGGCGGACGTAGACTGCAACTTGATAAGGAAGCTTGGCCACTTTGCAGATCTGTGTTGCAAGGCAACAGTTGCAACTCTGTTTCAACCGATACCCCCGCAAACAAATAACTCCACAGAAGCCCATCCTTCTTTGCCTATTCTTGGTTCATCGCAAAAACCCATCCTCGATGAGGGCTAAGCCTTGCAGGCAGCAGTCGAGATACAGATGCCTTATGCTGCATATTGGCCGACTTCGAAATCATCGTGTTGATTGCGATCTGAAGTTGGGGTTGAAGATGAACTTCCGTGACTCATAATCGCCCAGGCTGAAGTAAATGACTCCCCTCAAGTATTGGGTGCTGGGATCGTTAAAAATTGAGTTGTCCCAGTCGTAGCCCCTCGATAATACCTTCCACTCTCAAGCCCAACTTTTAGTTTGTATCCGCCCGATAGCGAGGACCACACGGCGAAATCTCCCGCAATGCTGGCATCGTTGAGTTCGATGACGGCAAAGTTTTCACGCGGCTTAGAGAGTTGGCTCTGTCTCGAAATTTTGTGAAGAAGCTTTTGACGAATCGAAGCCATTGTGGTGCCGATTAACGATCCAGAGTTCCGTGGTGAGGTCAATTAGCCAGATCGCGAAACTACGTTTCCAGCCGCCGCACCCCTGAGACATAGCACGGCTCGTTGGCAACGATTCACGCAAGACTTTGGAAGATCCCTTCAGCGTGTCTGATTTTTATGGACCGATTCAAAGAGAAGAATGAACGCGATTCAGCATGACTTCACACCCATCAAATAGCTCTGTTTACGCGAAGTGTGCTGGGTTTTAAAAAGAGAGAATGCATCCCATCCTTGGTCGTGGAAAAACTACGATGCACTCTTCGCCGGTCTGACTGATTGTGATTCCGAGATCCCTCGGATAGAGAATCTCGGCAGGCTTGCTGACCTGCAAACGAACTTCCGCATCCCCGTCGATTCGCCAGACCGCAAGAAAAGAGCGCTTCGTCGATCGTATGCCGAGAGCAATTGGGTCTATGTCGTTGGTGACGCTGGGCATGCCGAGTGGGTAAAACGGGACGGCGTCGGGGATGTGTTCCCGGATGATTTCCTTATAGACGCGAATGCCTTCTTTCACCTGTGCCGCGGCAGGTGCATCGAGGTGGGCCAGATGCCCGCTCTGATGGATGCGCAGCAGCATCGCAGTGACCATGTTGAAGCTCGCCTGATCGGCATCGGCTCCCTGACGAGGATAGGACCAGATCGCGAGTTGCGATGGAGCTACACCTGCGGATGCGCCTGTCGCGATTGCCGGAAGACGGAGGTACTCCTCCTGATCCGTGCAGGACTGAAGCTGCGCGTGTGAAAGCATGCCGTAATCCATGCGTCCCCCACCGCTTCCGCAGTTTTCGATCACAAGCTCTGGATATCGATCGAGCAGGCCATCGAGCCAACTCAGAACGGCGCGGTTATGTTCGAGCAGCCCCTGGCCCAGGCTGTCGGCATTCTGCGCAGTGCCTTCCAGCGTATCGGTGTTGTAGTCCATCTTGATGTAGCCGACTCCGTACTCCTTTACCAGCCGGTCAACGACGCTATCGAGATAACCGCGCACTTCGGGATTGCGAAAGTCGAGGAGGAGGCGGGAGTTCTTAATGACCCTCTGGCCATGTCGCATGAAGAACCAGCTGTCCGGCTTTTGAACTAGCACAGAATGCTTGCCCGACACCTCGGGCTCGAGCCAGAGGCCCGGAACCATTCCCTTTTCGCGAATCCGATCGAGCACAAAGCGGATGCCGCGCGGCCATCGTGTTTTCGAGGGCTGCCAAGCCCCGACCGTCGACGACCAGTCCTCGTTCCGCTCCGCGTACCAACCGGCATCGATCACGAAGTACTCGCAACCGGCTTCAGCGGCAGCATCGATGAGGGGGAGCTCTTTCTCTTCGGTCGGATCGCCCCAAAGGCAATTCATGTAGTCGTTGAAGATGACGGGGCAGGCGAGGCGCTGTGCCGGGCGCTTCCGCACACAGATCTGCTCTCGATAACTGGTCAGCGCCTGCACGGCTTCCTGGAATCCACCGCGGACGCAGCCGATTGCGACAGGCACCGTCTTGTATGCCTTGCCGGGATCCAGATTCTTCCACGCCTGGGAATGGAGTTGATCGGGGCCTCCAAGATAGGCGTAAACGTCGGAGGCGCGAATGCCTCTCTCTGCAAGATTCGATACTTCCCAATACCACGATCCGTTGTGTTCGATCTGCCAAAACCACGCGACACCAAGTTTGGTGTTCTCGACGACAGCCATGGGGAGATACTTTTCCGTGGACCAGCTTCCGACACTCGCTGCCGATGCCTGTGACCAGCTTGTGCGCATATTCTCCACAAAGCCGAGTTCCGATGGCCGAAAGCTGTGCCACTGGCCTTCTGCCATCCAACTGTTATACGCAAGCCAGATTCTCAGTTCACTGTCGTAGTGGACTGGATCTGCCAAAGCGTGGAGCATGGCGGAGCTGATGTACTCGATTCCAACCGACACGTTGCCCGCATTACTGATCTCGACATGCCGTCTTACGATGGGCAGTCCTTCGAATGCTTCGTAGTGGGACTGAAGATCCAGATGCAGGTCCGCATCCGTGTGCCGCAGCACCAGAGTTTTTCCGCGATCGCTTTGCTGTTCATCTTTTGCGACAAACTTCATGCGCTGGCCGGGAGATCCGCCAGACTGTTTCATTCCTGAATCGGGGGAATCTTCGCCGCTGCAGAGAAGGGCTGACTCTACTCCCGCCCACTGCAGCGATTCATTAAAAGGCTCGACACCAACAGGCAAGATTAGATGCTGTCTGAGCTTCCCATCCGCAACGGAAAAGTGGAACTGCAGTTGACCGGCATTCCATGTGAAGCTTTCGGCGGACCCCAGCCCTGCGGTAGTGCCGGTTGCAGAGGTCGAAACCAGGGCACCGATGCCAGCGATGCCCGAGGAAATAAGAAACGTGCGACGATTCATGAGTTCATCCACATGCAGGAGTCATCGAGAGCCATATCTCACGACAGACTCAGTTTGAGAGCCGCTGCATAATCCGCCTTGGGGCGATAGTTCTTGGGTAGCTCCACGCGAAGAGCATCTGGCTGCTGTTTCCAATCAACTCTTGCCCCAGTTCCCAAAAGTTCGACGCGGGTAATCTTTCCGGGGCTTGTTGCGGCCGAGAGTCCGAGCGACCGCACCATGATCGACTCTGTCGGCCAGCCGAGCACGATGGCATAGAGAACATTGTTCGCTTTGTTTCGCGTGAAGCGAATGTCCTTTTCGCTTAACTTGTTTACGCTCTCACCCTGGAACGAACCGGCCTTGACCACGTTGGGGCCTTCGCCAGAAATCTTCCATGGGCGTGTCTCATAGATGGCTTCGCCGTTGACCTCCATCCAAGAGGTAATGCCGTCGAGCACGGCGATCTCTTTGCTGTCGATGGTGCCGTCGGGTCTGCCGGGCACGTTGAGAATGAAGGTGCCATTCTTGCTCACCGTATCGACTAGCCAGTGAATCACATCGCGCGGCTGCAAATAGCCGCCGTACTCGCCTGGCTTCTCATATAGGAAGCGCAGGTAGTGCCATGCGCCGATGCAGGTCTCCGACTGCCACGGATATTTCATGATGTCGGCGGTCAAGCCGCGCTCGTAGTCGGCAACCACTGCTTTCACAAGCCGCTCTGGAACATCCTTGACATTGAGGACGGCGTCCATCTTGCCAGCGTTCCTCTTCAGGCTGTTGTTGTAGAAGTACGCGCCGATGTTCATTCCAGCCCATCCAAGCGGAAGCAGGGAGTCGTCGAAGTACAACAGATCGGGATTGTGTTGATCGATCAAGTCGCGGGTTCTGTCGTAGAAGTTCTTCACGTACGAAACATCCGGTAAAGCGTCGCCGGGATGTTTTACGCAGTAGAGGCGCTGCGGATCGAGCCCCTCCCACCACTGTCCCTTGCCCTGCGCCTCAGTAAGAGCGCCATCGTACGGAACGCCGGCCAGCGGTCCAGTTTTGTCTGCACCGTGCGAAGGCTGGAACCACCACCAGTTGCGAGCCTGATGCACGGTTACGCCGAATCGCAATCCCTGCTTCCGGGCCGCGGCTGCCCATGTGCCGACCACATCCCGATGCGGACCTATGGCTGCTGAATTCCACGGATGGTGCTTCGAATCCCAGGCATCGAAGTTGCAATGGTGATTGGCCAGCGCGACGAAGATTCTGGCTCCGGCCTTCTTGTAGCGCGCGATCAACTCATCGGCATCCCAATTGAGCAGCGTCCACTGTGCGCAAAGGTCCTTGTATCCGAAACGCGATGCCGGCCCGTAATGGTCGAGGTGATATTGATACTGCCGCTGGCCTTCGACATAAATATTGCGAGCGTACCAGTCTCCGGCTTCCGCGACGCACTGCGGACTCCAGTGAGCCCAGATGCCGAATTTGGCATCGCGATACCACTCCGGCGCCTCGTACGCTAGCAATGAATCCCACGTGGGCCTGAATGGACCATCTCCGGCAAGATTGGGAATCGGCGACTGCAGGGGCACGTCGTCCCACATGCCGCCTGCGATCTGCGAGGGAGCGGGAGCGTAATTCCAGGCAGGCTGCTGCCACGTAGATTCGTCCAACTTCGTCGGGATAATCTTGCCATCGCTCACCTTATAGAAGACTCGCTCTTCCGGCGGCAACGCACAGAACGCAGCGTAGTCTTGCGTGTAATGATTGAATCCCGCCGGCGAGTCGGATTGACTGCCGGGCGACCTCCAGGCATAGGAAGGAAGGCTAGTGGACGCGGCTGTCATTGCAAGAAACTTGCAAAATTTCCTTCTTTGCATATCCTCAGTGGCTCCTTGTCGCTCTATTCAGCATGGCTGGCCTGATCACTTCGCTGCTCCCGTCCGTGTTGGATTCTCGGGTCGTTATCGCGAGCTTGCCGTTGACTGGAAGAGCCTCGGCGCGAAGTCTTTCAGATCGCGCCGCCAGGTCTGCCATTCGTGATCGGTGCCGGGCGACTCGTAAAAGACATGCTTCACACCACCTTCTTCCAGCGCGGTATGCAGGCTCTCCAATCCAGACTTCATGCGCTCAGGCTCCTTCGTGCCTACGCCGATCCACAGCAGGTGTACGCGCTTCGCGAATGCCGATGGGTCCGCCATGGCTCCGTTGTATGCGGTCTTCACGTCAAACCTGGTCCCCGTCAGGAAAGGATTGCCAGCGCCACTGAACCCGCCGATGTAAGAGAAGAGGTCTAGGTGATTGAAGGTCACCTGAAATGTCTCCATACCGCCCATGGAGAGCCCGGCCATAGCGCGGTGATCGCGATCAGGGATGGTGCGGAATGTCTTATCGACAAATGGGATCAGCACCTGCGTCATATCGTCTTCGAACGCGCCCATCCTCTCTTGCATCACTTTTATGAACTCAGGCCCAAGAAACGGCTTGCCCGAGAGGTCGGGTACGACATAGCCGGCACGGCTGGCATAACCATTCGCCATGACGATGATCATCGGCTTGGTGCTGCCGCTGGCGATCAGGTTGTCGAGAATGAAATTTGCCTTGCCTTGACGAATCCAGCCGGTTTCATCCTCGCCCCCGCCGTGCTGGAGGTAGAGGACGGGATAGCGTGACTTCGACGTGTCGTAATCCGGCGGCAGATACACGAAGGCGTCGCGCCATGTGCCCGTCACGGTGGAGTGGTACCAGATCTGGCGTACCTGGCCGTGCGGCACATCCTTGGGAAGGTAGTAATCTGCGCCCGCTTCGGGGACTTCGACGGCGCTCGCCCATTTGCTGCCTCCGAAATAGGCCGTGCTTCCGGGATCGCTAACCTCGGCGCCATCAACGACGACCGTGTAGTAATGAAGGCCGGGCGCCATCGGTTTGGAAGTGAAGCTCCAGAAGCCATCCGGCTGCTTCTGCATGTCGGCTTTCTCGCCGCTCCAGAAATTGATCTTCACCTTCGTCGCATCGGGCGCCTTAAAGCGAATCTGGACACGGGAATTGCTATCGACCTGCGGGAACCGGGCATCAAGCACGTTGGACGAGGCCGGCTTGAAATTACTCGTCGAGTCCTGAGCAAAGCAGAGGCTCACACACAACAACATCGCAATTCCGATTGTTCGCATCATGCACCTCGGTGAACGGTAGAGGTTTCCACGCCACATATCCGGAGGGAAATGGAAGCATCCGGAATCGTATATCAGAGAACCCTCCAAAATAAAGCGATTTATTGACTTGTTTTTCTGATTTCGTCCCTTGTATAGTCAGGTGGTTTCGTTTTTGAAAGCCTCGCGCGTCGCTATTTCCGGCAGTCGGCGCGAGCTCGTAGAAAAACGTTTACTGACGGTGCATGGAGGAAGCATGCCTTGCTTGGGTCCTGGTGCGGTTCGCTTACGGAAATCTGCTCCTGGGTTGAGGCGGTGGGTCGCTGCAATTTCCCGCGCTCACACGAACTCGGCGACTGCGCTGATTGCTGCGGTATTAGTGTCGTCACCGGCATTCTCTCAGCCGCATCCGATAAATGCCACGATTAACGCATCGAAGACGAACGCCCCAATCTCCAGGAACATTTACGGCCAGTTTCTCGAGCACGGCGGTGACATCGTGAACACCGGCGTCTGGGCCGAGATGCTGGTGGACCGCAAATTCTTCTATCCAGTTGCATCCAGCGCTCCCTCGCCTCCGCCGGTGCTTGCAAATGCCGGAGGCAATCCACGGTTTCGGCGGACTCCCACGCGCTGGTGGGCGCCGGTTGGCGGCGACTCCGTCGTCACAATGGATACGATGGCGCCCTATACCGGGGACCACACTCCGCTTGTCACGCTGGACGCGAAAGAAGCCCATGGGCTGAGCGAATCCGGGATCGCTGTCCGGAAGGGCAGAGCCTATACGGGGCGCATCATCCTGGCCGGCAGTCCCGGCGCGACGGTCAAGGTTGCGCTCATCTGGGGAAAAGAAACTGGCGATCGCCAGGTAATCACGATCCATCCGATTGGAACGGCCTACCGGAAATTTCCGCTGCACTTTACCGCGGCGGCCGACAGTGACGAAGCGACGCTTGAGGTCACGGGCACGGGCTCAGGCTCATTGCACGTGGGGGCAATTTCATTGATGCCTGCGGACAATATCGATGGATTCCGTGCCGAGGTGATTGCCGCGCTCAAACAGTTGCGCTTCGGCGTGCTGCGGTTTCCGGGCGGGAATTTCGTTTCGTCGTACGAGTGGCGCTATGGGGTAGGCGACATTGACAAGCGGCCGCCCATCTTCGATCCGGTCTGGTCGGCAGTGCAGCCCAATGATGTGGGCACGGATGAGTTTCTGACACTTTGCAGGCTGCTCGGCGTTGAACCCTACATCACGGTGAACGCAGGGTTCGGAGATGCATGGTCGGCGCGCGAACTGGTGGAATACACGAACGGCGCGGCTACGACGCCCATGGGCAAATGGCGCGCGGAGAATGGCCACCCTCAGCCGTACGGCGTCAAGTTCTGGGGCGTGGGCAATGAACCGTGGGGCGACTACCAGATGGGCGCCATGTCGTTGCCGCAGTTCGAACTCAAGCACAATCTCTTCGCCAAAGAGATGCGCAAGGTTGATCCTTCCATCAAGTTGATTGCAGGCGGGGCAATGCCCGATGTGATGGAAGGCGCAGACCAGGCGCGCCGCATCAACGGCCAGTACGTGCCCGACTACTTATCTGCAGCCGACTGGACAGGCCAGATGCTGCTCAACTGTCTCGACAACATTGATATGGTCAGCGAGCACTACTATGCATCGGGCACGCAGCATACCGACATGAAGCTGCAGAAGAAGGTGCCCATCGATCCGCCGCTTTCGTTCATCGAATGGCAGCGCGCTCCGGCGGTGCAGGTTCGCGCGAAGTATGAACACTACCAGGAATACCTGAAGCGGATCCCCGCGCTGCGTGCCAAGCCCGTCCCGATTGCCATTGATGAGTGGGCATACTTTGGCGGCGGTCCCAATTCCTACAAAACAGTGCCCGCCTACGCGTGGGCGTTCCATGAGATGTTTCGCCACTCCGATATTTTTCAGATGGGTGCGTTCACCTTTGCGACTGCGATGATGAGCGAAAACAGAACCGAGGCAATTCTCAATCCAACTGGAATGTTGTTCAAAATGTATCGCGATCACTTCGGCACGATTCCCGTCGAGGTCACAGGCGACTCTCCTCAACCCAAGCCGGCTTTCCCGGCGGGTGGCGACCAGCCGGCAGTCAACCCGGGGAGTCCGACGTATCCGCTCGATGTCGTGGCGGCATTCAGCGAAGATCGCAAGTCGCTGACCATTGCAGTGCTCAATCCTTCCGACTCCGAGCAGAGCATTCAGCTCACCGTTAACGGAACGAGGCTCGCAAGTGCCGGTAAGCTGTGGCGCATGGCTCCCGACAAGATCGATGCGACAGTGCAGGTGGACAAGACGCCCGAGGTGCAGGTCGAGGAACAGTCGCTCGGCTCCCTGCCTGACACCGTGACCGTTCGCCCGTTCAGCGTGAACATTTACTCCTACCCGGTCCAGTAGCTCCGGTTGAAAGAGGACCTGATGAAAAGAACGAAAACGATCCTTGCCTGTGCGTTCGCGATGGCGATCGTGCCCTTTGTTCAACTCCGAGCCCAGGTGCAAACCATCGTGCCCGGCCCCGTTCCCGGCGCAAAACCTGTGAGTGTCGAGCACATCAAGATTCACGGCGCAGCACTGGAAGGAAATCTCGAAGGCGATGCAGTCGATCGCGAGGCCTTTGTCTTCCTTCCGCCGAGCTACGAAAAAGACAAGAAGCGCCGCTACCCCGTAGTGTACGCGCTGCACGGTTATTCCATCGGGGCAGAGCAGTGGACCCACGAGATTCACGTGCCGCAGACCATCGAGGGCGCGTTCGCGCAGGGCTCGAAAGAGATGATCGTCGTCCTGCCCGATTCGAAGACGATTTACAACGGTTCAATGTATTCAAGCTCGGCCACGACCGGTGATTTTGAGAACTATGTGGCGCACGATGTTGTTGCCTACATCGACGCGCACTACCGCACTATTCCGGATCGGCAGAGCAGAGGATTGGTCGGTCACTCGATGGGCGGCTACGGCGCGTCGCGCATCGGCATGAAGCATCCTGACGTCTTCGGTGCTCTCTACATCATGAGTCCGTGTTGCCTTTCGCCTATGGCCGGTGGCGGCCCTGGGCCGGCCGATCAAATGAAGGAGCGCGCCATCGCCAACGAAAAGAAGGTTGCCGCAGCGAAATCGCCATCCGAACTGGCAGCAGAGTCGCCGGGGTTCGGCGCCGCGATCTTTGCGACGGCTGCGGCGTGGGCCCCCGATCCGAAGAACCCGCCGCTCTACTTCGACCTACCCACGAAGGGCGGCGAGCCCCAGCCCGAGGTCATTGCGAAATTCACGGCCAA
>JAJXZK010000306.1 GCA_021780095.1 Acidobacteriota bacterium | reverse complement strand
CCATCATCCCCACCCCCTGCGCAGAGCCTCAGTTGCAAGCTTGATTACCGGACAGGTGGGTCACTTCTGCAAAGCAGACCCGGGTCAATTCTCGAAAGCGCCGAAGATCCCCGGTGACAGAACAAAGATCGTATACGCGCGAGGATAAGCCAACGCTGCGTATTATCGGTCCGGGAATTGCCCGCGCGAATTCTTCCGGCAATATAACGTTGTTCCTATCGAAATGCATCGAATCAGCCTTCACTTTTCCCCTAAGGGCGTGGCCAGCAAGTCCTCTTCAACAAAGAGTCCCATTGAGGAAGAGTCAGAAACTCCATTGCTGCAAGATTAAGAGTAAAAGTGGAGCAAACCAAAATCCAGGCTTGCCGAGCAGAATCGACCAGAGTTTAAAGAAAGTACCGGGCAAAGCCTCAAGCGTAGAAGGAACTGGTCAGAAATTCGCTGTCTGCCCCCCGCGTTCTTCTCCCGGAGGCTTCTCGCTCCGCGCCGCCTGATTCGCACCGGGCTAATCCCCCCGCGGTTTGCCGCGCATTCTGAGCAGCACTTCGATAATGGACTCAGACCCCTCGACACCCTCAATTTCATCGATGGCCGGTATGCGCACGCCCGGTGATGCCACCCGGGTGAAGTTTGACGGCGGAATATAGGATCGATAATGCCCGGCGCGAACGGCTCGGGGAGAAAATACCCGCCACCCGTTCACCCATGTGGCGTCAGATTTCGCGACTGCATAGCCATGTTCCAAGAGTGATTGCTCGATCTCTGGTGTGATTAATGGCGGCGGTACGTCGGTATAACCGTCGGAATCCATGTGTGCGATGACCATGATGCTGATCGCTTCTTCGTTCATGATTCCTCCAATGGTGGCCGATTCATAACGGGCTGTCGGAGGCAATACGGCTGTCTGGCTTGCCGCAGCCAATGGCCAATTCAACCGACAGATTGTGATGGGAACAGTGGATCCGAACCATTGGACCGGTCATCCCCGAGCAATCGACCGCACGTCGAGGGCAGGATTGCTGGCGGATTCGAGTTGATACCTAAGCATGCCCGGCCCCCCAACAACGCGTCCTAGAGGCTCCTGGTGGGTTGCTTTTCCCCGGATCATTGCCGAGAGCAGCAGGACTATCTGATCCCCGGCAGTTAGTGCGGACACGGTTCGTGCCCGGACGCAGTCAAATTTCGGTGGGAAAATACCTCTCCGCCCTGGACACATCTTGTGCCGCATTGACCGGATCGTCGGCCAGCGTGACCTCCGCCGCCCAGTACCAATCGCCAGCGCCAAGGCGCACATCGAGTTGGCCAGAGAGGGTCGTCGAGATGAAATGGCGCGTGCCAAGTGGTCCACCAGATGCTCCAGCTCCGCGATGAACTTGGTCAGATACTGATTAGGATTCATGGGTTCTCTACCCTCTTATTGGGGAGTTGAATGCGAGTACCGACCGTTTGTGCATGCGGCACTAGTGCGCTCAATCCCAGAATCAGAGGTGTCTAGCGTCAACGCCAGGAGCTTGAAAAGCCGGAGACCTTGCATCATTGACCACCAGCGGTAGCAGGTCCGACCGGGCAAATCCGAACTGTAATCAGAGCCGCGGCACTTAGCTCCGGGGGAAACAACTGCGCTGAGGGACGGCAAAATGGTAACGGTCCTGGTGCTGGTCAGGAATTCAGCCGCAATAATTGGCGCCGCCCGGTCCGGCGGTTGATCGAGGGATTAAGGGTCTTCCGGGCCCAGACTGTCACGCTCGCTCGCAGTCTCTCTTGATCTCTATCCATTTATGCGCCCGCAATCCCCAGCCAGAATACGCGGTCTGTCACGTGCTACGGTGCTGCATGCAACCGCTGTTCAGCTCAGACTCGAATCCCGCGCGTACCACTCCGGATGAGCCGACATGTAAGCCTGGTCAACTCGCGGCTGGTTCGCAATCGCAGAACTAAACACTCCAGTCCGTCATTGTGGTCGATCGGGGTGCAACGGAGGAGCAGCCTTATCCCGGTCCATTCTGCGCAAGCTGGCAAATAGGAGCATTGATCGAGCGGAAATTCAATCGATATTCGGAATCATTGCGCAGTCGAATACCGCAGAGAGTTGCTCGGGAATTCCATGCATCTGATGCACAATTCGGCAAGCTATTGCTCCGTGGATGGCCGTCGATCAGGTTGCAATACCGCCGGTCGATGCCGCGAAGTCCGGCAAATCTAACGTGATTTTGTTTCGACTTGATGTTGAGGCAGAAGGAAATTGAGATTCTTTGTTTCAGAGTAAAAGCAAAAAAGCCACCGGCGGACAAGGTGCTATCTCGAGAATAAGTCACGCTTCTCTGTCCCAGCCGGTGCAATTCGCGATCGAGATGCAGATTGACAGTGCGGCGCGAAGCACTTTGCAGTTGGGATCTTTGCCGAGCTGATGCTACGTAGTCCAGTACGGAGTTCTGCGATTTAGAGCTGGCCTCGGCGTGGATCTTTGCGGAGTTGAGTGTCTTTCCCGGTCGCGCAATCTACCGGCGTGAGGGAGATTTCGGGGGAACGTCCAGATGGCAAGGGGAAAAGGTGGTCTAAAAGGGGGTATGTCAGCACAATCATGCTCGGCTTCCCAGTTGAAGTGCAATTCGCAACTATAAGAGAAAAAGTAACTTACAGGATGGTTCTTGGATCTTTATTGCTCCAAAATCCATCTTTGAAAATTCGTACGTTTCGCGTACTGTACACGTACGGATATCACATTATTTCCGTACGATATCCGGAGTTGGATACAGGCCAATCTCTTGCTTTGCCGTCAACTTCCCAGCATCCGCCTCCCGATTCTATTGGCCCCTTGCTCTGCCGTTCGGAGCCTATTCACGCAGCCAATCGGAGTTATGCGGAAGCGCAGATCTGGGAATCATGCTGGTTCATGGAATTCTTCCTGGGTTGCGCCAAAGCCCGCAGGTCAATCAAAGACCAAGCTAATGTCGCAATTTCGTGTGGCAATCCCGGCTTCGGCAGCCATGATTTCATCCCGTAGTTCGATCATCCAGTTGTCCCTAGTCGTCGTAAAAATCCGGATCATCTGGCAAGATCCCCTTGTGCATTAGCCAGTAAAACAAGACCAGAGGCCACAGGATTAGCAAAAATGGCGTGACAATTAGGGCCAAGAGTCTGGTCTCCGGGTGCCACCTCAGGAAGAAGCAATCCTGCCTGGGAGCGGCCAGCAGGCAGGAGATGAGACCCGCAAAGCACGCCGAGAAGACGGCAATGGCGATGACCGCAACGGGATTTAGCTCGCTTAGCATGGCGAGATATTGTGCATGATCAGTGCCATCTCGGGCACCGTCTCCGCGTCTGGATCGTCGAACTCCAGGTCTGTGTCAAAGTCATTCAGCACGTCGAATGAATCGTCGTCCCAAAATGCATCGGCTGCTTCGCGGCCTCCGTTCGCTTCAATTATTTGGTCGATGATGCCAGATGCCAGCTGGAGTTGGAGCTTACTCGGTGCGCAATTCTCCCCATCCGTTGCTTTCCGGATCGTCGGTTGTGAGTCTTTCATCAGTTCCATCTGCTTGGTCCTCTCGGGGTCGGGTGTTCGGAATTTCCGACCCAGTCCCGATGATGGCACTGAATCTCAGCTCAACTCCCAGCTCGTTACGAAGGGAATGTGCACCATTTCGCACACCCCGAGCGGTGCAGGGATGAAGGTCAATCTTTGATTCTCGAACGGGAATCGACCTTAGGTTGACGATCGCGAACCCTGACAATTATCTGATCGATCTCAAGGTCCAGCGCGGAAGCAGCCCTAAACAACAGCGCGAGATTAGAAATCTGTCCGCCTTCGGCACGGGTGATAGCTGTTCGGTGCACCCCGATTTGGCGCGCAAGTACACCCTGCGAGATGTGGCGTCGCATCCGCAAGCGTCGGATAAACGCCCCGACTGACTCTCGAATCGACCTTCGATTCGGAACTGGACTGCCTGTCTGGGAGGTAGCTCGAAGTCGGTAATAGACGATCCCGAGGGGCTGTCCGCAACGTCTGCATCTCGTCCCTGCGACATTGTGACCGGAGGCAGTTGCGTACTGAGAGAGGTGACAGGACGGGCAGCAGGCTGTTAGTTGGATTGAAAAAGTGTCTTCATAATTGAGCATGGCTCTCCCGGTTTCATGAGGTGGCGGTGGACGCCGAGACGCGAAGATCTCGGCCAGCGGGTCAGCAGAGATCCAGGCAAGTGGTCCGGCCAGAGCCGGGACGGGACCTCTATTGGGAGTCAGAAGGGGACTGGCCGGCAGGGAAGGATGGACATATGCGCTAAACTTCCGTTAACCACGCATAGTTTGGAGACTCATCTTTGTATCCCCAGGGCGGCCACAATCGGATTTGCAACCCAGCCATTGCACACGACTCGGTACCGCAGCCCGGTCAGATTGTTGGAGTTCGCCAGCGCCTTTTCCTGACCGAAGAGGTTCAAGTGCCGGTCAATTCGAAGGATTCCACCCTGGTTAGGCTGTCGTGCATCGATGACGATGCCCAGGGTCAGCCACTCGAAATCCTTTGGGACAAAGAGCTGGATGCCCGGATTCTTTCCGAGGAGGCATGGGATTCAATCGCTCGCCGGGGCTTTGATCCAGGCCGTCAATTCTCCGCTTATCTGAATTCTCTTCGCTGGAACTGCGTCACATCGACGAATCCTCGACTTCTCCAATCACCTTTCCGAGCCGGCATCCGCCTGGATGCTTATCAGCTTGAGCCCCTGCGAAAGGCGCTGCAGCTTCCACGAGTCAACCTCTTTATCGCCGACGATGTTGGGCTCGGAAAGACGATTGAGGCGGGTCTGATTGCCCGCGAACTGCTACTTCGGAAGAAGGTTCGCGAAATTGTAGTTGCGTGCCCGCCGTCGATGCTGCTGCAGTGGCAGGAGGAACTCGATAGCAGATTCGGTCTGCACTTCGAGATCCTGGACAAGGATTTCGTGCAGCGGGTTCGGCAGGAGCGCGGTTTCGGTGTCAATCCATGGACCACCAATTCCCGGTTCCTTGTCTCCCAGCGACTGCTAATTGACGAGTCATACTCCGGTCCGATGGCGGATTGGCTTGACACATTTCGCCCGGGGACGCTGCTGATATTGGACGAAGCACACCACGCGGCACCGGCGAGCGGCCAACGTTACGCGATCGATTCGCAGATCACGAAGGTCGTCCGTGACATCGCCCAGCGATTTGAACACCGGCTTTTCCTTTCGGCGACTCCTCACAACGGGCATTCAAATAGCTTCTCGGCGCTGCTGGAAATCCTCGACCCGCAGCGATTCTGCCGCGGAGTGAAGGTGTCGACAACGTCGCTCCGGGAGGTAATGGTGCGCAGGTTGAAAGACGATCTGCGCGAAGTCGTCGGGGGATTTCCCAGGCGGGAAGTTGTCCAGGTCAATATCGACGGGC
This sequence comes from Acidobacteriota bacterium, assembly GCA_021780095.1. The sequence continues at coordinate 8,544 of JAJXZK010000306.1, read as the reverse complement.
TTCCTCCCGATGCGCCCGAGCTTCGTCTTGCCGAACTGCTCGACCAATACCGGCAGTCGCGCGAGACAAGGTTGATCCAGGAGACGCGGAGAATTCAGTCGGCTTCCGGTCTGCTGATCTGCAATCTCCAGCAGAGGCTCTTCTCATCCGTGGAGGCATTTTCGCGAACCTTGAGGGTTCATCGGAAGACTGTCCAGAGACAGTGGGACGCCGCGGCCAAGCCTTTGCCCCACCGACAAACGCTGCGACTCGACATTCTCAAGCGCGGCATGGACGCGGATGACGACCGCTCGGCGCTCCCGGAAGCGCAGCAGGCAGCCGAAGAGGAGGCCGAGATCGCCGCGGTTTCAGCGGCAACTTCCGGTCCAACTGAATCGGTGACTGCTCGTCAGCTCTTCGAAAACGAGCAGGCGCTTCTGGACCAGATGTCAGAGATCGCCGAGGCGGCACGAACCCAGCCTGATGCCAGAATCAACAAACTCGAGGAGTGGATTCGCGAAAACATGTGCCCGGACCTGGAGACTCCGGGCGCAAAATGGACCGATATCAGGGTCATCATCTTCACGGAGTACGACGACACAAAGCGATACCTGGTTCAGCAATTGACCAAGTTAATCGCTGGGACGGACCGGGCAGACGATCGCATTGCCGTCTTTCACGGACCGACTCCCAACGATGAACGAGAAGCAATCAAGTCTGCATTCAATTATCCCCCGTCCAGAAATCCCCTCCGTATCTTGGTTGCCACCGACGCCGCTCGCGAGGGTCTGAACCTGCAGGCGCACTGCTGGAACCTCTTCCACTTCGATGTTCCGTGGAATCCCAGCCGGCTTGAGCAGAGGAATGGCCGCATCGACCGCAAGCTGCAGCCCAGCGAGGTGGTCTACTGCCACTACTTCTACTATGTTCAGCGGCCTGAAGATCGAGTTCTCCGCGCTCTGGTCCGCAAGACCCAGACCATCCGCGAAGAGCTTGGAAGTCTGGCCCGGGTCATTGACGATGGTCTGGATGTCCTGATGAAGAACGGCATCCGGCGCGCTCAGAGCGAAGACCTGGCCAAAGAAATTGACGCCTTTGATCTCGACGCCGAGCATCGCGCAGCGGTCGAAGAGGAACTTGAGGCAAGCCGCGAGCGGAAATTAGATCTGAAAAAGCAGGTCGACCAGTTGCGCAACATGCTCGAGTCATCCCAGGAGGCGATCGCATTTTCAAAGCCGCACTTTGCTTCGGCGGTATCGTGCGCGCTGCAGATTCTCGGCGCGGAGCCGCTCAAGGCCCTCGGTCCAGGAGAAAGCGGCTCGAAGTTTGTCTTCCCAGCCATGGATCAGAGGCAGGGCGCCGACCCCACGTGGGCGTCCACCATGGATAGCCTCAGGGAGCCGCGACCGCGGGGAAAGAAGCTCTGGGAGTGGCGCCGCGAATCGCCGATCCGCCCAGTTGTCTTCGAGGACCCCGGCGTCGTAACCGACGAGGTCGTCCAGCTTCACCTGGAGCAGCGGGTCGTCCAGCGGCTGCTCTCCCGGTTTTCATCCCAAGGATTCATCCACCACGATCTGTCCCGCGCCTGCCTGGCGCAGTCCACCGATGCTGTTCCTCGCGTCCTGCTCATCGGGCGCCTGGCACTCTTCGGCCCCGGCGCCGCGCGTCTGCACGAGGAACTGATCTTCATCACCGCACGCTGGGTCGACCCAGCGTTGCGCAAGGAAGCTCTAACGCCGTATGCGCGCAACCGGGAAGACAAGACACTGGCCCTCCTCGACACCTCTCTGCTCGATCTGCACGAGGGGCAGATTCCGGACGTGATTAGCCGCCAGTTGGCTGAATCCGCTCCGAATGACGTGCAGGAACTGCTGCCCCATCTCGATCGCCGGGCTGAAGAATACGCTGCCGACGCCATCTCGCTTCTCCAGAAGCGCGGCGAGGTGGAATCGAAGGCCATGCGCGCGATCCTGGAGCAGCAGCAGAAGCACATCACCAAAACCATCGGCGACCATGATCGCAACCGCCAGCTGACGCTCAACTTCACCGAAGATGAAACCCGTCAGCTCGAATCCAATCGCCGCTACTGGGACAAGCGCCTCAGGGCCCTCGATAAGGAATTAACCACCGAACCCGCCCGAATACGCGACCAGTACGAGGTCCGCGCCAAACGGATCGAACCCATCGGCCTCGTATATCTCTGGCCGGTGACGAGGTAGGCCATGGCCAGGGACCCCGCAGTTCTCGCCCACCAGGAATGGCTCGGATACGTCCAGCCTTCCGGCCTCGTGGTCTCCATCCCCGCCATGCTCGAGGCCAATGTCCGCATCAATGCCAACCAGGGACCGGAGCACCGCCAATTTCTCGAGTACTTCCTCGAAGATAAAGATGGTGAACCCATCGCCATGCTCGGCAGCTTCCCCGAGTTTGCCGAGGCTGTCCTCGGCTGGCAAACCAGCGACCTCTACGGTGCGCCGGGTTCCGAGCCTCTCCCTGAATCGCTTGAAGCCGCGCTCCCCGAATACAACGAAACCCTCCGGCCCACTTACGCCCTGCGCGAGTTCGACCCGGCACCTGGTACTAGCGAATGGATTCTGCTTGTCCAGGTGCTTGCCGGAAATCCGGACTTCGATGCCGTGCCCGAAACCGACGCCCGCCACTGGCAGGCCAGCCCGCAGGCTAAGTTCGAGCGGTTGCTCCGTCAGACTCGCGTTCCCATCGGCCTGTTGGTCAATCGCGACCAGATTCGTCTGGTGTATGCGCCAGACAAGGAACTCAGCGGCCACATCACTTTCAAGCTGCAGGAGATGGTCACGGTCGCCGGCCGGCCCATCTTCGCGGCTTTCCGCGAGCTGCTTGGCTTCGAGCGGCTGTATAGCGTCGACAAATCTGAGCGGCTTCCCGCCGTGCTGGCCAACAGCCGTAAGTTCCAGAATGTCGTCTCCACCCAGCTTGCCAGTCAGGTTCTCGAAGCACTCTACGAACTGCTGCGCGGATTCCAGGCGGCCAACGACCAGACTCAGGGCGAGTTGCTGCGCCCGATTCTGGCGCGCGACCCCGATATCGTCTACCGCGGCCTGCTCACCACGCTGCTCCGCATGGTCTTCATCCTCTATGCCGAGGACCGCGGGCTGCTTTCGAACGATCCCGTCTACCTGAACTACTACTCCATTACCGGCCTGTACGAGCGGCTCCGCATCGACGACGGTCAATATCCAGACACCATGGATCAGCGCTTCGGCGCCTGGGCACAATTGCTCACGCTCTTCCACCTTATATATAGAGGTGGCAGCCATGGCGCGATGCACATCCCGGCACGCGAGGGATACCTCTTCGATCCGGAGCGCTACCCCTTCCTTGAGGGGCGGCACACGGCCAACGACCCGGTTCAGATTCCTCGCGTTCCCGACGGCGTCATCTTCCGCGTCCTTTCCAAGCTCATGCTCCTCGACGGCGAGCGCATCAGCTACCGGACGCTGGCCGTCGAGCAGATCGGCAGCGTCTACGAGGCCATCATGGGCTTCGAGTTGCACCAGGCCCAGGGACAATCCATCGCCATCAAGCCAGTCAAACGGCACGGTGCTCCCACCACCATTAACCTTGAGGAACTGTTGCGCACCACACCAGCCAGCAGGGCAAAATGGTTCACCGAGAAGACCGACCAGAAGCTGACCGGCCAGGCCGCCGAGGCGCTGAAATCGGCGGCCGCCATCAACGACCTGATGGCCGCCCTGGAACGTAAGATTGCGTCGGCAGTCACGCCAGGCATCGTCGCCAAAGACGCCATGATCTTCCAGCCGTCCGATGAGCGGAGGCGCTCGGGTTCGCATTACACGCCCAGCTCGCTCACTGGCCCCATTGTGCAGGCGGCGTTGGAACCGGTCCTCAAGCAATTGGGCGACAATCCAACGCCCGAGCAGATTCTTGCGCTCAAGGTCTGCGATCCGGCCATGGGCTCCGGGGCATTTCTGGTGGAGGCCTGTCGGCAACTGGGCGAGGCTCTTCTTCGCGCCTGGCACGCGCACAACGAGTTGCCATATGTGCCGCCCGACGAGGATGAGAATCTCTATGCCCAGAGGCAGATTGCGCAACGCTGTCTCTACGGAGTTGACAAGAACCCGATGGCGGCCGACTTGGCCAAGCTGTCGCTGTGGTTGGCCACGCTGGCCAAGGATCATCCCTTCACATTTCTTGACCACGCACTGCGCTCGGGCGACTCGCTCGTAGGACTCTCGCGCAAGCAGATCACTGCGTTTCACTGGGACAAGACGGACGCGCAACAGAGCTTTCTTGAGGACACGGTACGCGCGCGGCTGCAGAGGATCGGGCAATACCGCCAGCGGATTCTGGATGCGCGTGACCTGATTCCCTATGCCCAACTGGAGCAGCACATGGAGGCGGTGGATGAGGATCTCGGATGGTTGCGGCGCATTGGTGACACAGTGATCGCAGCGTTCTTTTCGGCCGAAAGGCCGAAGGCGCGCGAGGCGGCGCGGCAGGGCTTGCGCGAGCTGACGGAAAACACCGTGCGCAGCGTGATTGATCTTGAGAGCAACGCCAAAATCGAGGAAGCAGTTCGAAAGCTGTACGCGGGGACCAAGGGGATTCGGCCGTTTCACTGGGAGTTGGAATTCCCGGAAGTGTTTCGCCTCGATGACGGCGGAGAGCCGCAGAGTGGATTCGATGCGATTATCGGAAATCCGCCGTTCCTCGGCGGGAAAAGGGTGAGCACAAGCTTAGGGGATTGTTATCGCGATTGGATAGGAGGGTATTTCGTCGAAACCAACAGCAGTGCCGATTTGTCAGCCTTGTTCTTCCGAAGGTCGTTCGATTTGCTGGCCATGTGTGGGAACCTGGGGCTTATTGCAACCAACACGATCGCTCAGGGAGACACACGATGGACCGGCCTCCGCTGGATCTGTAATCACGGGGGAACAATCTATCGGGCAGTGAAGAGGCTTCGCTGGCCGGGACAAGCCGCAGTGATCGTAAGCGTGATTCATATCTCTAAAGGCACCGATGACGGCGCCTACTTACTCGACGGCAGAGTCGTACCTCAGATCACAGCTTTTCTCTTTCACGCGGGCGGACATGAAGATCCTGCGAGGCTTGCGGCCAATAAAGGGCTCAGCTACATCGGCACAATCGCGCTTGGTATGGGATTTACATTTGACGATACAGGAGATTCGGGTGAGACTGCTCCAATCAATTTGATGGAGAGCCTGATCACCAAAGATTCTCGGAATGCGCAAAGGATCAAGAAGTACATCGGCGGTGAGGAGACCAACGACAGCCCAACTCAAGAAGGGCATCGGTACATTATCGATTTTGGGGCCCTTAGCGAGTCCGAATCACGAGAGTGGCCTGACCTCTATGACATCGTTAAAGCAAAGGTCAAACCGTACCGTGATGGTCTCAAACGAGACGCTTACAGAAATCGGTGGTGGCAGTTTGGGGAAAAGCAGTCTGCTCTCTATGAATCGCTGGGCCCTTTAGAGAAAGCCTTAGCCATATCCAGAGTCGGGCAACAGGCTGCATTTACATTCCTGAATAAGGAGCAAGTATTCGCCGATTCCCTCGTCGTATTCTGCATCCAGACGTTCGCCGGGTTCTGCAGTCTCCAATCGCGCCCGCACGAATTATGGGCGCGGTTCATGGCCTCGTCGATGAAAGACGACTTGCGCTACACACCTTCCGACTGCTTCGAAACCTTCCCATTTCCCCTTGGCTATGACGCCAATCCGATTTTGGAGGAAGCCGGCAAAGCCTACTTCGAGTTTCGCGCAGATCTGATGATGCGGAACAATGAGGGTTTGACCAAGACCTACAACCGCTTCCACGATCCGTACGAGGATTCGCCCGACATTCTCCGCCTGCGCGAGCTGCACGCCGCCATGGACCGCGCAGTTCTGGACACATACGGCTGGCAGGATATTCAGCCAGTTTGCGAGTTCATCCCCGAGTTCGATGAGGAAGAAGACGAGGACGACAACGGCAGGCCGAAGAAGAAAAAGTATCGCTACAAGTGGCCGGAGGCGATCCACGATGAGGTGCTGGCTCGCCTGCTGGAGTTGAATCGCCAGCGCGCCGAGGAAGAGCGCCGCGCCGCCGAAGAGGCCGAAGCCCTGGACTGGGAGAATGGTGCTGGTCGCCGAACGAAGACCACCCGAAAAAAACGGGCTAAGATGACAGACACACCGCTTTTTGCAACCAGCGAAGAGGAATAGTCCCCCATGCCGGAAGAGATGTCCGCGGCAAATGTGCGCACCAAGCTTGTTGAGGCTCTGGAGCTGGACCTCGTCGGTCCCACCAACGGCGTGGGAGACCCGGCCGAAGTGCTCGCAGTGCCGCCGTCGCGCTGGTACCTGACAGGCTTCCTGGTTCCGCTGGGCGCGCGGCCCGAACAACGCCGCGACGAGACCGCCGAGGAGGAGGTAGACGAAGCTGCCGAGGGCGGCGACGACGATGCCAATCCTGCTGAGCGCGCCTCTGGCCGCATGCGCTACTTTCCTTCGTCAATCGGCACCACGGTTCTGGTGGGCGCGAACGCTGCCACGCTGGAAGTGAAGGTGGCGTGGGGCGACTACAAGCGCCGGGCACCTCAGGATGAGTGGGAACGCACTGCCCGCAGCGCCACCCAGACGCTGGACCTGGCCAAATCCGCCGACAAGATGCGGGAGCGAGAGATTCCTGGCAGCGATGGACTGGCCGTGGCGTGGGTGACGCGACCGGTGGGCCTGCTGTCCGAGGGCGCCGATCTGCCGAAAGGGGCAAGAACGGCATCCATCTTTGTCGTCAATCGACGCGCCGAAAAGCCAGACGAGGTTCGCGACGAGGCGTTCGCATTCCAGGTGGAACTGGAGATCGGCAGCGGGGAGTTCCTGCGCCGCCCGGACCTGCGCGGTTACATGAGTGACGACTGGGACGAAAAGTTGGCGGACCTCCAGTATCGCGATGATGGCGAGTACGCAGTGGGACACAATGTCGCCACTCGCACGTACGAGAAGAAGGTCGGATGCTGCTCGCTTGTCCGTACGTGCTGGATTCCGCAGGCCGAGGTAGAGAAGGTCGATCACCGCGCAGATATTCCCGGTGCTGCGCTGGGCATGGATGAACTGGCCACGTTGGCGGACGGTGCCAACGCAAAGGCAAAGCTTTCCCCTCTTGTGGCGGAGTATCGCAAGTGGATTGATGAGCAGGAGACTGCGGTTCCCGCCGCGCCGCCGAGGCGGCACGAGACCGGCATGGAGTTGGTGAACCGCGCGCGGGTGGCCGCGAACCGGATTGAAGAAGGCATCGCGCTGCTCAATGACGACGCGTGCCTCGAAGCCTTCCGGCTGGCGAACAAATGCATGGCTGCGCAGGCTCGGCAGCGGCAGGGCGTGATGCAGGGCAAGGCTCCCGAGTCGATCAAACCTGCGTGGCGACCGTTTCAGCTGGCCTTCCTGCTGATGAACCTGAAGAGCATTGCTGATCCGACTGACGACAATCGCAATGTTGTGGACCTGCTCTTCTTTCCGACCGGCGGCGGCAAGACCGAAGCCTACCTGGGCTTGGCCGCGTTCACGCTGGTGCTGCGCCGGTTGCGCAACCCGAGTATTGCATCGGCCGGACTGAGCGTGTTAATGCGTTACACGCTGCGGCTGCTGACGCTGGACCAACTGAGCCGCGCAGCCACGTTGATCTGCGCGCTGGAACTTGAGCGTCAGAAGGATGCAGAGAAGCTGGGCGACTGGCCGTTCGAGATTGGCTTGTGGGTGGGGAAAGCGGCTACGCCCAACAGAATGGGCAAGCGCGGCGACGGTGACTCGGAATCGGCGCGGGCGCGCACAAACCGATTCCTGAACGATGACCGCAAGCCTTCGCCGATACCGCTGGAAGAATGCCCCTGGTGCGGGACGAAGTTTGGAAAGCTTTCCTTCAGGCTGCTGCCCAACAACGATAATCCCCAGGATCTTCGCGTCTCGTGCATGAAGCGCGAATGCGCATTTGGGCGTGGCGTGCCGCTCCCGATCCTCGCGGTGGATGAGCCGATCTATCGCAGACTGCCGTGCTTCATGATCGCGACAGTCGACAAGTTTGCGTCGCTACCCTGGACCGGTGAGGTGGGAACGTTCTTTGGCCGAGTCGAGCGTTACGACAAAGCGGGCTTTTATGGTCCATGTGATCCGCTAAAGGGGAATAACCTGCCCGGCAAGCGACTGCTGCCGCCAGACCTGGTGATCCAGGATGAATTGCATCTGATCTCCGGACCGCTTGGAACCATGGTCGGCCTGTACGAGACGGCGCTCGATGAACTCTGCAGTCAAGTGATCGACGGCAAGCGAGTTCAGCCGAAGATCATCGCTTCCACCGCGACCGTGCGGCGTGCGGAAGCGCAGATCAGAGCGCTGTTTGCCCGCAATGTTGTAGACATCTTCCCGCCCCCGGGACCGGACCGCCGCGACACGTTCTTCTCGAAAACGCTGAAGTCAACCGAAGCTAATGCTCGTCTTTACGTTGGCGTCGCAGCACAAGGCCGCAGTCCGAAGGTGGCCATGTTACGCGTCTATCTGGCGCTACTTG
>JAJXZK010000465.1 GCA_021780095.1 Acidobacteriota bacterium | reverse complement strand
GACGTTGAGCTGGAAGCTTCCGACCAGGCGTCCGCGCCATTTTGGTGGCGCGATTTCGGCAATGTACATGGGCCCCAGAACTGAAGAACCGCCGATGCCGAGGCCGCCAATAAAGCGAAAGAAGATTAGCGCGGGCCAACTCCAGGCAAACGCGCAACCCAATGCGGAAACGACATAAAAGATCGCCATCACACGGAGACTGTCCCGGCGGCCATATTTTTGCCCGGGGATGGCAGCCGTCAATGCGCCCACGACTGTGCCCACCAACGCGCTGGAGACGGTGACGCCGAGTAAAAAGTGCGTCAGGTGATAGGTGAGCGATAACGCGTGCGTTGTGCCGGAGATGACGGCTGTATCGAATCCGAACAGCAATCCTCCCAACGCGCCCACCAAGGTGCTTCGGATGACACTTCCGTTAATGGTCATGGGCGCTTGGCGATTCTCGAGGGGTTGTCAAACAGTCGGAAGTTAATCGAATTTCACCGTGCCGCATAAGTGCACGCGGACTCCGAGCGTGTCGAACATCGCCGCTTTGACCGCCAGCGCATTGGCGGCCGTTTTCGAGTCCGGCGCATACGCAACGTTGACGTGGTTGGCGCGGTGCCTCGCCATAAAGGAGTCTCGTGAGATTCCCTGCAATATGGCGCTGACCATCGGCCATTGGCTGGTGGTTTGCTTCCATCGGCGATTTGTTTCTTCTTCCGGCAATTTGACGACGGTGCCGAGGCCCATGTCGACGTGTAGGGCATCGCCTTCCACAAACACGCGGCTCCATACGATATTTCCAGGCTTGCCTACGCCTTTCAACGTGCCGCCGCCCAGAGGGAAATACATAGGAGGCTGCCGCTCGCTGGAGGCACCCGCATATCCGTCGACAAAGTGATTGGCCGGCGCCGCTCCGGAAATCTGCAACACCCACACGAAATCGTCGATGCCGTCGCCCCGAAATTGCTCTCCCCAGCGCACGTCATGCAGGGTAGTGGAAGGATCGAGGCCGAGTGCGGTCCAGCAACGATTCGTCAACAGCGCATCCGTTCCGGCGCATTCGTCTACCTCATTGAAATGCGGCAGCGGTCGTCCGGCATACAGTTCCTTACGGGTGTTTTCCTGGTAGACCGGTGGCCGATCGGAATTGTTGAATAGTCCCTCGGCGAGATCGGAGGCGGGAACCAGATCCTTCAATCCCTGCTGATACTGGATGCCGATTGCGTCGCAACCGAAGTCATCCGCGATGCGGGCAGCGGCGATATACATCTTGCATTGCTCGTGGACCTGCGCATCCGTCAACTCTGAGTTCTCGTCTTTCCCGGTGAGGAAGCGCAAGCCCTTTTTGTCCAGCCACTGCCGCACTGCTTTCGCTTCGTCCGGCGTGATGGTGCGCATCCGCGCCACGAGTGCCGACTGGCTCAGCCGCTCTTTGAAGACTCCAATTGGATTCAGCAGCTCGTCATCGATGATGGCGTTGTACATTCCCATGCAGCCCTCGTCGAAGACGCCGAGGATGGCCTTCTTCTTTTGCAACTCCGCGGCAAGCTGCTTGCCTTTGTTGGCGGCTTCCGTAGGGAGCGCCTTAACATCCAAATCGCGCACATGCGACAGATCATGTGTGACGGTTCGGTGGTCGATCCATTCCTTCAAGCGAGTCAGAAAATATTCGTCGGTGAAGTCTTTGCTCCACAGGGTGCTGAAGGGCACGCCCGCTTTGACCAGCGACCCATTCAGATTCAGCAGGCCCACAAGGCCCGGCCATTGTCCTGACCAGTTGGCGATGGTAAGGATGGGTCCGCGATGGCTGCGCATTCCGGGCAAAACGTGATGACTATATTGCCAGGCAGCGGTGGCGAACACCAGGTTGGTTTCGGGGTCGATTCCGGCGAAGATGTCCATGCCCATGCGCTGGCTGGAGATGAAACCGTGCCCGCTGCGGGAATCGACAGGGAAGGCGCGCCGCACGGAAACGCCTGCGTCCTGGAAACATTGCGTCAGCTTGCGCTCCAGATCTTCCTGAGCGGGCCAGCAGACTTGGTTGGCGGATAGTCGCAGATCTCCGCTGGTGATCAGGACGACGTCTTTGATGGGAGCATTTCTAGTCGAATTTGGCATGAAGCGATGAACCTCATTTCTTTTGCAATTTCGGCACGCAAGCAACAGGATATTCTCTTTCTTCCGATGCGTGATGGGGCCGCAGAATATCTTGCCAGCCGCCGAAATTTGAAACCGGCTCTAGAATACTTGTTGTGCTGGTTCGTGATTTCAACTACATGTTGCCGCCGGAGCAGATCGCGCAGCAGCCGCTGCAGGATCGCGCGGCTTCTCGCATGCTTGTTGTCGATCGCGCGAGTGGAAGCGTGCAGGACAGTTGGTTCCGCAGTTTTCCAGATGTGTTGCACCCCGGGGACCTGCTGGTGCTGAATGACACGCGGGTGCTGCCGGCGCGATTGTTTGCGCGACGTGCTGGAATTCATGCGCAGCCGATCAGTTCTCGAAATCCGGCAGGCAAGGAGCATTTGCAGGGTAGTGTCGAAGTGCTGCTGACCGAGCAGCACGCGCCGCTGGAATGGAGCGCGCTGGTGCATCCGGGCCGAAAGCTTCCCGTGGGAGAAAGGCTTTCCTTTTTTGCGCAGCATGATGACCGAGCCGAAGAGCTGCTGCTGACGGCGGAGATTGTTGGGCGCGGGGAGTTTGGCGAGCGACGGCTGCGCTTTGATCCTGTCGCGGATTTTGATTCGGTCCTAGACCGGATCGGTCACATGCCGCTGCCTCCCTATATACATCGCGCGGATGAAAAGGCCGATCGCGAGCGCTATCAGACTGTTTTTGCAGAGGAGCGTGGGTCTGCCGCTGCGCCCACCGCAGGGCTGCACTTTACGCAGGAAGTCCTGGACGAGATTCTTTCGCGTGGCGTGGAAATCGTTCGCCTGACCCTACACGTAGGGCTGGGAACATTTCAACCCGTTCGCGTTGAAAAGCTGGAGGACATTTGTCTGCACAGGGAGAGGTATACGCTGCCGGAATCAACGGCGCAGGCGGTGAACCTGGCGCGACGCGAAGGGCGTCGTGTGATTGCGGTGGGAACCACAACCGTTCGCACGCTGGAACACTGCGCGAGGATATCCGAGACCGGCGAGTTGCGGGCTCACTCCGGGAAGACGGACATGTTTATTTCGCCGGGATATGAGTTTCGGGTTGTGGGCGGATTGCTGACCAACTTCCATCTGCCCCAGTCGACGCTGCTGATGCTGGTGTGTGCTTTTGCGGGAACCGAAAGGGTGCTTGCAGCCTATAACCACGCGGTGGCCGAGGGATACCGTTTCTTTTCCTATGGGGACTGCATGTTCCTGGCATAACGCCTTGTTGCAGATTCTGTAGACTCGAAAAAGATGGCTCGCACCTCTGATAAACCCGCCGTATTTCTGCTCGACACCATGGGCTTCATCTTTCGCGCCTATCACGCCATGCAGCGGCAACGCCCGATGTCGACGCGCAGCGGAATTCCCACGGCAGCGGTGTATGTTTTTGTGAACATGCTGAACCGGCTGCGAAAAGATTTCAAGCCGCAATATCTTGCAGCCGTGTTTGACGTCAGCACGCCTGTGTTTCGTGATGAGCGAGCGAAGGATTTAAAGATTCGAAAGTTCAATACCGCGACGCAGGCGTTCGATGAAATTGAGTATGCGGGATATAAGGCGAACCGGGCAGAAATGCCGCAGGACCTGTCACAGCAAATTCCATACATTCGGCGAGCGCTGGAAGCCTTTCGCATTCCCATGCTGCAGCAGGAAGGTTTTGAGGCCGACGACGTGATCGGCACCCTCACCCAGCAGGCGTCCAAACTGGGCCATCCGGTCTACATCGTGTCGAACGATAAAGACATGATGCAGCTGGTCGGTGACAACGTGTTTGTGCTGAATCCTGCGAAGGATAATTTGGTGCTGGACCGCGCAGGAGTCGAGGCAACCCTGGGCGTGCCGCCGGAACAAGTGGTCGATGTGATGGCGCTTCGTGGAGATTCCATTGACAATATTCCGGGCGCGCCTGGCATCGGCGACAAAGGCTCTGTCGAGTTGATCCAGCAATTTGGCAGCGTTGAAGCGGCGCTGGATCATGCCGACGAAGTAAAACGCAAAACCTATCGCGAGTCGCTGCAGAATAATCGCGATACTGTTCTGTTGAGCAAGGAACTGGTGACGATTCACTGCAGCGTGCCGCTCGAGTTGGACTTGAAGCAATTGGAAACGCAATCGCCGGACCCGATTGCCAGTCGCACGTTATTCACGGAACTTGAATTTACGACGCTGATTAAGGATCTCGGGCTGGCAGAGGCGCCGAAGCAGACTGCGGAATTGGTGCTGCATCCGACGCTGCCGGAGCTGGAACAATTGCTGGCTACAGCTCGGGCCGGCACGTTGACGATTGCCAGCGGAGTTGAAAAGGCGGTGAGCCCGGAGCCCGCAGCTGAATCGGAAGAATTAGACGAACCAAAAATGCAGCAGAACCTGTCGCTTCTGGATGCGATTGAGTCGGCAGACAGCAAGCTCACGGTGGCGGTTCGCGCTCCACTATTTGCGCTTGGACTGGCGGCCGACGATTCCAAGGCGTTCCGTGTTCCTTGGGACGGAGAGGCAGCCTCGTTGCTGCGCGCAGCTCTCGAAGATGAGACGCTGCCGAAATCCGTTCACGACCTGAAAACACTTCTGCGTACCACGCGGTCACATGGCATTCAGCTGGCGGGCGTTCGCGATGATGTGATGCTCTACTCCTATTTGCTGAACCCCACGCATAGTACCCATCGCCTGGAGGATGTGGCAGCGCGCTTTGACAATCAATCGTTGCGCGGCGAAGGCGAAGAGGCGCTGCCGATGGCTGCGGCGACTATCGCGCGGCTGGGGCCGCAGTTGCGCCGAGCTGTTGAAGACTCCGACACACTCAAGGTGTACGAAACGATCGATCTTCCCTTGGCGCCCATCTTGCTGGACATGGAGGATGCCGGCGTCCGCATTGATTCCGCGTATTTGCAACGAATCTCCGAGCGGCTGGCGGAACAGATGCACACGCTGGCGGAATGCATTTACGGAAACTGCGGGCATCGCTTTAACATCAACTCTCCCAAGCAGCTGGGAGATGTCTTGTTCAATAAGATGGCGCTCCCAAAGCCTATCAAGTACGGCAGGGGTAAAGTTGTTTCCACCGCGCAGGATGTGCTGGAGGAACTGGCCGAACATCATGAAGCGCCGCGTATGGTACTGGAATATCGCCAGCTGGCGAAATTGAAATCGAACTATTCTGACAGCCTGCCGCTGTTGGCCGATGCGCAGCATCGCGTGCACACCACCTTCAATGCCGTTGGTACGGCCACGGGGCGTTTGTCGTCTGCGAATCCGAACTTACAAAACATTCCCATCCGATCGGAGTTAGGTCGCGAGATTCGCGCCGCCTTTGTTCCTGCAGAGGGAAATGTTCTGCTCTCGGCGGATTATTCGCAGATTGAATTACGCCTGATGGCGCATTTCTCTGAAGATCCTCTGCTGTTGAAGGCGTACCGGGAGAATGTCGACATCCACACGCTGACGGCCTCCGAGGTGTTCGGCGTTCCCATCGAAGGCATGGACAAAGAGACGCGCAATCGAGCCAAGGCGGTGAATTTTGGCATCGTGTACGGCATCTCACCGTTTGGGCTGGCGCAGCAATTGAACATTGAGCCCAGCGAGGCACGCACCTATATCGATCGCTATTTTGAGCGCTACAGCGGCGTCAAAGCGTTCATTGAGCGGACGCTGGAACAAGTACGGCAAACGCAAAACGTGCGAACATTGTTTGGCCGGGTCCGTCCGATTCCAGATATCACCAGTCGCAACGCCAACATGCGCGGATTTTCAGAACGCACAGCCGTGAATACGCCGTTGCAGGGGACGGCTGCGGACCTGATCAAGCTGGCCATGATTCGAGTTGCGCGCGAGCTTCGCGAGCAAAAGCTACGCACCAAAATGGTGCTGCAGGTGCATGATGAGTTGGTGCTGGACGTTCCCACAGAAGAAGTGGATGAGGTGCGAGACCGTGTTCGCCAGGCGATGGAGCAGGTGATCGAGCTCAAAGTTCCCATCATCGCCGAGGTCGCCGTGGGTCCGAATTGGCGCGATCTGAAATAGCCAGCGAGACGACCGCGCTCATGTTGAGTCGATCTCCCGCAAGTTCAGACACCAAGTTCTGCGCGGATCGCATCTGCGATGCGGTCCGCGTGGTGCCGCATCACTTGCTCAGATTCCGCTTCAATCATCACGCGCGCCAGCGCTTCAGTACCCGAATATCGGACCACCACACGGCCGTTGCCATGGAGTTCTGTGTCGGCATCGCGAATCGCGGCAACCACAGTTGGAATCGTTTCGAGCGGCTGCTTCTCCCGCACGCGAACGTTCACAATCACCTGCGGGAAGACCTTCAGATCATTTGTCAGCGCGGACAGAGGCTGGCCGGACCGCTGCAGAATATCGAGCACGATCAGGGCTGTTAGCATGCCATCGCCGGTGGTGCTCCGATCCAGAAACAGCATGTGGCCGGATTGTTCTCCGCCCAGAACCGCGCCATTTTTCTGCATTTCTTCCAGAACATACTTATCGCCGACAGGCGCACGCAGCAGTTTGATATCGTTGCTTCGCAGCGCAACTTCCAGACCCATATTCGACATGGTAGTGGCGACCACAAGGTTTTTTGCCAAGCGGTGGCGAGCCCGCAAATCGCGCGCGGCAATCAACAGGACCCCATCGCCGTTCACCACTTTCCCATGTTCGTCGGCAAGCATGGCGCGGTCCGCGTCGCCGTCAAACGTCATGCCCACATCTGCCTTGCGGGTCACAACTTCCTGCGCGACGACCTCCGGATGTAGTGCGCCGCAATGGTCATTGATATTGCGGCCGGTGGGGGAAACGTGGGTCAACCGGATGTCCCCGCCAAAATGAGCCAGCAATGGCGGTGCAATCGCACTGGCAGCGCCGTTCGCGCAGTCGACAACGATCGTTTTGCCATCCAGCCGCAAATTGGGAACCTGACTCCGCAAGAATTCAATGTAGGCCGCGGGCAGATTCGGATCCACTGCGGGCGCAACGGTTGAAGAAATATCGGGTTCCTGCGCCTGCGAAAGCCGGGCAAAGATTTCATCTTCGATGGCGAGTTCGACCGCATCCGCCAGCTTGTATCCGTTTCCGCCAAAAATCTTGATCCCGTTGTCTTGCCAGGGATTGTGCGAAGCGGAAACCACGACACCGGCGGAAAATCCGCGAATGCGCGCCAGGTACGCAACTCCGGGGGTGGGGATGACGCCGGCGCTGGTGGCTTCCGCGCCACCATGGCGAAGGCCCAGGGTCAGCACGGCGGCAATCTCAGTGCTGGATTCTCGGGTGTCCATGCCGATCAGCACATGCCGGTTGCGGTGCTGTTTGTGCAGCGAATGCGCGACGGCCAGCCCGATGGCGTAGACCGTTTTGCTGTCCAGCGGGAATTGCCCGGCGACCCCGCGAATTCCATCCGTCCCGAAAAGTTTCCTCATCGTCTCCTTTCAGTTCTCGCCTAAGTGCTTTTTGGATTTGGCGTCACATCGACCACGGTTGCATCCGCTTGACCCTGGGCAAACCGCAGATGCAAAGCGTCGCCTCGATGCAAGCTTTTCGCTGTCTTGATGAGAGCGCCACTGCCGTCATACACCAACGCGTAACCGCGATCCAGCACGGCGAGCGGTGACAGCGCTTCAAGCCGGTCGGCAGCGCGGCTGGATCGAGTGCGGCAGCCTTCAGAATAGGCACGCCAAGCGCGCCCTAATCCGGTCTGAAGTGAGCTTAGGCGCTCCGCGTGAAGCTTCATTTGGCGGCGTACATCCTGGCGCATCAAGTTGGCTTGCGCCATATCGAGGCGTCGGCCAACGGCAGAGTAGGTCTTTTCCCAAGAGGCCTCGAGGCGAAAGCGCAATTCGTCGACGCGCTGTTGGCGGCGCGCTAAGCCATGCTGCACCCCGGCAAACACGGCGGAAGCATTCAATTGTGCAAATCGTTCTCGCGCTCGCATCCGCTGATACCGGACGGCCCGTTCCAATCGCGCCGCCAACAATTCCAAATAGTCTTCCACCCGATATTGCGCGTCTGTAATCATCTCGGCGGCGGCGGACGGCGTGGGAGCGCGCAGATCGGCTACAAAATCGGCAATGGTAAAGTCTGTCTCGTGGCCAACGGCGGAAACTACGGGGATTGCCGATGAAGCCATTGCCCGCGCTACGCCTTCGCTGTTGAAGGCCGCCAGGTCCTCCGGCGATCCGCCGCCACGAGCCACGATGAGCACATCCACGCAGGGATATTTCTGGAACCAGGCCAGAGCTTCGACCACGTCACTGGCCGCCGCTTCACCCTGGACAGCCACGGGGTACAAGACGACATGGGCACGCGAATGGCGGCGCGCCAATACGTGGAGAATGTCGTGTATCACAGCGCCTTTCGACGACGTAATGACGCCAATGGTGCGCGGGTACAAGGGAAGCGGACGTTTCCGTTCGGACTCGAATAGCCCTTCTTCTTTCAGCAATGCGTACAGCTGCTCGAATGCAACCTGTAACGATCCCTTGCCGCGCGGCTCCAGGGATTCCGCGACGAGCTGTAATTGGCCGCGATCCTCGTAGACGGAGATGCCGCCGCGCACCTGGACTTCCAGGCCGTCTTTTGGCGTGAACTTCAGCAATCGGGCTTTGCCGCGAAACAATACCACGGGCAATTGGCTCTGGTCGTCTTTCAAGGTGAAGTAGACGTGGCCGGAGGAGGCCTGGCGCAGGTTTGAAATCTCACCCTCGACGCGCAAATCACGATACTCTTTCTCGACGTGGCCACGGATCTCGAAGACAAGCTGGTGGACTTTCCACGGCGGCCGGACGAAATCGATGGCATCGGATGACGAAGAGTTCGCTGGGAACAGCAGGTCCATCTGCGGGCGCGCGGCGGCAGAATTGCCCGGCTGCTGCGAACTGCTGAGCGGTTTTTCCCACGGCGGCTTGTATGACGGACTCATGCGGGGACTCTCAAGCGAGTTTGTACCTGCGATTTGTGATTGGTCGAACCGTGACGCGGATCTCCAAGTATCGCAACGATGAGTCTAGCATCGCGCCAAAGCTGTGCTCAGGTCGTGCGGTCCGCATCCCGCCCAGCCTATCGATCGTTAACGGCGAAGGTAATTCAGAACATACAGAACCAGCGAGAGAATCACACTGAGCAGCAGGCAGGTCGCCAATGGGAAATAGATGGAAGTATGCTTGCCCTTCCAAGTAATGTCGCCTGGCAAGCGGCCGAGCGGCAAACCTAGCTTTTGCGCGAGCAACACACACACGCCCAGAATGACAATGAAAACGCCGGCATAGATCAGCAACCGTCCCAGTCCCTGCATTCTGTCCAGTGTAGGCGATTGTCGAGCCGCATATACCAGATTCGCAGCCATTGTGATCTTGAGCACGATTCGGTCGCAGCTGAGAAGAAGCGTATTGATCCAAGCCACCGTGGCGCTGCGGGTTTAGCAAAGTTTTTGCGCCCTGAACCCAGTCGTGATTGAATCTGTGCAGTAACTTCTATGCGCTTACTGACCCTCACCCTCGGTTTGCTATGCTTGGCGGAGGTCCTGCTGGACGCGTTTCAGACGATCATTCTGCCCCGCCGGGCAAGCGGCCGATTTCGCGTGTCGCGAATCGTGATGACCGCGATGTGGACCCGCTGGCGCTCCATCGCCGGCAAATTGCGGCAGACCAATCGGCGAGAAAGCTTTCTAAGCTACTTTGGTCCGCTGTCGCTACTGATGCTGGTCGTGATTTGGGCAATCGGGCTGATTTTCTGTTTTGGCCTACTGTTCCATGGGATCGGTTCGCCATTTTCCGATGCGCATTCAGTTGGCAAATGGGAGACGGATCTGTATGTCAGCGGAACAACCCTATTTACCCTGGGCCTTGGCGACGTGGTGCCGCTCTCGGTGCCGACTCGAATTCTGGTGGCGCTGGAAGGCGGCATGGGGCTGGCATTCGTTGCCGGTGTCATCGGCTATTTACCGGTGCTGTACGGCGCCTTCTCGCGGCGGGAAGTCAGTATCATTCTGCTGGATGCCCGCGCCGGCTCTCCACCCACAGCGCTGGAGCTGCTGCGTCGCCACTCTGGATCTACGGGCGAGTTGGCGCTGCAGACTTTACTGGTGGAATGGGAACGCTGGAGCGCAGAGTTACTGGAGAGTCACATCTCCTATCCGCAACTGTGTTTTTTTCGCTCTCAGCATGACAATCAAAGCTGGCTTTCTGCCCTGGTCGCGATGCTGGACACTTGCGCTGTGTTGATCGCTACCGTCGAGGGCGATGCAGCCCGACAGGCGCAGCTGACGTTTGTGATGGCACGGCATGCTGTCCTCGATCTGGCGCATATTTTTGGACTGAAAGACGGGCACTCCGGACAGGACCGCCTGCCTGACACCAGCCTGGAGAGCATCTGCGAACAGCTGGCCAACGCGGGTTTCAAGCTGTGCGTCGGAGACGCTTCCGTGCAGCGGCTGCGGGAATTGCGTGCGATGTACGAGCCGGAGGCGTTTCAGCTGGGGCGACTGCTGATGCAGGAGCTCCCGCCCTTTTATCCCAAGCCCGGTAAACGCAGCAATTGGACCCAGATTACGGGGCTGCGCTCACAAACAGAAGCTTCTCTTCTGTCCGCCGATCAACGGAAAAGCTTCGCTGTCAACAAAGCTGCGATTGACGAAAGCCACTCTTTCTAGAGGGTCGGATAGCGCGACTGCGAAAAAGGGCTTGAGATCGTTTACCGAGGCGATGACGCCCCGAACGCCACCCAGGCAAGGATTGCCGCCTCAACCAGCAGAAGGATCAGCAGCCACCAGAGCAATACCGGAGCGGCCAACAAATAATGCGTCGCCTTTGGTTGCGATGGCCCCGTCAGGCTGGCGGCGTAGTTGCTGAAGCCTCTCTCGGCGCGATTGAGCGCCGGCAAAAGAGGAACCTTCCCCAGGTTGCCGGGGTCGGCGGAGCCGCCCGTGGCCTGGTCCAGTGCCGCCTTGAACTCCACCAAACTGGCGCGGATTTCAAGCAACAATCCCTGGCGGCGGCGATCCTTCGCGCCCCATCGCTCCAAACCTTCGGAGTCGGCCTGAATCTGCATTCTTTGCAGGCGGTAGTCTGTTTTGTATTGCTCGATCGCGCCGGGATCCTGCTTGTCCGCGGCTGCCATTCCCAGCACGTCCATGGCTGCGCGCGCAGCAGCGACTTTCAGCCGCTGGGCGTGCTGATATCCGGGATCGGAAATCAAATCCTGTTGCGAGGCCCCGCTGACCGAGTGCTGCGCCTCGTGCAGCATCATCCACGCAGTGGCGGCGATGGCAAGAAAGAGCGCCACTGCCAGCGTGCGTCGAGTTTTTTCGGATGCGTTCAACGATTGTCCAGGTCACAGCGGCGAGCTGCGCAGGCCACCTTGTTGCTGCCATCTTACGCCGTCACGGGTTCCAGCAGACGAGCCCAGCGGCGCTCTTTGCGGTCCGCGAAAGCGCGCTTGTGGTAGGCGTAGCCAGCGACGAGCGGCAAGGCCAGCGTGGCTTCGCTATAGACCATCTGTTCGAATGTCGTATCGACTTTTCCCCAGGAACTGGCTTCTTTCAGCGTGCTGGAGGAAAGCGCGCCATCCCGCACATCCGCCACGGTGATCTGGACGGCGTACTTGTGCATAGGAGCATCGGCGCCCAAAACGTCGGCTGCTACGACAATATCCTGCGCGAAGTTCTTTGGCACTCCTCCGCCAATCATCAACAGCCCTGTCGTAGGGTTGGCGATCTTCAATTGCGTCAGCTCGTAAAAATCCTTTACGGAATCGATGGAAACCTTGGGCTTATCCTGGCGTGCATGTTGATGGGCGACCAGGCCGAACCCGGCCGAGCAGTCGCTGAACGCCGGACAGAAAATGGGAACATCTTTCTCGTATGCAGCCAGAACGATGGAGTCGGCACCGCCTTTTGCCGGTGTTTTTCCTTCCTTCTGCAGGTAGGCGCCCATGGCGCGGATAAATTCGCGCGAACTATGGGGGCGGAGGGGAAGGGAGTCAGCGATTTTCTGCGTGGTTTCGTCGCAGATGCGTAGTTCGTCCTCATCAATGAAGGTGTCGTAGATGCGATCGATCATCAACTCGCGCAGCACACCGTCCTGCGTGCCGGACTTGAATTCGTCGCTGGCAATGTAGTGGCGAAAGCCGAGCGCCTCAAAGAAATCCTGATCGACGATGTTGGCGCCCGTCGATACGATGGCGTCCACCATGTTGTTGCGCACCAGGTCGACGAAAATTTGCTTGAGTCCAGCACTGATCAACGAACCCGCCAGGCACACGATCACGCCGCATTCCTGGTCGCGGAGCATGCGCTCATAAATCTCGGCAGCACGCGCCAGGTCGCGCGAAGAGTAGGCCATGGCCTGCATGGCGTCGACTAGGGAGCGTACGTCATGCTGCTTGATGTCAATGTGCTGGATTGGTTGGCTTAAGAGTGTCTTCTTGTCTGGCATAATGCTCAGGATAGCAAATCCAGTGCTTTCCATGATCTTGCATCATGTGAATATCCTGGGCGATTAACGCTCCGTGGGCAAAGAAAACTTTGCCTTTCATTCGCGCGGGGCGATGAACGTCAGCGCTGCGATCGCGGCTTGCGCGCGCGAATCTTGAAGCGGATGGGAGAGCCCTCAAAACCGAAGGCTTCGCGAATCTGGTTTTCGAGGAAACGCTCGTACGAAAAATGCAGTTTTACATCGCGATCGGTAAACAGGACAAACGTCGGCGGCGCCACTCCCGCCTGCGTCATATATAGGATGCGCATGCGTCTCGACATCGGCACCGGGGCGCGCTCAAAGTCCACACGATCCAGGAAGCGATTCATCTGACCGGTTCCTACCCGCTTGTGGCGTTCCGCGGCCACTCGAACCACGGTGGCAAAAACCTGATCGATATTTTGCCCCTCCGCCGCGGAAACAAACACTACCGGAATATGGGACAAAAATTTCAAGTGATATCGCAATTGTTCTTCGAAGACCTTTTTGTCCGCGGGAGGCTTGCTATCCGTCCGTTTGGACGTGACCAGGTCCCACTTGTTCACCACGATCACCATCGATCGGCCGCTTTCATGCGCGTAGCCGCCAATGGTGGCATCCGCCGCCAACACACCCGCCGTGGCATCGACCACCAGCAGCGATACGTCTGCCGCTTCCAGATGCTTCCGCGCCATCAGCACGGAGAGCTTCTCTGCCATCTCGTGCGTCTTGCCTTTGCGGCGGATCCCCGCGGTATCGATAAAGCGGAATTTCTGACCGTCGCGCTCGACAAGTTCGTCCACGGCATCGCGCGTCGTCCCGGCGATCGGCGAAACGATGGCGCGGGCTTTGCCGGTGAGCGCGTTTAACAGCGTACTTTTGCCAACGTTGGGCCTGCCGATGATGGCGACGTTTACTTCATCCGGAGCTTTGGCGGGAATGGAAGGAATTTCTTCTTCCTCCCCCGGTGATGGCTCTTCGATCTCGCCTTTTTCCGCAGGCTCGAGTTCCACTCCCTCGACGTCCGGAGCAAAATCGTCCACGGGCAGGACCGCAAACATGGCATCGAGCAGATCGCCGATGCCAGTGCCATGCTCAGCGGACACCGGGATCATTTCCTTAAAGCCAAGGCGTCGGTAATTTTCCGCCTGCGGCAGCAGCGCGTCGACATCCATCTTGTTCACGGCCAGTATCAGGGGCTTTCCCAGGCGCATCAGCAGACGTGCCAGTTCCATGTCGGGCGCAGCTAACTCCGTACGCCCGTCCACCACCATCACCACGGCGGCGGCTTCATCGAATGCAACCTTGGCCTGGCGAAAAATTTCCGCCGGAATAAACTCCTGATCGGAAGGCAAGACGCCTCCGGTGTCGACCAACCTGGCGTTACGACCGC
>JAJXZK010000464.1 GCA_021780095.1 Acidobacteriota bacterium | reverse complement strand
GTCTGGGAATGCCGGCGACCGTCGTTATTCCGCTTGGCAACAATCCTCCCCATGCGATCGACGCCCAGCCGTGCGAGACCAACTGACATGAACGCAGTGGTGGTCAGGGACCTCAACAAGTCTTTCGGCAAAGGGGCGACCCGCAGAGACGCGCTGAAGAACGTCTCGCTCGATATTCCCGCAGGCACCATGACGGCGCTCATCGGTCCGGATGGCGCGGGCAAGACTACGCTGCTGCGGCTGCTGGCCGGTATCCTGACGCCCAGCGCGGGAGCGATTCGCGTTCTCGATCATCCCTTGCCGAAAGAAGCCCTGGCGCTGCAGCGCCAGATTGGCTACATGCCGCAACGCTTCGGTCTCTATGAAGATTTGACGGTCGAAGAAAATCTCGATCTGTTTGCCAGCCTGCACAGCATTCCGCATCAGATGCGGGAGCATCGCTTCGATGAGTTGCTGAGCATGACGGCGCTTGGTCCATTTCGCAAGCGGCTGGCGGGACAATTGTCCGGCGGCATGAAGCAGAAGCTCGGCCTGGCCTGCACATTGATCCATCCGCCAGAATTATTGTTGCTGGATGAAGCCAGCGTGGGCGTCGATCCCATTTCGCGCCGGGAGTTGTGGAGCATCATTCAGCAACAGGTTGCAAGCCAGAAGGTGACCGTCCTGCTGAGCACCGCGTATATGGATGAGGCCGAGCGCTGCAACCATGTCATTCTGTTGCACGAAGGAGAAATTCTGGCGCAGGGAAATCCTGCACAACTCGCCGCGTCCTTCCAGGGCCACGCCTTTGTTCTTGAAAACATTCCCACCGCGCCGCGCAACCTGCAGGCACAGGTTGCCCAGCTACCCGGCGTGGTGGATTCGGTGATTCAAAGCGATGGACTCCGCATCGTGATGCAACAACGGGAGCCGCCTGTATTGCCGGATAAGCTGGCCGCCTATGGAACTCCGAAGCCAGTCCGAACGCGGCTGGAAGATGCCTTCGTCAGCCTTCTGTTCAGCCGTACCGCTCGCCATCCGATTCCGCTGCTGCCATCGCGGGACACATCCGGCGACCATGCGAACGTTGTCGTGGTGAAGGATCTGTTTCGCTACTTCGGTACGTTTGCCGCAGTAAATAATGTCAGCTTCTCGGTGCGCAAGGGAGAAATTTTCGGCCTGCTGGGCGCGAATGGCGCGGGCAAATCGACAACCTTCCGAATGCTCTGCGGGCTGCTGCCATCCTCGGCTGGAACACTCCGTGTCGCCGGAGTCGATCTGCGCACAGCCCCGGCCGCGGCCCGCGCGCGCATTGGCTACGTGTCACAAAAATTCTCGTTGTATGGCGCATTGAGCGTGCAGCAGAATTTGTCCTTCTTTTCGGCCGCCTACGGTCTCGAAAATCGGCGCAGAAGAGAACGCATGGCCTGGGCGCTGGAGGAGTTGGAACTCAGGGATTACATCGCGATGAATGCCGGGGAACTGCCGCTGGGATATAAGCAGCGTCTGGCTCTGGCCTGTGCGCTGATGCATGAGCCGAGCATTCTCTTTCTCGATGAGCCTACCTCCGGCGTAGATCCGCTGGCGCGGCGCGAATTCTGGTCGCGCGTGAACGCTCTGGCCGAGAGCGGTACGACCTGCCTTGTCACCACGCACTTTATGGAAGAGGCGGAATACTGCGATCGCCTAGTGCTGATGTCGCTGGGGGAGGTTCTCGCGCAAGGATCTCCTTCGGAAATCAAAGACAAGGTCCGCAGCAAAAACCACCCCAATCCCAGCATGGAAGATGCTTTTATCTCCCTGATTGAAGAACATGAACAGGTGAGCCGGAGGGCGTCATGAAGACCATGCGTCTGTTCGGCCTGATGCGGAAAGAAGTGTATGAGATTGTCCGCGATCCTTCCAGCATTGCCATCGCCTTCGTGCTGCCGCTGGTGCTTCTGCTCATCTTCGGCTACGGCGTCTCGCTCGATGCCCGCCGCATCCTGGTGGCGGAGGTCGTCGATTATCCCACGCAGCTCACTGCTTCTTTTCTGGCGGAGTTGCAACGCTCTCCGTGGTTTCGTCCCACCATCTATCCCGATCAGGCGTCGGCGGAACAGGCACTTATGGGCGGTCGCGCAAATGCCATCCTCTGGCTGCGGAGCGACTTCACGCGTCAGTCCTACAGCACCGGCAGCGCGCCCATCCATCTGACTGTGAATGGCGTCGATGCCAACCAGGCACGCATTATTGAAAATTATGTGAATGGCACGTGGCTGCTTTGGTTGCAGCAGGAAGCGACCCGGCAAGGCACGCATCTGGCGACGCCCGTGGTGGCCGACGCGCGGGTCTGGTTCAATCCCGCCTTGCGTAGCCGCGACTACCTGGTTCCCGGATTGATCGCTATCATCATGACGCTCATCGGGGCCTTGTTGACAGCGCTGGTCGTGGCGCGCGAATGGGAGCGCGGCACCATGGAAGCCATCATGGTGATGCCGGTCGCCAAGACAGAAATCCTGCTTGGCAAGCTGATCCCATACTTTGCCATGGGGATGGGGGGAATGATGATGTCCACTGCCATGGCGGTCTTTTTATTTGGTGTCCCGTTGCGTGGATCGCTCCTAGTTCTTTTCGGCACGTCGGCACTGTTTCTACTGACGGCCCTCGGCATGGGATTAGTCATTTCCGTGCTGGCGCGCAGCCAGTTTGTCGCGGCGATGATCGCCATTGTCACCACTTTTCTTCCCGCATTCATCCTGTCCGGCTTTATTTTCGATATTCGCTCGATGCCGAAAATCATTCAACTGCTGACCCACATCGTGGCAGCCCGCTACTTTGTGACCATCCTGCAAAGCACGTTTCTGGCCGGCGATGTCTGGCCGGTCCTGCTGCGCAACGTATTCGGAATGGGCGTCCTGTGCGCGTTCTTTCTCGGCGTCGCCCTGCTGCGCTTTCGCAAGAGGCTGGACTGATGCGGTTCGTCATCCAACGCGTCCTGGCGCTGACTGTCAAGGAACTACTGGCCCTGCTGCGCGATGCTGCCAGCCGCGCCGTTCTGATTGGGCCGCCGATAATCCAGTTGCTGGTTTTCGGTTATGCCGCCACCTTCGATCTGAAGCATGTTCCCTTCGTCGTCTACAACCAGGACCAGGGAAGACTGTCGCGCGACTTCATCGCCCGCTTCGAAGGTTCTCCCAGCTTCAGTCTGTTGCGGGCCGTCAACAATCAAAATGACCTTGGTCGCGCCATCGACGATAAGTCTGTGCTGATGGCCATGGACATTGGCCCGACATTCACCTCCGATATCGAGCGAAGAAAAACGACGCACGTCCAACTCATTCTCGACGGCAGAGACTCCAATACCGCTGCTCTGGCGATGGGCTATGCCCAGTCCATCGTGACCACTTTCAATGAAGCGCAAGTCGCAATCCATGGTGGAACGCCGCCGCCGACCGTGTTGCTGGACCGCGCCTGGTTCAACCCCAATCTTGATTCGCGATGGTTCATCGTCCCCGGTATCTGTGGCATCCTGACACTGCTGGTCAGCATGTTGACGACCGGCCTGTCGGTC
>JAJXZK010000425.1 GCA_021780095.1 Acidobacteriota bacterium | reverse complement strand
GCCCATGGCGATGTCGCCGGACTGCTTGTTGATGGACGAGATGACGGCGCAGGTGTTGGAGTCGAAGCCGTAGAGGGCATTGTCATAGCCGATGGCGGCGACCACGCCGCGGACGAGCGTCTGGAAATCGACGTAGGCCCGGGTGGTGATTTCGCCGGCGATGACGACGAGTCCGGTGGCGAGCAGCGTTTCGCAGGCGACGCGGCTGTAGGGGTCCTGCTCGAGGCAGGCGTCAAGAACTGCGTCAGAGATCTGGTCGGCCATTTTGTCGGGATGGCCTTCGGTTACGGACTCCGAAGTGAACAAGAAGCGATCGCGATGAGACAAGTTGAAGAATCCTCCGTGGCGGACAGCCGCCGTGGTGAGTTTTCGTTCGGCCCTGGATTTCTTGCGTTGGATTTACCGGGCGGGAACGGAGAGGCGGAAGGCCTAATATGCCTTTCTTATGGTACTAGACGGCTTTGGAGGGGGCAAAGGCTTCGAGCCAAAAGGGAAAATGAGGTACCCAGCGGTGATTCCGGGGCGGTGAACGGGGGTGGAAAAAGAGGATGTTGCGAGGTCGATTCCCGTTCAGTTTCCGCTGTGGAGGGGCTGCGCGGCGGTGGATGCAGTTACGGTGTTCTGCGGCGTGACGAGCTGCGCAGACATCTTATCGCTCACGTAGTCCCATACAAACCAGCCTAGTGCAACGAGAATGACCAGCAGAACGGCAACGCCGGCCCACTTGAGGCGCATGGCAGGGCGGTCGCTCGGTGGGCGGTTCTTCCGGACGTTCTCAGCGAACGCGATCCAGCTGGCGTCGTCGTCCTTGAGCTGACCGCTTTCCTGGTAAGCGGCCATGAAGCGATCCACCCAGACGCGTTCGTCCAGGCCGACGACGCGGGCGTATCCGCGGACGATGCCCTTGTTGATGACGCCACCGGGCAGGACGTCAAAGTGATTGGTTTCAAGGGCCATCAAGTGGCGATTGCTGATTTTGGTCGCGTTCGTAATGGCAGTCAGAGAGATTCCTCGTGCCTCGCGCTCCCGACGCAATTCCTGGCCGAACTGACTCATTTAACTGCTAATCCTTACCGATCCTCTCTGTCTTTCGGGGGATCTCAGAGAAGTGCCTGCTCCAACGAACGTCGGCGTATGCAACAACCATAAAACGGTGCGGCGCGCAAGTCAAAAGGTAAAAACCGGATGTACCTTTATTTTCAGCAATCTGGTACATGATTATGCCAAAAAACAAGTGCAAATGGGGGGTGCGGGGAGCTGTTGGCGAACGAAGTACGTGGCAAGCGCCGTTTTGTTACACTTTTTCAATAAGAAACCGGTCTGCCGCGCAGGCAATTGCGGCGCGTACCAGCGCCATCCGGGCTTCTGACGCAATTCCCCGGTTTTTCCATGAATAAACTAGTTGTCGGCAACGTCCTGCACCGTCCGCTGCGCACTGCGATCAGCGTGATCGCGGTCGCCATTGAAGTGGTGATGATCCTGTCGATTGTGGCCATTATGGTCGGCATGGTGAACAACGCGCGCAACGAGACCAGTGGCATCGGCGCGGACATCATTGTGCGTCCGCCGAATGCGAGCTTTATCAGCGCGGTGGGTGGTGCGCCGGTTCCAGCCAAGGTTGGGGATGTGCTGGCGAAGCTGCCGCATGTGGCGGTGGTAGCCCCTGCGATTGCCAACTTCAACATGGCCGGCGGAGTGCAGACGATCTGGGGCATCGACTTCACGAGCTACAACGCACTGCGGCCCTTTCGGTTCCTGAAGGGTGGGCCTTTCAAAGGACCGAACGATGTAATTGTGGATGACCTGTATGCCCAGTCCGGTCCGAGGGGGCACGCACACAAGGTAGGGGACACGATCACGCTGCTGAATCACGAATTCCGCATTTGCGGGATTGTGGAGCACGGCAAGGGTGGGCGCGTCTTTTTGCCCATCCAGACGCTGGGTGCGCTGATGGGCTCGCCGGACAATGCGTCGCTGTTCTACATCAAGAGCGACAACATCAAGAACCAGGGGTTGATCCGGCAGGAGATCCATGCGGTGCCGGGGCTCAAAAACTACCAGGTGCAGACGTTGCAGGAGTGGATGTCGATGATGACTCCGGAGCATCTGCCCGCGTTCAACATCGCGCTGGACACGGTGATTACGATTGCCGTGATTGTAGGCTTCCTGGTGATCTTCCAGTCGCTTTACACCGCGGTGATGGAGCGGACGCGGGAGATTGGGATTCTGAAGTCTCTGGGCGCGTCGAAGCTCTACATCCTGAATGTGATTCTGCGCGAGGCGCTGCTGATCTCAGTCGCGGGGATCATTCTTGGGATTCTTGGCACCGAAGTGATCAAGTTCGGGCTGAGTATCCACTTCCCGAAGTTTTCCTTCATGCTGAGCTATATGTGGCGTGTGTATGCGGCGCTGATTGCGCTGGGCGGGTCGCTGCTGGGCGCGATTTATCCGGCATGGAAAGCCGCGCGGAAAGACCCGATCGACGCGCTGGCCTACGAGTAGGGACTAGCCGTCCACGCAGACGCGGCTTCGACGGTGCTTGCCGCACGGGCATACGCGGCTTCGCCACCATTCTGATGCGAGCGTATGTGGCCGCTCCCGTTGGTCGCGGATGGACTTATTTGGCTAGCGCGTCGGCGATGGCTTTTTCTGCGAGAGGCGCCATGATGGCGTAGCCCTTGGGCGTGGGGTGGACGCCATCCTTCGACAGACCCGGACCCATGCCGCCCTCGGCGTCGGTGAGGGCGCTGTAGTAGTCGAGGTAGACGTCGCCGTCGCGCTGGCAGAAGTTCTTGAGCCACTCGTTGATTTCCCGAATCTCGCTGGCCGGCTTGATGCCGGGACGCCATGGGTAGGCGGCCGCGGGCAGGATGGAGGCAATCACAACCTTGATGCCGCTTTGGTGGGCGATGTCTGCCATAGACACGAAATTGTCTTCGATCATCTGCGGTGTAGAGGGGCCGGTGTTTCCGGCGATGTCATTCGTTCCGGCGAGGATGACGACGACCGAGGGATTGAGGTGCACGACGTCCTGCTGGAAGCGGACGAGCATTTGCGGGGTGGTTTGACCGCTGATGCCGCGATTGATGTAGGTCTTGCCGGGGAAGAAGTCGGCGCCGTGTCCCCAGGCGTCAGTGATGGAGTCGCCCATGAAGACCACGCGATGCTCGCCGGGCGTGACGGGCGGCAAGGCGGCATTGGATGCGCGATATCGGCTGAGCTGCGCCCAGTCGTCGAGGCGGGCCTGCATCTGCTGGATTTCCTGGCACTGCGTGGTTGCGTCGGCGGGGCAGGGAGCGGGAGCGGTTTGAGCGACGAGGGGGAGAGCGCAGAGCAGCGAGACGCAAAGGAGCGCAGCGGATTTCATGAGCAGGAAGCCTCCGAATGGAATCGAAAGGCAATTATAGGCAATCGGCGCGGGTTGTTATTCGCCGGTGAGGCCGATGGTGCGCATGAGCTCGAGGGCGTTGGTGCTTTCGGCGATTCCGGGCAGGAGCTTGTAATCGAAGGAGAGCTTGCCGTTGGCGAAGGT
>JAJXZK010000456.1 GCA_021780095.1 Acidobacteriota bacterium | reverse complement strand
GGCTGGAACGCCAGGGGCTGCTGGTGAGCCAGTGGCGTGAGGAAGAAAAACGCAAGAAGCGCTTTTACCGCCTTTCCAAGGATGGCGAGAGGCTGCTGCTGATGCTGGAGTACGAGTGGCAGGAGCTGAGCCACTCCGTCAACGACCTTCTGGAACCACGCAGGAAGACGCGATGAACCTTCTCCGCTGAGGCCGATTTCTTATCGGGCCGGTAGGGATGACAGGGGCATGTTTTCCAATCCCACTCAAGCCAAAGGACGGCTTGAACGGGGCACCCGGCTTTTGCCAGAGTAATGCAGTACGATGTGGCATGCGGATCTTCTACTCAACTTTGGCGTTCGGCCTTTGCTGCGTGTTCTGCCACGCACAGACAGCTATCAACGATGCCACGATCCTGAAGCAGACCCGAGCGAAATATGACGCTCCCTTCGAAAGGAATCTCCAATCCTTCAGTTGCGCTGTAGAGTTCAACTGGAAACAGCACTTCACTGAGGCAGTACGCGTGGGCGACGAAGGAACCGACGAGGAGATCGCTAAGCTCATTCAGCCCATCCACACCAGCGTTACAGTCACTCGACAGAATGCTGCGGTATCGTCGGGAATGACGGAAGAGGAAGAACGCAAACTTCCCCATGGAGGCATGGCAGAGGACCTCCTCGAGCATGCAGTGCAATTCAGCCTGAATAGTTGGTTGGTCGCCAGCAACAACGCGATGCTTCCCCCGGAAAGCACGCCCGTTCAGGTCGAGCCGTCTCCGTCAGGCTATAAGCTTGAATTCAAAGTCCAGACCTTTGACGTTGAGATGATGTTCGCGCCTGACATGCGCCTGCTGAGCGAAGGTGCAAAGGGATCTGTTTCCGATCGCCGGGAGACCGACTTCCGTCCAGGCCCGCAGGGTTTTCTCATGACCTCGTACAGGCTTGGCGAGGATGGAGACTTTAGGCCCGGGAATCGAATCGACCTTACATACACCTATCAAACTGTCGGCGGTTTTCAATTGCCTGAGCAAGTTTCGATCAATCGTGAGAGTCATCACGAAGTCTGGCACTACAAGCTAAGCGGTTGCTCCGTAGAAACGACTCACTGATTCAGATGACAGGGGCATTTTTTCTCCTCACTCAAGCGAAAAGGCCGCTTGAATGTGCCACCAGGCGATCCGGAGAATGGTAGTTTTCTAATGGGAGTCATGGTCTCCCAGGTCCCCAAGTGCGAGGGACCTGGGGCACCCAGATTTGTGGTGGGTTTAGGGCCCACGTGACCCGGGCCACCCGCCATCTTCTAGGGTAAGCGTCATCGACTCCCGCCCTAGCAAAGCTAGGACGGGGCACCCACATTTTGGGGCGATCTGAGATTGTGGCTTGGCTGGGGCGCGCGCCGGGTTGGATTTATCTAGATCGTTCGCGCAGTCAATCAGACCTTTGCGGCGCGGCTGCGTCTATTCACGTTGGACGATTCTAAGTTTCCGAATTCAGTTCTCGCCGCGCGGGTTTACGGTTCCCTGCATGTGCGATAACAAGGCAGATCCAATGAGAACGATGCTCGCGTTGTCCGCGTGCCTGATGATTTTTCCCGTGGCGCGCGCGCAAAGCGCCTACATTACACAGCAGGCACAGTTGGCCTGCGGTGATCCCAGCGTCAAGTTCGAAGTGCAGCGCGCTGCCGGTCATCCCGTTCCTACCCCGACCAAGGACACGGCGGTTGTCTACATGCTCGAACCGGGGTCTGAGCCATTTCACCTTTTCGGATTCACGAATCGGATTGGACTCGATGGGAAGTGGATTGGTGCCGTCGCTATGGGAACGTATTTTGCATTTCAGGTTCCTGCGGGGGGCCACCACCTTTGTACACGTGGTCAATCCTGGATGTTTGGCACCGTCAACCTGGTTTCCCTGACGCAATTGAACGCCAAGGCTGGCGCTTCGTATTATTTCTCGCCAACGTTTGGCCAGCTCGACCCAGATGAGGCGAATCTCCAGCTTGCTCGGTCTGTGTCCGCGATACCCTCGGTGCGGAAATAAAGTGAAAAGTCATGGATAAGAAGATCCAATTCGCTTGTGCTGCTTGCATGTTGGTAGCTCTGTTGCTCCCGTTTCCGGCGTCGGCTCAAAATTTATCTCCAGCCGAAAATGTCCAGATGTTACGGAATATTCGCACAGCCGAGGCTGCGTGCGGAGACTCCACGGTGCGCTTCAAGGTAAAGCGCGTCAATGGGCCGTCTGAGGCGCCTGCGCCGTTGGCACGTTCCGCGCGCGTCGTCGTGCTCGAAAGCGGACTGGGATATGGCGATGAATATTTTGTACCAAAAGGAAATTCGAGGCCAAAGCACTATAACAAGCTGCCGCAGAGATTGACCCCGACGGTACGCATGGGAATGGATGGACAGTGGATGGGGGCGCTCCGGGGCAATGATTTCTTCACCTTTACGGCTCCGCCCGGTGAACACCATCTTTGCGTGCAGTTCCAGAGTGCAAAGAATGCAGGCACAAGCCCGAGGCTGCCAATGGCCTTTCTTTCCCGCATGAAGGCCGATGCAGGGCAGACCTATTATTTTCAGATTTCGTACATGGTGATCCACAATCTCAACAAGTGGGGGTTGGAATTGCATCCGTTGCCAGAGTATTCTGGGCGATTGATTTGGTCGCGATCTTCCCCGGTAGTTTTTTCTGTGATTCCAAACACAGATTCAGTGTCCAAAAATCCATGATGGCCGGATGCTCGATACGAGAAACAATGCGGCGCAGCAGAATCTTGCGAAATGCGTTGGGAGTTGGCCTCACTTTGCTGGTGGCCATGGCGGCATTCTCACAGAACGCGCAAGAAAAACTTGCAACCAAGCAGCGCATCCAGCGCGCAGAAGCCGCTTGTGGCGACCCATTGGCGAAGTTCACGGTGCAACCGGGTGCGTTGAACCAGCCGGTCGCGTCGGTTCGAAGAGATGAGGCGCTTGTCTACATCCTTGACGATACTGTCATTCCGTTTAATCCGGGGCAGCGTCACTCTGGGGCCGCAATCATAGGGGTGGGCCT
Source organism: Acidobacteriota bacterium (assembly GCA_021780095.1). Next base: position 513 of record JAJXZK010000456.1, on the reverse strand, counting down.
GAGTGGTCAATGGATTGGGGCCGTAAAGGGGCGATCCTACATCGCACTGCCCTTGCGGGCGGGCGAGAACCATGTTTGCGGGCGAGTCCAGTCGACGAAGGGGTGGCCAGCCGGGTGTTTCCTGGTTGGAAATACTGCGCTTTTGCGATTGCAGGTTGTTGCTGGACAGACCTACTACGTCCGCGCCAGGGCCTACCATATCGACGCCGGAGATGATGGATTTTTCTGTGCAGTCAACTTAGATACTGTCAATCCAGACGAAGGGAAGCTGCTGTTAGCCGAGAGTCTTCCGGCTGTATGGAAGAAGATTTCACCCCACTCGCAGCCCCCCAGGAAAACGTCCCATCCATAAAGGGTGGGATGAAACGCCGGCCGCCGCCGACCTTCACCGTTGGCTGGCGGGGAACAAGTTTGCAGAAACATTGAATCTGCGTGCGCGCTGGAGTTGCGGGTGCGGTTACGATAGCCTGAGAAAAGAGCTACTGAAACTCACGATCGGGAATCGCGGCAGCG
>JAJXZK010000451.1 GCA_021780095.1 Acidobacteriota bacterium | reverse complement strand
CAGCACCCTCGACGGCTGGTGGATTGAAGGCTGCATCGAAGGTGCAACGGGCTGGGCCATTGCGGAGTCCGAAGACGAAGCGCAGGAGGCTGAATCTCTCTACGAAAAACTTGAAGACGAGATTCTCCCCCTCTTCTATCACTATCCGGACCGCTGGGCGGAGATTATGCGCATGGCCATGGCCATCAACGGCTCCTTCTTCAACACGCACCGCATGCTCTACCAGTACGTGACCAATGCGTACTTCCCCGGCGACGCCCCACTACGCCGAAAATTTCAGCCTGAGCTTATCTTGGCTCGCTAAAGTCAATGCACGGCGGTGGCAGAGGGTCGACAGAACGCCTCCTCCCTGCAGGCTCTACTCGCGCTTCTACCTCGACTCGCGTATACTGATCGAAGCCGTAAAACTGTTATTTTGATTGGAATTAGCATGCCGAAACTAAAGACGCACAAAGGCGCGGCCAAGCGCTTCAAAAAGACCGGAAGCGGTCGAGTGAAGCGTGGCCAGGCCTTCATGCGGCATATCCTTACCTCGAAAGCTACCAAGACCAAGCGGCATCTTGCAGCGTCTGCAATGGTTTCGGATGCCGACCTGCCTAAGGTGTTGCGCATGATCCCGTACGCCTGATCGGCTCGCCACGGCGAGTTCGGGCCCGCAAGCGTTCGAGGCCCCCGGAACTAACCCTTCCGCAATGGATCAGAGCAAGAAGCGAGTGAAGAGGGTACCGGTGCAGGCTTCACCCCTGCGACTCCTCCCTCCAGCCGCAAAACGAAACGCAAAAGGAGATTTCAACCATGCCCCGCGTCAAACGTGGCAATAAACGCAAAGAATATCGCAAGAAAATTCTTAAGCGCGCAAGCGGCTACTTCCTCACAAAGTCCAAGCTGTATCAGGCTGCGGAAGAAGCTGTCGAACGAGGGCTTAAATTCGCCTACCGGGGCCGCCGTGAGAAGAAGCGCCAGTTCCGTTCGCTTTGGATCGTCCGCATCGGCGCCGCAGCCAAGCTAAATGGCATCAGCTATTCACAGCTGATTCACGGGCTCAAGTTGGCCGGTATCGAACTGGACCGCAAGGTTCTGGCCGACATCGCCGCCAAAGATCCCGCGGGATTTACCGCTCTTGCCACACAAGCAAAAACGGCGCTCAGCACCCCTGCCGCGTAAGCCCAGCGAACGTTTCTACCATCCAACAAAGCACTCCTCAGGGAGTGCTTTGTTGCTTTCGGCCAACGGCCAACTGAATGGCTGCGAAGATCACGATCAAAGCAATAACGCACTGCGATATGACGCAGTACAAGCACCACACCTGCAGGATCGAGTCTTCCACGTGGGAAAGGTAGATAGCGTAGCAAAGTCCTGCCACCGCCGCAGCCAACGTCCAATCTCTCTTTCGCAAAAGCGCAAGCAGGCCGATCAGCAGGTATCCCGCGATTCCAACCGCGGCCACCGGCACGCCATAGATCAGTGAGTACCGACTATGGTTGACAATTCCGCAATCCCAGTGCGCATTAATATCGCATGGCTCTAGCTTGTTGGAATAATGCACCTGCAACGCCAACGCCGAAACCACGGCTCCCAACAGCGCTAACACTACAACCAGGATTCTCAAAGTTTTCTGCACAACTCCATTGAATCACACCGTCAAACGTTCCCCAATTGCGATCCTTTCCCCTCAGCTTTCATCTTGCGGACTCGGTATTCCGGCCCTCTCTCATTTATCCTCAAAAGCAATGTCTTCTTCGCAAATTCCTGTTTTAGCAAGTTACGGGTCGGATCATCTCGAAGCCGAGTTTCAGGCGCTACGGGCCGACGTCGCGCGTCAGGCGACGGAGCTCCGCACATCCGAAGATCGCGAGCAGTTTCGCCTGAACTGGCTTGGCCGAAAGCAGGGCCGACTCAAGCTCATCAGTGACGCATGGTTGAAGAATGCCCCTGCCGAAGCGCGCAAGTCATTGGGTCAGCATTTCAATCAACTCAAACAACAAATTGAGCACGCCCTCGAAACCGATACCGCAAGCCTCGCTCCGTCCCCCGAGCCGGAGGATTCCATTGACGTCACCCTGCCTGGAATCAGACCCACTCTCGGCGCGGAACACCCGCTGATTCGCACCATGCACGAAATCGTTCGCGTCTTCGAATACATGGGCTACTCTGTCGGAGTTGGACCGGAAGTTGAAACCGACTACTACAATTTCGAGGCTCTCAACTTCCCGCCAAATCACCCCGCCCGCGATACGCAGGACACCCTCGTCATCGCCAATCAGCAGCATAAGCCGCTGCGCGATCGCCTCCTGCTGCGCACTCATACTTCGCCGGTCCAGATCCGCACCATGGAACGCCAGCCGCCCCCGATCCGTATCGTCATTCCCGGCAAAGTGCATCGAAACGATGCCGCCGATGCAACCCACTCACCAATTTTCCATCAGGTGGAAGGCTTGTGCGTCGATGAGAACATCACCTTCAGCGATCTGAAAGGAACGCTGGATCACGCCATGAAGGAGCTCTTCGGCTCCAACGTGCGCACCCGCTTCTTCCCGTCATACTTTCCCTTCACGGAGCCGAGTGCCGACGTGCAGATCAGCTGCATCTTCTGCGGGGGCAAAGGATGCCGCAAATGCAAGCACTCCGGCTGGATTGAACTCCTGGGCTGCGGCATGGTCAACCCTGCTGTGTTCGAGTTTGTGCGTGGCAAGCAGCCTGCCTATGACCCCCAAAAAATCTCCGGGTTCGCCTTCGGCATGGGAGTTGATCGAATCGCGATGATGAAATACGGAATCAGCGACATCGGCCTGCTCTACTCGGGAGACATGCGCTTTCTGGAGCAGTTCGCATGAAAATTCTCACGACATGGCTCCGCTCTTACTTGCCCGACCTCGCTGTCAGCGATCAGCAACTCGCCGAAGATCTCACCTTGCGTGGCATTGCGGTCGACGGCGTATTCGATCTCGGACCCCGCAATGGCTCGCTTTTGGAAATGGACATCACCACCAACCGCGTCGACGCCATGAACCATTACGGCATTGCGCGCGAAGCCGCTGCCATCTACGACATTCCACTGAAGCCTCTGGAAGTCTCCCTCCCGGCCGCCAAGCCTGCCAAACAGCCGTTCCCGGTTCGCATTGAAGCCGCGGATCTCTGCGGCCGATTCACCGCGCGGGTACTTCGCGACGTAAACATCGTTCCTTCGACCGGAAAAATCGCACAGCGTTTCTCCATGCTCGAACAGAAATTGATCAGCAACGCGGTCGACGCAACCAATTTCGTCACCATGGCCATGGGTCACCCAACCCATGCCTTCGATCTCGACAAGCTCAATGGCGGCATCGTCGTCCGCCGTGCCCATACGGGAGAAAAACTTCGCCTGCTCGATGGTACCGAGTGTACCCTTGTGCCCGACGATCTTGTCGTTGCCGACGAGAAGAAAGCTCTTGCGATCGCTGGCGTGATGGGAGGGTGGGACACGATGATCACCTCGGCCACAAAGAATATTGTCGTCGAGGCCGCATGGTTCGATCCTGGAACGGTACGCCGGTCGTCTCGTCGACACGGATTGCACACGGACGCGTCGCATCGCTTCGAACGCGGCGCGGACTTCGATGCTCCTCCGCTCGCCTCCGCACTCGTTTGCGACTTGATTCTCGCAGCCGGTGGATCCATCGAAGGCCACCTCGTGGATATAGTCGTCCCCGAACTTGTTGCACGTACCTCGCAGCGCCCGTCGATCTTCCTGCACATCGGCGAAATCACCCGCATCCTCGGCAAAACTGCGGACGACCAGCCCATCGAACCTGCAACCGTCGAGCGCTACTTGACGGCTCTCGGCGCACGTATGGAGAAAACTTCGGCCGAAACGTATGCCATCACATTGCCCAGTTGGCGTCTCGATCTTGCCTGCGAAATTGACCTGATCGAAGAAATCGCGCGGCTTCACGGGTACAACCGCTTCGCCAACACACTGCCATCTTTTTCTGGCAGCGTCACCGAATTGCCTTGGGCAGCGAAGGAATCCTTTCTTCGCCGAATTCTGCGAGGTGCCGGATACACAGAAGCCATCAGCAGCACATTCTGCTCTGCCGCCGATGCAAAGTCATTTGCACAACAACCAGACTCGATCGTGCAACTTGGAAATCCTCTGAGCGAAGAAGTAGGTTTTCTGCGACCGTCGCTGGCGCCCGGGATGCTATCCATGCTCGCCCATAATTTGAATCGCGAGGTCGACAATCTCCGCCTGTTCGAGATAGGGGCCATCTTTACCGGAAGCTCGGAGCGAGTCCAGGAAAAGCCTTCCCTTGTCATTGGCGCAACCGGCAGCGCGATGGCTTTCCATGCCCTCGGCAGTCTTCGCGACTATAGCTTCTACGATCTCAAGGGCATTGCAGAAGAACTACTCTCCGGGTTTGTCACCAAATCCATCTACATGGACGCGTTCCCTTCACAAAGCGGCCTCATGCCGCCGTGGCTGCATCCGGGTCGCGCTGCCCGGCTCGTCGCAAACGGCGAGACCCTCGGCTTCTTCGGCGAACTCTCTCCGCAGGAGTCTCAATCTAGAAAGCTCCGCCAAACCATCTTCATCGCTGAATTCAATCTGGCCCGCCTCTATCAGCATGCTCTCCGCGAGCCCGTCGCCCAGGAACTGTCTCGGTTCCCCGCCGTGGTGCGCGATTTTTCCTTTACATTTCCAGATGCCGTCCTTTGGCAGCAGATTGCCGAGACGCTGGCATCGCTCGGCATTTCGGAGATGCGAAGCATCGAACCTCGCGAAATCTTTCGAGACAAAAAAGAACCCTCAGGATCCTACGCCCTGCTGCTGCGTGTGATCTTTCAGGCCCAAGACCGAACCTTGCGCCTGGAGGAACTGCAGGAGTGGGCCCATCAAATTTTCGCCGCCCTCATGGCCCTTGACGGACACCCTCGGTTCCCTCTGGAACTGCTCCGATGAGAAGTCCCATCCACAATTCTCCGCGGCAAATTCGCCATCGCCTTGGAAATCGACCCGGCTTTCCCACAGGAGCCTGTCAAAAATTCGGCTCCGCCCAGAACGTAGCGCTATACTGCGCGAAGAGCATCTTAGTTATTTATGACAACAATTATGGCGAAAGAACAGGATCTTGCAGTGGCGGTCGATACACTCGCCGCTTTGGAGCAGCGCGTCGTTCGTACCATCGAAATGCTGAGTCGTGAACGCGAACAACGAGCCGAAATCGAGAGAGAACTGGCCAGCGTGCGTGCGCAGCTAGATGTTCAGCACGCCCACGGAGTTACGTTACAACGGGAAATTGAAGAACTTCATCGTGAGCGGGATACGGTCCGCACACGGGTCGAACGTCTCATGTCGTCGCTGGATGCTATCGAGGCTTCTTACACGCAATCTGCCTGAACCACGTGTAGAAATACTTCGGCAATACGGAGCAACGATGAACGAAGACGATCCGCAACAGCGCTTCTCAGGCAGTGAACCTCAACATTTAGACCCAGCGGAGCATGAGACATCGCATTCGCCTTCAGCTCTCGATCCCACAGCACAAGACCTGGTTCAGGCCGACCCTTCGTGCAATCTGGTTGTCGATATTTACGACCAGATCTATCATTTGCGCGGTCCGGATCCAAGGTATCTCGAGCAGCTTTCCGCATTGGTCGATGCCAAAATGCGCGCCGTGGCCACACACGGCACTACTGTCGACTCGCTCCGGGTCGCCGTTTTAGCTGCCCTCAATATTGCCGACGAGCTTGTCTCTTTGCGTCAGCAGCGGGACGCGTTATCTGGCAATATTGCTCTCAACATCAAGTCTCGGACTGAGACCTTGGCGGAAATGCTCGACGCCGTCCTCGAGGAAAATCGCAAAGCCGGTTAATTCTGATTCGGCTTCGCTGCCCTTTTTTACGGTAAGCAGAATTTCCTGTCCGCTTCCGGACACTGTTTCTTAAATTCGGACATACTACCGGTCTGGTCGCCCTATCTTTCGTCTTTTCTTTCAATACCTTATCCCATGCTTTAGCTGGCCTCCCACTTGCCTGCATATAAGGTTTACGAGGGATATTCAATGCGGACGTTTTTAGCATCTGTATTCCAGGATCTTCGCTACGCAATCCGCCAACTCCGCCATTCACCTGGATTTGCACTGACAGCAATCGTCACGCTGTCTCTTGGCATCGGCGTCAATGTGGTTGTCTTCAGCGTTCTGAATTCGCTTGTGCTCCAACCCATGAACTATCCAAACGCCAAGCAAGTGTATACATTGCAGCATCCCGGCGAAGACGGTGTCGTAGCGCTGGCGAATTCCTACCCCGTCTACAAGGATCTGCGTGATCGCAATACGACATTCTCTGACTTGGCCATGTATCGCTTCGCGCATATTGGTCTCCAGACTTCAAATGGACCAGCGCCCGTTTGGGGGGACGAGGTCAGCGGGAATTACTTTCACATGATGGGGTTGCAACCCTATTTGGGGCGGCTGATTCAACCGGCGGATGACACCAGCCCTGGCGCCAGCGCATATGTGGTCCTCAGCTACAACTGCTGGCGAGACAGGTTCGGGAGCGACAAAACCATCGTCGGCCGCGGCATCCATCTGAACAAAGTTCCATACACCGTCCTGGGCGTGACCCAAAAAGGCTTTGTTGGATCCGAGCGCTTCTTCTGGCCGGAAGTGTTCGTTCCTGTCATGAACCAGGCCCAAATCGAGGGGTACAACTGGATCCATGATCGCGGTGAGCAGGACACATTTTTGATCGGCCGCTTGAAACCCGGCGTGACCTCCGCCATAGCAACCTCCAATTTGAACGCGATCGCCCATCAGCTCGCCAAAGAGCATCCCCAAACGGAAACCAATTTAGCTTTTGAACTGGTCCAGCCTGGCTTGCTCGGAAATGTTCTTGGCGGTCCGCTCAAGGCGTTCGCCTTCGGGGTGATGTTGCTAGCCGGACTGGTATTACTGGCGGCTTGCGCCAATCTCGGCGGCCTCTTTGCCGCACGTACAGCCGACCGTGCCCGTGAATTGGCCATTCGGGTCGCCGTAGGCGCGGCGCGAACTCGCCTTGTCCGCCAATTGCTGACGGAAGCGATCGTACTTTCCGCTGTGGGCGGAGCCATCGGATGCGTGGCGGCCAACAGCCTGCTGGGCGTTCTCAGCAACTGGCAGCCTGCCGCCGGTTTTCCCATTCAGATGGTGGTCGTTCCAGACAAGCTGGTCTATGTGTTCGCCTTCATTGTCTCTCTGGCAGCTGGGGTTTTGTTTGGCTCTGTGCCTTTACGTCAAATATGGAAAACAAACCCGAACCAGGGAATCAAGGGAGGCGTAACCATGACGTCGGGAGGCGCCAAATGGGTCTTTCGCGACCTGCTCCTGGCATTCCAAATCGCTATTTGCTGCCTGCTGGTGACCTCCTCGCTGGTTGCATTGCGCGGGTTGGGCCGCACGATGCACGCCAACTTCGGATTTGATCCGAAGGGAGTCACGATGGCGATTGTCGACCTGCAATTAGCCGGCTATAGCGGCTCCGGTGCGGCGCAATTCCAGAAGCATCTGGCGGACGAAGTCTCCCATTTGCCGGGCGTTACTGAAGTGGGATATGCGAGCGCGACTCCGCTCGATATTTACACCTCAAATACCGGAGTTTTCGCAGCAGATGCAGCGGAGCTTAGTGTCAAAAACCGCAAATTCATAACCCCCTACTTTAAGGTGTCCCCTGGGTATTTGCCGGCGGCCGCAACCCGCATTCTATCGGGCCGAAATTTTACCCCGCAGGACAATGCCAAGGCCCCGAGGGTCGCGATCATCAATCAGACTTTCGCCGAGAAATTATTTGGCACGGAAAACGTTGTTGGCAGATACATGAAGATTTTCGGAAACAAGTCAGAAATTGTCGGTGTCGTGGAAAACGGAAAATACGTGTCCGTCAGCGAAGATCCGACTCCGGCTCTGTTTGTCCCGATCCACCAAATGCAAAACGAGCAGATGTGCTTGCTGGTGCGGTCAAATCGCGACTCGAACCAGCTAGCACCAGCCATCCACGATGTCATTCGCCGTCTCGATCCTAACCTCCCAATCTCCAGCCTGGGGAGTTGGCAGGATGCCCTGGCAATCATGCTGTTGCCGTCCCACACAGCGACAGCTGCTTTGGCCGTCTTCGGCGCTCTGGGAATTTTGCTGGCCGTCACCGGCATCTTCGGTCTCGCCTCCTACACGGTCAGCCGGCGCATGAAGGAACTCGGCATTCGAGTTGCCCTGGGAGCTTCGCGCGGGCAGGTGCTGCGCGCGGCGTTGCAGCGACCCGTCGTCCTGCTGGCATTCGGTTCCGTCGCTGGTCTGGTATCAGGCATCCTGGCAAGCCGCATCCTCGCCAGCATTGTGTACCAGGCCACGCCCAACGACCCCCTCGTGCTGATCGGTGTCGCCCTAACCATGTTGCTGGTGGGAGTGCTCGCCACTTGGATTCCAGCACGACGTGTTCTCCGTGTCGAGCCCACGAATGTACTGCACGACGAATAGAATCAACAACGAAGTATGACCTGGATCACTCCACGCTTGCCAAGCGTGCGAATGCCAGTTAGCATCCACTTAGAAACCGGCCTGCAAAGCAGGTAGGGTGGTCAACGCTGGTTGAACCTACATTCATCGAACAGGGAACTCGACTCGAATAATCGGCTCGGTGTGCTGTCCGCCAGTCCGGAACGCCTAAAGGGCCGCGGCGGGTTCCCACCGTCTTAGGACGGGTTCACCGGCGCACTGCCATACGGCCCAGCGGGTCGGCTTTCTATTCTTTTTCCTCTCTTCTGCCTGGGAGGTTTGGTTTTCCGCTCGAGTCTGTTCTACTTCCTCTTGTGTATCCCCGTCTTCTATCCCTCGGCCCCGTCAGCATTCCCACATACGGTGTTTTTGCCGCCGTTGCTCTGGTTGCTGCCCTGACACTCGCAATGCGAACCGCAGCCCGGTTGCGAATCGCGCCCGATGCCATGTGGAACCTTGGCCTCATCACCGTGTTCACCGCCGTGCTGGGCTCGAAGCTATTGCTGATCTCCGGACACTGGCACGACTTTTTGTCCTACCCCCTCCTGATGCTCAGCATTTCTGTTCCACGGACAGTCGATTCGGTCCTGACAAAAATCGGCCTGGGCCTGTCTGCCGGTCTGCTCTACATGACTTTAAAACGGATGCCTTGGCTGGATACATTCGACGCCGCTGCCCCAGGATGGGCGCTGGGTCAGGCAATCCTCGCCTTGGGTTGTTTTTTCGCCGGCTGCGATTATGGTCGCCCCACCTCCCTTCCGTGGGGTGTTGTTTTTCATAGTCGGTGGGCGGCCCTGTGGAACGGCACCCCACTCAACACCCGGCTGCAGCCGGTCCAGCTGTATTTGTGCGCGGTACAACTTGCGCTCTGCTGGCTGCTCTTGTGGTGGCTCCCAAAACGCCGCCAGCCGGGCGAACTGGCAGGTGCATGGATGCTGGCCTCTGGACTTACTCGCTTTTTTCTGGACTTCTTACTTGGCGGTGATCGCCTGCTGATTATATCCGGGGCTCTGTCTCTTACTCAGGCGATTGATTTCTGTCTGGTCGTAATTGGCGCATTCTTGTTGATGGAAAAACGACCACCTCGATTGGCAGCATCATGAAGCCTACGCACCGCGACCCTAATGACGAGGATCTGTCCGACCTGCTGGACGACGAACTTGCCGAAACTTCTGAAGAAAACAGCACGCCCAACCCACGTGAATTTAGCGTGGATGGACCCTCCGTCGGCCAGCGGCTGGACCAGTTCCTGACCGCGCGCCTGCCGTCGATCAGTCGAGCCCGAGTGCAGCAACTGATAGATCAGAACTGCGTTGTGGTCTGCGGCAATGACGGCAATCCACGAACCATGAAAGCCGGTGGAAAATTGCGAGCCGGCGAAAACGTAACAGTTGTAAGCGATCCGATACCCCCTCCGCTCCGCGCCGAAGCTGAAGATATTCCGCTGAACATCGTGTATGAAGATGCTCACTTTGCTGTCATCAACAAGCCTGCGGGCATGATGGTACATGCCGGTTCGGGCGCGACAGACAGCGCTCGCAACCGAGGCACGCTGGTGAATGCACTGCTCCACCACATGGCGACTCTCTCCGCCACCGGGGGCCCGCTGCGCCCTGGAATCGTGCATCGCCTGGACAAGCAGACAAGTGGCTTAATCGTTGTTGCCAAGGATGATGCCGCGCATCGCCGACTCTCCAAGATGTTTGCTGACCGCGAGGTTCATAAGACCTACATTGCTCTGGTCCACGGATCGGTAAAGCTCGAGCGCGGAACCTTGAATGCTCCCATCAGTCGAGACCAGCAACGCCGTACTCGTATGACAACGCATCGCAGCGGAGGTCGAACGGCCGTCTCACACTATCGCGTTCTGGAGCGATTTCAATCGCGCTACGGGCATTTCACTTTGCTCGAGGTTGAGATCGAAACCGGACGCACCCATCAGATTCGTGTCCATCTTTCCTCCATCGGACACCCCGTCGTCGGTGACACCCTCTATGGCGCTCCCCAGAAGATTCTTCCCTTCCTGGAAGCTCCGGCCACTCGTCTCCAGAAGGCGGCCGCCCTGGAGCAGGCACTTTGTGTCGACCGCAATTTCCTGCACGCCATGCGCCTTCGGTTAAACCATCCGGAATCGGGAAAAAACATGGAATTCGAAACGCCGTTGCCAGCGGATTTAGAGAGGTGGCTAACTCGGCTCAGGTCGCCTCTCCAACAGAAATAAGCCCTTGGCACTGGTAAACTGGAATGAATGACGGGCTGGAAAAACGAACAATTGATCTTCAGATGGCATAGATCTTGGTTGGGAATGGCTGCGATTTTCTTTGCCGTTCTGCTGGGAACGCACAATATTTCCCAGGCGCAAAACAGCGCCGCGCCAGCAACCCAGCCTGCAAAGCAGACGACTCCTCCCCCTACAAATACTCTTGGGAAGGCCGCGTTAAACCAAGCGCAGCAGCCAACCTCCGACGCGCAGCAAAATGGCGCCTACACCATCACGACCGTCGTTAACGAAGTGAATCTCATCTTCACTGTCACCGACAAGCACGGCCACTTCATTCGCAACTTGAACGAGAGCGACTTCTCATTGCTGGACAATCACATGGCGCCTGCGGAAGTCTACAGCTTTACCCAGCAGACCAATCTGCCGCTGCGTGTTGGATTAATGATTGACACCAGCAGTTCCATTCGTTCGCGCTTCCAGTTTGAACAGAATGCTGCCATCGAGTTTCTGTTGTCGGTTCTGCGCCCCCAGGTCGACAAGGCATTTGTGATGGGCTTCGATGTCACTCCAGATGTCACTCAGCCCTACACCAACAACGGCGATCTTCTGTCGGCTGGAATTCGCAAGCTTTCTCCCGGCGGCGGTACCGCGCTGTATGACGCAACCTACACAGCTTGCCGCGATCACATGCTGCCGCTGGCTGGCTCCGGAGCCCTTCGCAAAACCCTCATCCTGCTTTCTGACGGTGAGGACGATCAGAGCCACGCGACGCTGGATGATGCTGTCAAGATGTGCCAGCGCGCTTCAACCGCGATCTACACCATCAGCACTAACGATAGCCCTAGCCGCGACCGTGGTGACGACATTCTGAAAGCAATGGCTGTGGCGACCGGCGGCCGCGCCTTCAATCCATTCCGCATGGAAAATGTGGCGGAAGCATTCCAAAGCATTCAGGAAGAACTGCGCAGCCAATACTCCCTCGTCTACAAGCCAGCCGACTTCAAAGCGGACGGCGCGTTCAGGCCGATTTACCTGACTGCCGACGATCGCAACTATAAGGTCAGCGCGGAAAAGGGATATTTCGCACCCAGCGCGCCCAACTAGCGTTCAACTTTCTCCCTGCTCCAGCAACTGCAGCAGCCCTGGCTCGTCGAGCACCGGAACATTGAGTTTGCGTGCCGTGTCCAGCTTCGACCCGGCATCCGCGCCCGCAATTACATAATTTGTTTTCTTGCTGACAGATCCAGTGACATTTCCGCCTTCACTCTCAATGCGCTTCTTTGCTTCTTCACGCGTTAGCGAAGGCAACGTGCCGGTCAGCACAAACGTCAGTCCGTTCAGTCTGGAAGAAACCTTTTTCTTCTCCGCCGCGAAATTCAATCCTGCGGCTCGCAGTTTTTCGACCAGCTCGCGATTTCCCGGAACCGCGAAGAATTCGAGAATTGCCGCCGATATCCGCGGGCCGATCTCCTGCACGCGTTCCAGATCTTCTGCGCTGGCTTCCATCACACGATCCATGCTGCCAAAGGCGTCTGCGAGAAACTGCGCTGTCCGCTCGCCAACGAATCGGATGCCGAGGCCCAGCAGAACGCGATCCAGCGGCGCTTGTTTCGATCGCTCGACCTGTTGTAACAGCGCCTGCGCCTTCTTGTGCTTCACCAGGTCGAGCGACAACAGTGCAGCCTCGTCGAGACTGTAAATATCGGCCAGATTGCTCACAAGCCCGCGCTCCGTCAGTTGATTGACAACCGCTTCGCCGAGACCTTCAATGTTCATGACTCCTCGTGCGGCAAAATGGAGCAGACTCTCTCGTAGGCGTGCCGGACAATTCACGTTGATGCAACGCCAATCGACTTCTCCCTCTTCGCGGACCACTGGACTCCCGCACTCCGGGCATTGCGCGGGAAAAACAAAATCGCGCGCATCCTCAGGCCGCTTGTCGCGCAGAACTTCAACCACCTTCGGAATGACGTCCCCACCGCGTTCAACGATGACGACATCTCCGATCTTCAGCCCAAGTCGCTCAATCTCATCCGCATTGTGCAGGGTGGCACGGCTCACCGTCGTACCGCCAATCGCCACTGGAACCAACTCCGCCACCGGCGTCAGCTTGCCGGTCCGACCCACCTGCACCAGAATGTTTTGGACTTGGGTGGCTGCAGCGCGCGCCGCAAATTTGTAGGCAATCGCCCACCGCGGAGCACGACCCGTAAACCCCAACTTGCTCTGCACCGCGGTGCTGTCCACCTTCAGCACCACGCCATCAATCTCGTACGGTAACGAATCCCGCATCGCGTCGGCGCGAGCAATAAAATCCCATGCTTCGTCGACCGTAGAAACCAGTGCCCGTTTGGGATTCACTCGAAATCCCGTTGCGACCAAAGCATCGAGGGACTCGCTCTGGCGAGAAAATATATATCCGCGCTGATTCAGAGCAAAATACCCGTAGAAATCCAGTCGCCGCTGCGCCACAATGTTCGGTTCAAGAGTGCGTAATGTTCCCGCAGCGGCATTGCGTGGGTTCGCAGCGGGAGCCACACCCTGCTCTTCTCGCTCGGCGTTCAGTTTTTGAAACGCAGCCAGCGGCAAAACCACTTCTCCCCGAATTTCAAAGTCCTCGGGCATCCCGATATCACGCAGCTTCGCACCAGAGATGCTGAGCGGCACTGACCGGATGGTACGAACATTGCTCGTCACATCCTCACCGGTCACTCCATCTCCACGTGTGACGCCCCGTACCAACCGGCCGCCTTCATACGTCAGTGCCAGCGACAATCCGTCCAGCTTCAATTCGCAGGCGTAGGCAACCTCTTCGACTCCAGCCAGCTCGCGCACACGCCGATCCCACTCTCGCAACTCTTCTTCGTCGTAGACATTGTCCAGCGATAGCATTGGCCGCGAGTGAGGCACCTTGGCGAAACCTTCCTTCGGTTTGCCTCCTACCCTCTGTGTGGGCGAGTCAGGAGTTCGCAGTTCCGGATGCGTATCTTCAAGGGCGCGTAATTCACGCATCCACGTGTCATATTGCGCATCAGAGGCCTCCGGCGCATCCAGACCGTAATAGAGGTAATCGTGATGCCGCAAGATCTCGCGTAGGTCTTCGATCTGCTTCTCTAACCCATGGTTGGCTGAAGGGTTCGTCATCAATGAAATTATAGAGAGGCGTTCGATGCAGCAGCTGCAGTCTTTCCCTTTCGCCGTGTATCCTCTGAAATTGAATGGAGCCGGTCACACATCTCTTATCGGGCGCATGCCTGGGGCGATCTGGATTCAACCGCACCACTGCCTACGCGACGCTGACAAT
>JAJXZK010000006.1 GCA_021780095.1 Acidobacteriota bacterium | reverse complement strand
GTTTTTGCGTGCTTTCAGGGGAATCGTGTTACCTCCCATTGTAAGGCCATGCGAGATTGGCTGCGGTTGGAAACCTTGCTCCGGGGAATCGTGGAAGGTATCAACCGCGGGAATGCCCCGGTGTCTTCACGCAGGTATGAAACGGGGGAGCGGCACGGCGGCGAAACATCAGGATCTGAGGAGCGAGGTCGTGACTTTAGTTTTTGCGACGTGGCCGTTCAGCGTCGCGCTTCTTGGCTGCCTTTAAAGGAAGCTGCGGTTCGGTCATACGCTTGGGATCGAGAATCTCGGCGATTTCTTTTTCGCTGAGCAGATGTTGCTCGCGCGCAAGCTCGACGATGGTGCGGCCGGTGGCGATGGATTCCTTGACGATTTCCGCCGCTTTGGCATAGCCGATGTAGGGATTCAGCGCGGTCGCGAGCGAGACGGTGCTTTCGGCATATTGCTGGCAGCGGGCTCGATTGGCGGTGATGCCGGAGATGCAATGCTGGTCGAACTGGCGGAGCATATTGGCGAGAATCGTGATGGACTGCAGGACGTTGGTTGCCATGGTGGGCATCATGACGTTCAGCTCCAACTGGCCGGCCTGCACGGCGAGAGCGACTGCGGTGTCATTGCCGATAACCTGAAAGCTGACCATGGCGGCCAGCTCCGCCATCACCGGGTTGATTTTGCCGGGCATGATGGAGGAGCCGGGTTGCAGGCTGGGAAGAGTAATCTCCGCGAGTCCGGTATTGGGGCCGGAGGCAAGCAGGCGCAGGTCGTTTGAGATGCGAATGACCTCGAGCGCCAGCGAACGCAGCGCGGCGCTGATGTCTGCCATGCAGGCGTTCGACTGCATGGCCCAGCGCATATCGCGGGCGGGAGTGAGTTTCTGGCGGGAGAGCCTGGCGAGGCGGGCGATGGCCTCGACGCGATAGTGCGGATGGGTGTTGATGCCGGTGCCGACGGCAGAACCGCCGAGGCCAAGTTCGCGCAGGCCGTTGGATTGTTGGGCAATGTTGGCGCGGGATTTGCGGATGGCGACGGCGTAGGCGGCGAACTCCTGGCCGAGGCGAAGCGGGACCGCGTCCTGCAAATGGGTGCGGCCGGATTTGAGAATGCTGTCGAACTCTTTGGCTTTCTTTTCGAAGCTGTCGGCTAACGATTCAAGCACCGGGTAGAGCGTTTCGAGCGCCAGCAGCGTGCCCAGGCGCATGGCTGTGGGAAAAACATCGTTGGTGGACTGGCCGTAGTTCACGTGGTCGTTGGGATGGACGTGAGCGTACTCGCCGAGCTTGCCGCCGAGCAGATCATTGGCGCGATTGGCGATCACCTCGTTGGCATTCATGTGGAAGCTGACGCCGGCGCCGGCCTGAAAGACGTCGACGAGAAATTGCTCATCCCACTTGCCGTCGATGACCTCCTGCGCAGCTTTTGAAATGGCGTCGGCACGATGCGCGTCGATCAGCCCGAGTTTTTTGTTGGTCTCGGCGGCAGCGCGCTTGATCAGGCCGATAGCGCGGATGAGCAGCGGGTGAGCGCGCATCCCGGAGATGGGATAATTCTGCACGGCACGGACAGTCTGCGCTCCGTAGTAGGCGCGTGCGGGGACTTCGACGAAGCCGAGCGAATCTTTTTCTTTGCGTGTTTTGGGCATGATGGATACCTCCGCCTTCGTAGGCCAGACACCTGCTAGTGTAGTAGCCTTTCGCCATGGACGAATCGAGGCAGGGGAGCGTCGCGGCCATCAAAGCCAACGTGAAGATGGCGCTCGACACCCTTTGGGAAAAGGGCTCAGCGATAACTCACGACAGCGTTAAAAACCCTTCGTCGTTTGTGGAGCCTCCGCATATTTACCACTACACGACGGACATGGGACTCTGGGGCATTCTGAAAAGTGGCGATCTCTGGCTCACTGACATTTTCTCTTTGAATGATCCGTCGGAACTGGAGCATGGCTTTAACCTGGCGAATGACAAGCTCGACCAGAAAGCAGAGGAAGATCCCGCAAAATACAGTGAGATTGCCAAGAGTCTCGGTAAGTTGCGCATAGGAGAGGATCACAATCTCCTTCGTTTTTTCGTCTGCTCGTTCAGCAAAAGCGGAGATGATCTCGGCCAATGGCGTGGATATGCAGCGGATGGGCGCGGCTACGCAATTGGCTTCGAAACTATCCCTCTGAAAGATAGATTTCGTGGTGGACAATCCGTAACTTCGGGCGGAGGTGAATTCCTGGTGGAATATCAGGACGATAAGCTCGTCGATATCTATGGGAAGCTGTTTGACCTGGTGCTCGCGGAGGAGTCCAA
Organism: Acidobacteriota bacterium; assembly: GCA_021780095.1. The sequence continues at coordinate 1,262 of JAJXZK010000006.1, read as the reverse complement.
AATTAGCCAGAACGATCCTGATTATTGCTCTGATTTAGGGAAGATGTACTTTCGCCTCATCTTGCACGCCTCGGTCTACTTTAAGCACAAAGCATATTGTAACGAGCGTGAATATCGATTTTTCAATATCGAGAAAGAGCCTGAATCGAACAAAATCCTGAAGAGGACTCGCAACTTTGAATTGATCGATTACAAACAATTCGATTGGAAAAGCGCGGGAACAGATGTTCTCAAGGAAATTGTTATCGGTCCAGCGGCAGACTTTGAAAAGTCCAAACGCTTCGCAGAAGAGTGCTTGCGCGAGTCTGGCATCGACGTCGCAAGTGTCGAAATAATTCAATCGCGAATTCCGTATAGGCCTGCATGACAGCGCTTCATCGGCGCGCCTAGAATTAAGGGATCCCACTCCCTTCAAGGAAAACACCAATCATTATGGCTACGATTCGCCAGCAGGATTTTATTGAGAGCGTTGTCGACGCGTTGCAGCACATCTGCTATAGGGGGTCCTGTTGACTCCGTTGCCAAATAGGGAACGTGTGGCCATTCGAGTTGGCAAGACCGGCGCTGAAAACCGCTCCGGCGAGTGCTACAAACGGGTATGGACAAGACGGTGCGAATCTACGACAGCCTGGAGGAGATGAAGGCTGACGAATACCGATACTGGCAGGGTCGCCCTGTCCACGAGCGCATGTGCGCTGTGAAGGAACTCACCCTATCCGCCTACGCGATGAAAGAGCCGGGTCGCCATGTTCGACGACTTCAAGAAGCACCTCTTGTTTGTCTCGAACGCCCCACGCCTGAGCGATAGGCGAGCGCTCAGTGCGGCCAGCGCACCATTCTGATGTGATCAAGGGCACATCGGGGCGGCGTCCTCGGCGGACTAAAATAATAGGTTCGTCATTCTACGTTCGACTATCCTCCGAGGGACACGAGAAAACATCATGGCCACGATTCGACAGCAGGATTTGATCCAGAGCGTCGCCGACGCGTTGCAGCACATCTCCTATTACCACCCGGTCGACTACATCACCAACCTGGCCCGCGCGTATGAGCTGGAGCAGTCGCCGGCCGCGAAAGACGCAATCGCGCAGATCCTGATCAACTCCCGCATGTGCGCGGAGGGCCATCGGCCGATTTGCCAGGACACCGGGATTGTGACCGTGTTTGTGAAGCTGGGGATGGACGCGCGTTGGGACCGCACCGATATGACGGTGGAGGAAATGGTGAATGAGGGCGTGCGGCGTGCGTATCTGAACCCGGAC
>JAJXZK010000331.1 GCA_021780095.1 Acidobacteriota bacterium | reverse complement strand
CCAGATGATGTCGCGATAGTAGGACTGCGGTTTGCGAAAGCCGGTTAAGTCGAGATCGCCGCATACGGCAGCGTGCCATGGATAGGGGTGAAAGAAGAGCTCCATCATTGCCTTGGCGTTTGGATCCGAGGTGTTCTTCGCCATGTCCGCCATCACGTCCTTGCCGTTGGCCATACCCGTGAACATCTGGTCCACCATGGCCGTCCCCGCCATCATCCCTGCCATCCCTTCTGCCATCTTTGCCTGTTGCGGAGTGCCATATTGCCACGCACCGATACCGGATTCGCCGAGGTAGTCCATCGCTGTCCATGTAAGGTCGCCAAGAATATAGGGATTGTCGTGCGAGACCTCCCACAGGGAAAACGCCTTGGCCGGCCAGGATTCGGTGGTGAGCATGATGCGCGCGGGCAACTGCTGATGGTCTTTTTGATAAGTGGGAAGAATGTTGTAGTTGTATCCGGTGATGTCGAGTTGCGAGAACACGGCCTCAGCGGTCGGTTTGGTCGTTGTGCCTGGAAATGCCAGCGTGAGCGGGCGCGTGTTGTCGAGTGCACGCACCTGGTCAACAAGTTCCCTGGCAAGCGTGGCGCCTCGATCCACTTCGAGTTCCGGTATTTCGTTGCCGATGCCCCAAATCACGATCGACGGATGATTTCGGTCCCGAAGCACCATAGAGGAAATGTCCTGCTTCCACCATGGGTTGAAATCGCTTGCGTAATCGTACTTGACCTTGTGCGCCCCCCATACATCGAACGGCTCATCGAGAACCAGCAGACCCAGCCGGTCGCAAGCGTCCAGAAATGCCGGCGACGGCGGATTGTGCGCCGTCCGCACTGCATTCATGCCCGCCGCCTTCAGAAGCTCGACTCTGCGTTCTTCCGCACGATCAAACGCCGCAGCGCCCAGCGGGCCATCGTCGTGATGAACGCTACCTCCGTGCAGTTTGATGGGTTGACCGTTGAGCAGCAACCCCTTCTCTGCCGACCAGGCAAGCGTGCGAATTCCGAACGGTGTAGTGACCTGGTCGATGACCTTGCCGTCTCTACGAATCGTTGAGACTGCACGATAGAGCTCGGGCGATTTCGGGGACCAAAGCGAGGGATTTGCCACCGCGATTTCCTGCGAGGCGTCGTCTTCTTTTCCGGCCACGATGTTCAATCTGGACTGCGCGCCGCCTGCCTTGTTTCCTGTCATGTCGATCAGCGTTGTCTCGACTGTTACCACCGCATCGAATGCGGATTCATTCGCTATCCGTGTGCGAACAGAAACTTTTGCCGAAGCCGCAGTCGCCTGCGCAGTGCTGACAAACACCCCCCAGTGCGCCACATGCGTGGGATCCGTCACCGCGACGCGGACATGCCGGTAGATGCCCGAGCCACTGTACCAGCGGCTATTGGGCTGGGCTGAATTGTCCACGCGCACCGCCAGCACGTTTGCGCCCGAGTAATGCAGCTCGGGTGTCAGGTCGAAGGCAAACGAGGTGTAGCCGTATGGATGAGTTCCGAGTTTGTGGCCGTTGAGATATACCGTGGCGTCGCGGTAAACGCCGTCAAATTCGATGCTCACGCACTGGCCCTTCCAACTGGCAGGAGCGTGGAATGTCTTCCGATACCACCCGATGCCGCCGGGGAAATAGCCGCCACCCGCACCGCTTGGGTTGTCCTTGTCGGGCTTACTCTCGATGCTCCAGTCATGCGGTAGATCGATTGTTCGCCAGGAAGCATCCGCAAAGGAAGGCGTCTCTGCTCCGTTTGGGTCGCCAAGAATAAATTTCCAGCCAGCATCTGCCGCGATGACTTGTCTTGGCGAGTTCGAGGTTGCACTGCGAGCGAAGACGGGCACAAGCCATGTCAGCATGGCAGCAAGAAGAATCAGGATGCGAGATTGGAATTTCATGCGGACCTCTTTCGGGTTCGGGTATGGATGGTTTTCTTCTTTTGCGAACGCCGGGACTGTGAAGCCTTCGGGGCGCGTAATCCCATCAAGAGCACACGGACTGCTTCGCGGAACAATTCATCAATCGGCTTTCCATACTCCAATTCGACTTTTTTCCCAAGTGACGCCAGCCGGCGTTGCGCTCCCATCACAGCGTTGATGACTGCGTGCATGGTGAGATCGGGATCGAGATCTGAACGAAGTGATCCGTCGGCGGTGCCCTCGCGGATAAGTTCCGTGAGCACTCCGAATCCTTCGGGGTTGATTTTGGATTCCAGGGTCATGAGTCGCTCCGCCGGCCAGTCGCGCGCATACATGGCATCGAATTGCGCCATGAAACGCACCTTCACTGGATTGTTCGCCAACTCATCGGCCATGAAGTCTAGTAGCGCCGTGAGCCTCGCCATGGCATTCGGAGCACCCTCCAGCCTTTGCTTTGTGAGCTCGCTTACCTCTTGCATCAACTCACGCAGAATCGCCCAGACGATGTCTTCCTTGTTGGCGAAGTACTGATACATCGTGGAAGGCTGAACCCCGCTGGCCAACGTGATCTCGGCCATGGTGGTGCGATCGATGCCATACTCATCGAACAGTTTCCACGCCGCATCGAGGATGCGCCGGTGTTGCCGCTCGCGATGCGCGTGATATGTGTGGGCCGGTTTGTTTTCTTTCTTTCGCGGCATGTCTACAATTCGCAATACAATATCGAAATCAAAGTGCTATGTCGGTTTTATATGGGCGTGCGGCCGACGTAGTCAAGACAATTCTGAGGGGGACGAAGTATGGGGCTCGCACGCCGGCAGTGCCGGCCGGATTAGAGTCTCTTCCTGGCAGGGCAATGCGCTCTTTGAGCGGAAGTGCATCCCCAATCCGAGGGGTTGGGTAGCGGGAAGCGAGGTGTGTCCCGCTGGATGACGGGCCGTTCTGAACCTCGGTGGGCACGCGGAGATCATGCACTCACTCATTGCAGCCAATGGATATGCTGTGCGAGCGACCTGCCTTAGTTAGCAGTAGAAGCGCGATGAATTTCACGCCAATCGCTTGGTGGCACGCCTTCCCAGGCGCGAAAGGCACGACCGAATGAGTTCGGGTCTTCAAAGCCAAGCAGATATGCGGCCTCATTCAACTCCAACACAGAGTTGGAAAGGTAATAGCGCGCCATCTGGTGCCGGGCTTCATCCAAAACCCGTTGAAAGCTGGAACCGGATTCCTGCAAGCGGCGTTGCAGCGTGCGAGGACTCATGTGGAGCTCGTGCGAGATTGCGTCGATGGAGGGGCGTTGTCCTGTCAGCCGGTCCTGAATGGCCCGATGCACGAGATCGATAAAACTGTCCTCATCCTTGTACTGCCGCAACTGTTCCTCGAACTGCGGCGCCAGCATATCGAGCAGTTCGGCATTACGAGTGACGAAAGGCGCGGTGGCGTCCGTCGCACGAAAGATGATCGCGTTGCGCGAGGCCCCGCTAGCCACCTTGCAGCCAAGATTTCGCTCGATTGCACGCAGGTTCGCGGGCTGTTGCACATACTCAACCCGAAGAGGGTTCAGCTGCACCCCGGTTCCGTGGCGAGCGAGAGAGAGCGTCCAGGCGAAACAGTAATCGGTAAGTATCTGCGGCTCGGCATCG
>JAJXZK010000342.1 GCA_021780095.1 Acidobacteriota bacterium | reverse complement strand
AACCTCAATTCACCAGGGTGCACAAGCCCTTGTCATAACCCCTTGTCCGTAAACGATTCTCTTCCAGGGTTTACGACATTTGCGTGTGCGATTGCCCTGATAGTTCCAAGTTGCGCCACATAGCAATCTCCGCCAAGACTTATAATTCGCGATTTTAGTACAAGCCAGCACCGTACATGGCTGTTTATTAGCTGCAATGGTTGTCAAGCGCTTCGTGCGCCGGTTGCGGCAGCGCGATCCGGAGCAGGGTGCGGGGAATTACTTCAACTTGCGCATTGCCCACATGAAAACGATTCCCCAATGCAACAACCAGTGATGCGCCACAGAAAAATTCTGCCTTGCCTTGAGTCCCGACCGTCTAGATCGACTCTTCTCCCCGTCGATGCGAACAAATAATCTGAGGTGCCCTGCAGCAGGCTCTCCTGTCGATGCGTCGGCGATTTGTTCTGGACTCCAAACGTCAATTTCCGGATGCTCGGATTGCAACCGGTCCCCGTCGATAAATCGTTTCTTCCCAGGCATGATGACAAGGAGAGATTTCATGATGCCGAGCGATATCAGCCCGTTGATGTACTCCCGGCATTCCATTGGGTCGTCCAGATCGATGTAACTCAACCCTGAGCGCTTTCTTTTAGCGTGAATGTCCAAACACCGCTCCATTTCCTTGGACTTGGCAGCGAACATTTCTCGCATTGACTCCAGAATCGCCTGCTCCACTCCATCGAGGCTGTGACGACTGAGATATTTCTCATCGTGGCGATTTCGGCCCCTGCTGGTTATGACCGATTGAAGATCAATCGAGGCTTCCCGCCAGGCAAGGATGACGGGGATCGGAACCCTGAGCGATTTTGAAATTCTGGATACTTTTGTGCCTTTGTCGAGTTCACGCAGTGCTTCGAGCATGATGTTTGGATCGAAGGCTATTTTCAATTCTTTGGCGACGACCGCGTATTGCTCGAATTCGCATTCCTTAGAGTTCCTGAATTGAAACGGGCATGGCCTGTTCAGCAACGCCCCATCTGTTCCCAGTACTAACGGCACAGCATGCCAGTTTAGGAACTGCGTGGCGGAGCCTCCCGATTCCTTTATCTTTCGGTAAGTCGTGCTCTTGGGCAGGCGTGTCAGGTTGACAACTGCATCCGGTGTGACTTCATACACGATCCCTCTGAGCGCCCAATCAAGCGCCAGATCGGTCGTATGGATGTAACTGCGAAGAGCTGTTGCACCGTCCCCATGGCCAAGCGATGCCGCGATCATCCATAGGGATCGCCGGCTTTCCCCGGTAGAGAAGACATGGTATTTGCGCCATAGACTCAAGGCCGGATACCATGCCGCCAAAGACGACGTTCGATCTTCATCGTCTGACTCAATACGGCTCGAGGCATACTGGAAGCTCGCATAACCATGTCGCAGGTCGTAGAGAATCATGCTGGGGTCACCACTTGCCGCACGCATTGCTTGCACCACCCGGTTCGCCAGGTAATCATCGGACAAAGGCTCATAGGGCAGATCGCGATCGCAGAATATCAATGCCAGACGGTCGTACCACCCAAGTTCTTTTTTGCGAAGATCCAAAGCCTCTTGGACGATAGCTTTTTCAGCGCTTGAAAGCCTGCCGGAGCCGGCCATACGTCGATTGGCATTGTCCGTCTTGAGCGACTGGTAGTCGGACAAACGAACCAGCACCCATAGTCCGAATTCAAGATTGATGTCGCACATGGCCAGAAGCTTGAGTTCGTTTGGGCGTAGGCCGAACCGGAAGCCGATGACCAGAAAGGCGCGACACAGCGTCCTCTGTCGTTCGTCCGGCAGTTTCAACAGGAACTCCAGTGCGGCGTTAAATTCAGGCGGTGTTAACAGGTTAGCGCGAGGGACCGCTGTACTGGAATCCGGAAGTTCCATCGCATCCCATGCGACGGGCTCGGCATGAAATTGTTCCTCGATGAACTTGTGGAATTCACGAATGCGATCTGCCCTATACTGCACGGATCGAGGTGGCGTGCGGTCAATGATGCTGCTATAAGCCGCGAGGATCGTATCGCCGTCTAGGTTGATTGGATTGACGTTGCCGAACGCAGACTCTATCGGCCAGGCAATCGTCAGGAAATAGGTCTCGATGGTTTTCGCGACCTTTGAATGCTTTCTGCGGGTGCCAAAAGTCAACATGTGTTCAACCCAACTGGCCAGGCAATACACTATGGGTGCGAGTTGCGCCTGGAAATCATCGATGAATCGGGTAAGGTGGGTAAGGTTCGTCGAGGAAAGTGCATTATTCTCATCTGCGTGCAGGATGGTTCCATCGGGATAGATCTTTTCGGGCTTCAACCGTGACGACAGAATTTTCCCCAGCAGCGTAAGCGCCTTTTTGGAGTCCATCGTGTTGACGGGGAACGATGGAGGCTCTCGTGGAACAAATCCGGGGCGCTCCTCTGAAATTGGAGCGATAGGCGGAAGGTAGTCCGCAAGGGCCTGGCCGCGAATCAGGCGCCACCAAACCGGAGCGGGGAGGGAGGTCACGTCAACAGAAAGGGAGGCATACCGGTACAGGACTGAGTCAAGGCAGGGCATCATATAGGCCCTGACACACTCGAATAGCATGTCCAGACTGCTGATATCGCTGTCGGGTGTAAATTTCCTCAGGAAACCCGCTATCAGGGCCCAAACCCCGCGATAAGTGGGTTCATCGTCCTTTCCCAGGAGTTGATTGAGGTCGTCCTTGAGCCAGGCGATCAGGAGCAGTTCGCATATTGGGGGGGCAAGCCAGCGGCGAATGAGCCGGCAGCTGCCATCCCGTTCCTTGTCGTGGAGGTCGATCCAAATCAGGTTGCGGTCTCGCCAAACATCTCTTGGAAACGATCGGCACAATGCGAACAACAAACGCGAGTGCAGCAGACCGCCGAAGACGATCGTTGCAAGCAGCAGTTGCCCTGCACGCAATTTCTTGGGCGGAGTCTTGGCAAACAGAGACGAATCGGACAGTGATTTCAGCAATGCTTCGACCAGCGGATGAACCTTGTTGCCCAGATGAATCGTCTGCTTATCGACGACTGGGGGAAGATCCTTCAACTCAATCAAGCGCGGTGGGATGGGCACTTGCCATCCGAGTTCACGGGAGCCGGCCATTAGTCCACTACGCAAGAAGCGTCGCATGGATTGCATACCGCCACCGGTCAGGTCGGATTCGACCCGATCCAGCCAAAGCGACAGATCACTGGTGGCGATCGAAACGTCAGGTTGAAGCGCCGTGAGCCCGCCATTGAGATCAGCCAGCCGCGCATGAACCATGTCCTGCACGCGTCGTTCATCTTTCATTCTGTGCCACGCCCGTAGAATATGTCCGCCTTCAGCTGGCATGGATCCCGGGTCGGTGAATTTCCATACCGTCAGTACAAGATGATCCGGCAACGAAACTCGCCAGTTTAGAGTGCAGATACCCTGCGCGAATCCGCGTTTGAGAAGTTGACGAATGATGCGAATCTCACTTGAGTCTTTGCCGTGTTCCACCTGCGTGAGCCATTCCGTCAACTGTTCCTTTGAAATGACGAGGTCTTCCTGGCATTCGGCAAGTCCGGAACAGAGACC
>JAJXZK010000341.1 GCA_021780095.1 Acidobacteriota bacterium | reverse complement strand
TGTTGATTGTGATGGACACCTCGAAGGTGGTGGTGCGGCTGCATATTCCGCAACAACAGGCACAGTTGCTGCAACTGGGTCAGGCGGCGACGCTGCGCGTTCCGGGGCTGGACAAGGATGTTCCCGCCAAAGTGACCGTATTGAGTCCCGCGCTCGATCCGAACAGCACTACGGAAGAAATATGGGTGGAGGCGGACAATCCGAAGGGCGAACTGAAACCAGGAACGACTGCACAGGTTTCGATCACAGCGAAGACCGTCCCGAACGCGCTGGTCATCCCTGCTTCTGCGATATTGACGGGATCGGAACGACGAACTTCCGTGATGGTGGTGAAGTCGGACAGTCGCGCGTATTCGCAGGACGTGAAGACGGGGATTCGGCAAGGTGCAATGATCCAGGTTCTGAGCGGTCTTCAGCCGGGCGAGCAAGTGATCGTCAGCGGCCAATATGGGCTACCGGATAAGACAAAAGTGAAGGTCACGCCCGGCAGCGCCAACGCTGGCACGAAGGCGGGGGCGTAGAAGGCCATGGCGGAAAATCCATTCAACGGGCCAGATAGCCCCGAACGGGATGAAGCGCAGGTCCCTCCGCTACGGTCGCCACAGCAACCTGCGGTCGGGTCGCCCAGGCGACCAGGGATGACAAATCTTTCAACCCCACTCAAGCCAACCGAGGGCTTGAATGGGCCACCCGAGAATGCGCAGGACCACGCGTTGATGGCGCGCGAAACAAATGCGCGCGACACAGATGTGGCAGAGAAGCCTGCCTGGTTCGTCACCTATTCAAAAGCTGTGATCTCGGTGATAGTCGTCTTATCGCTGGTGGGCGCGATTCTGGCTCTGAGCATACCGATCGCTGTGTTTCCCACGACAAATTTTCCGCGCGTGTTGATTGCCATCGACAACGGTGTGATGCCGATCGATCAGATGCTGGTCACGATTACTCGGCCGATTGAAGAAGCTGTTAACACGGTGCAGGGATTGCAGACGGTGCGGTCGATCACCAGCCGTGGCACGGCGGAAGTGGATCTGTTCTTCGACTGGAAAGTGGACATGTTCCAGACGTTGCAGCGGGTGAATTCCGCCATGGCTGCAGTTCAAGCCTCGCTGCCCCCGACGGCAAGGATTGAAGCAACGCGGCTGCGCTTCTCCAGCTTTCCTATTCTTGGATTTGGTCTGACGTCCAGCACGATGCCGGCGACCCGGCTGTGGGAAGTAGCCACCTACGACATGAAGCCGCGTCTGAACCGGGTGAACGGCGTGGCTACGGTTCTGGTGCAAGGCGGGGAGGAGCCGGAGTTCGACATTATTCCCGATCCGGCAAAACTGCTGCGAACCTCGGTAACGGTGACAGAAATTCTGGATGCGGTGCGCCGGACGAACCTGATTGAATCTCCCGGGCTAATTGCGGAACATCATGCCCTGGTGCTGGATCTGGTGGATGGGCAGGTTCACGATCCCAGTGAGATCGCCAACATCGTGATTAAGAACACATCCGCTGGCGTGCCTGTGCACATTGGCGATGTGGCGGAGGTGAAACCTGGCGTCAAGCCTGTGTACACGGTGGTTACGGCGGACGGCAAGCCGGGAGTGCTGCTGAGCATCAACCGTCAGCCAGGAACCAATACGGTGGCGGTGGCGGACGGAGTATACGCGGAGATGGCGAAGATCAGAAAAACTCTTCCGCCCGGAATTGACATCTCTGTGTACTACGATCAAGCGCAACTGGTGAAGGAAGCCATTGCGAGCGTTCGCGATGCGATCCTGATCGGCATTGTTCTTTCGTGCATTGTGCTGATCGTCTTTTTGCGGGACTGGGGAAGCTCGTTGGTGGCGGGGCTGGTCATTCCGGTGACGATCGCCCTGACCTTCGTGGTGCTAAAGCTGCTGGGGCAAACCTTTAACCTGATGACGCTGGGTGGATTGGCCGCCGCGGTGGGGTTGGTGATCGACGACGCCATTGTGGTGGTGGAGAACATTGTGCTGCACCGCGATGCGGGGCAGGCAAGAATGCAAGCAGTTCAAAGCGCGCTGAGCGAACTGAAGGTGCCGCTGGTTGGCTCGACGCTAACGCCGGTCGTCATTTTTCTTCCGCTGATTCTCATTACTGGCGTCACGGGAACTTTCTTTCGCGCGTTGGCAATCACGATGGGGTCCGCTTTGATCTCATCACTGTTTCTGGCCCTGACGTGGACCCCGACACTGAGTCAATTTTTTGTTCGGCGCAAGGACACGGCACCATTGTCGGATCGAGTCGGCGCATTCGCGTCGCACGAGGATGAAACCCGACGGATGATGGAAGCCGAAGAGGCCAGCATCAGCGGTTTCATGAAGCGCATTATTGGCGCCTATGAGCGACTGCTTGCAGTTGTTCTGGTTCGACCGTGGTGGCTGGCCGGTTTCGCGGTAGTGCTGATTGTGATTTCTTACTTCTCATATGCTTCGCTAGGCTCGAATCTGCTGCCGAAAATGGACGAGGGCGATTTTACGGTGGACTACATCATGCCGCCCGGAAGCTCTTTGGCGGAGACAGATCGTGTGGTCGGCCACGTCGTCCAGATCATTCGCTCCATCCCGGAGGTGAAGGCAACTTCGCGGCGTACGGGACTGCAACTGGGCCTGGCGGCGGTGACGGAAGCGAACACCGGAGATATCTCGGTGAACCTGAAAAGTCATCGCAGCCGCGATATTTACGCGATCATGGACGAGGTACAGGCCAAGGTCAGTCAGGCGGAGCCAGCGCTGGACATCGATCTGCACCAGACGCTGGAGGACATGATCGGCGATCTGACGAATGCGCCGCAGCCGGTCGACATCAAGCTGTTCAGCGAAGATCCGGATCTGTTGCGTCATTGGGCGCCCGTTGTCGCCGATAAAATCTCCAGCGTTCCGGGAGTGGTGGGAGTCTTGAACGGGATCGACAACACCATCAGCAGTCCGGAGACGGTGTATCACGTTCAACCGTCGGTGACCTCGACCAGCGGATTTACCCCGGAAGAGGTGGCGACGGATGCGGGTGCTTTGTTGCAGGGACAGACAGCGCCTACTCCTCTGGTCGTGAACAATCGCGCGTATGACATCCGTGTTCGCTTTCCGGAACAGAATCGCGCTTCGTCGCAGGCGATGGACAACACCATGCTGGTCAGCTCCGCGGGAACGACAGCGACACTGGGCGCGCTGGCGACGGTGCAGAACCTTCCAGGCCAGACGGAGATTCTGCGGGAGAACCTGCAGCGGCTGGTGGAAGTTTCCGCGCGCCTGCAGGGGACAAGTTTGGGGCAGGCCATTGTCGGTGTGAAAAAGGCGGTGGCGTCGGTGAACCTGCCGACGCAGATTCGAGTGGAATATGGTGGAACGTACGCGACTCAGCAGCAGTCCTTTCGCGATTTGTTGATGGTGCTGTTTGCGGGACTGCTACTGGTGTTTCTGGTGCTGCTGTTTGAATTCCGATCCTTTTCCGCGCCAGTGTCCATTCTGGCTTCCGCTGTGCTGTCGACGTCGGGAGTGTTTCTTGCGTTGATGATTACCGGAACGGACTTCAATATTTCCTCATTCATGGGACTCATCATGGTGGTGGGAATTGTTGCGAAGAACGGAATTTTGCTGCTGGATGCCGATGTAAAGTTTCGCGCGCTGGGCATGTCTCCGAAAGATGCCATGATTCAAGCTGGCCGCAGACGGCTGCGTCCCATCATGATGACAGCGGTGGCTGCGGTGGCCGGAATGTTTCCGCTGGCACTGGCGCTGGGCGCGGGTTCGCAGATGTTGCAGCCGCTGGCCATCGCAGTGATCGGCGGCATTCTCATCTCCATGGTACTGTCGCTGGTCATCACTCCGGCGGTGCACTATTACATGGCTGAAAAAGGTTGACGGTCGATCAACGACGTGCCCACTCGAAGAGGGCTTTCGCAATAGAAGGTCTAAGGTGAACGTAGAGCCTATGCGAGTGCTGATTGTGGAGGACGAAGAGCGGTTGGCGGAGAATATCGCGACGGCGCTGCGCGAAGGGCCGGGCTATGCCGTGGACATTGCCGCTGACGGAGAAACCGGCGCGTACCTGGCGGAGAGGGGCGAGTATGACCTGATCGTTCTGGATCTGATGCTGCCGAAGGTCAGCGGCCCCAATGTATTGCAGCGTTTGCGGAAGAAAGGTCAGAAAGCGCCGGTGCTGGTGCTGACCGCGATCACGTCAAAGGCATCCATCGTGGAGTTGTTGAATTCCGGCGCTGACGATTACGTGGGAAAGCCATTCGACCTGGGTGAGCTGATGGCGCGGGTCAAGGCGCTGATTCGGCGCGGGAAAGGAGTGAGCCATCCCTTGATTCGGGTGGGCGATCTGGAAGTGGACACGGTGGAACGTTGCGTGCGATGTGGAGGCGTGGAAGTGGAGTTATCGCCGACGGAGTATCGCATCGTCGAATACCTCAGCCATCGGCCGAGCGTAATTGTTTCTAAAGAATCGCTGTTGGAGCACCTGTACGACTTCAACTGGGAGCGCCACTCCAATGTGATCGAGGCGCATGTCTCAAACCTGCGCCGCAAACTGAATCGCGGTGGAGAAGAGCGATGGATTGAAACGCTGCGCGGACGCGGATATCGGCTGACTGCGGGGCAGCGGGAGGCGCAGCCATGAAGCCATACTCTTTAACTCGACGGCTGGTTGTGACGGTGCTGCTGGTGGAATTGTTGCTGGCGGCGGCGGCGACGGGCCTGGCGTTGCTGTATGAACGCCAGCAGAACCTGCATTCCTTCGATTTGATGCTGCGCGGACGCGCTGATTCTTTGTTGGGCGCGGTGCAGGACGCCGAAGACGCTGGGGACAACGTGATGCTGGATCCGAAGGCGCTTGATCTTCCGCAGGGCGACTTGTACGAGGTCCAAAATGAGTCTGGGCGCGTGGTCGGTAGTTCGCCGAACTGGAACCATGAAATTGAGCAGGCCATAGAGCAAAAGGGAAGCGCACGCAATTTCCGATTGGGAAAAAAATGGTATCGGGGATTTGCGCTGCACGGAGTGCGCCAAATCGATATCGGCGACCAAAAGCCGGGAATTGCGCGCCCGGTGGCGATTTTCTATGCTTCGTCATTAAAACCCTTCTGGGCGGCGATGAGCCACGCAGCAAGATTTCTTGTGATCTCCAATTTCCTAATTCTGCTGTTTACCGCGGGAACACTGATGATCCTGCTGCGGCGAGGGATGGGTCCGCTGCAGGAATTGGCGAGGGCTGCTGCGGGGATCTCTTCGAACTCGCTGCGGTTTCGCGCGCCGCCGAATACATTTGCAGTTGAAGAGCTGGCTGTGCTGGCGCATGCGCTGGAGTCGGCAATGAGGCGGTTGGAGCGGGCGTTCGTTCAGCAGCAAGTATTTGTGCATGATGCGGCGCATGAGTTGAAGACGGCGGTCACGATCATTAAATCTTCATTGCAACTGCTGACCTCTCGCAAGCGAACTGTGGCGGAATACGAACGTGGACTGGAAATGTGCTTGTCGGACTGCGCGCGGCTGGAAGATCTGGTGCAGAAATTGTTGATTCTGGCGCGGGTCGAGCAAGCGCGCGAAGAGCAGGTCGCTACAGCGAAGATCGACCTGAGCGGATGTGTGCGCGAGGTGGCGGAAGCAATGGAGCCGCTGGCTGCTGTGCGCGGAGTCCAGCTTATTGTGGAGCGAAATGAGGGTACGATGGCGCACATTGCTTCCGACGACTGCGCAACGCTGGCGACGAACCTGGTGGTGAATGCGCTGCAGCATACTCCGGCGGGAGGCACGGTGATGCTGCAAGTTCTTTCGTCGGGCGGTATGACGAGCTTGCGTGTCGAGGACAATGGTGAAGGCATTCCTACGGAGGATTTGCCCCATGTTTTCGATCGCTTCTATCGCGGGGATCCATCACGGTCGAGGAATACAGGCGGGGCGGGGTTAGGGCTGGCAATTTGCAAAGCGCTGGCTGAAGCCGCAGGCGGGCAAATCAAAATCACGAGTGAGGTTGGTCGTGGAACCGTCGCCGAGGTGACTCTTCCAGGAGTAGATGAGAAAAGAATTGCCCCGCCTCTTCAGGAAGCTCTCAGCGATCGTTAGGTGCAAAGTTTTTGGGCGGACCGTCGAGTTGTCTTGGCGGCAGAACACAAGGAGAACAAAGATGAAAGTAGGCGGATTGATTTGCCGTAGCTTGCTGCTGGCCGCAGGCGCCATGTTGGTGACTACGACGGCCCCAACGATGGCATTCGCAGCCGAGGGACCATTTCACGTGGAGCACACATGGCAGGTTGGCGGCGAAGGCGGGTGGGATTACATTGCCGTCGATCCGCAGACAGATCTGCTGTACATTACTCGCGGAGACCATGTGCAGGTGGTCAACCGGGAGAGTGGCAAGCAGGTGGCGGATATCACCGGCCTGCATGGGACGCACGGAGTCGTCTTCGCCGCGGGTGGCAATGGATATATCAGCGACGGACGCGGCAATCAGGTGGTGGTTTTCGATCGCAAGATATATAAGGTGATCCGTACGATTCCAGCCGGGACCAATCCCGACGGAATTTTGTATGAGCCGGTCACGCGCACGGTGTGGGCGTTTAACGGGCGCAGCCATAATGTAACTGTGATTGATACAAAGGACGATCAAGTCCTGGCCACGCTGGAGCTGCCGGGCAAGCCAGAGTTCCCGGTCGCGGATGGCAAGGGGAATGTCTACGACAACATCGAGGACAAGAGTGAGATTGTCCATATCGACGCACGGTCGAGAAAGCTGCTGGCGACGTGGTCGGTTGCGCCCGGCGAAAGTCCTTCCGGACTAGCGATTGACCGCGCTCATGGCCTTCTGTTCAGTGTTTGCGACAACCAGAAGATGGCGATTGTTTCGACCGCGACGGGAAAGGTGATCGCGACGCCGGCGATTGGAGATGGCCCGGACGCCGCTCGCTTTTCCGCGGAAACCGGATATGCGTTCAGTTCCAATGGCGAAAGCGGGACGCTGACGGTGGTCCACGAAGACTCGCCGCGGCATTTCACGGTTGTGCAGAATCTTCCGACGGAAAAGGGAGCGCGGACGTTGACGCTAAGCCCGGACGGGAGCAGGGTGTACCTGGTGACGGCGAAATTCGCCCCCCGTCCCGCAGTGGCACAAGGTCAACCGCATTCGCGACCGCCCATGATTCCGGGTAGTTTCTCCGTGATTGTTGTAGGTAGATAGCTCAGAGAACTGAACGCTTTGCTGAAGCGCGAAGTCTGTTCCGGGAGCTAGGGATGGCGAATGAAGCCGCCGTTCTGCAACTCCGCCATGGCCGTGCGCAACTGCTCCTGCGTATTCATGACGATGGGCCCGTACCAGGCTATCGGCTCCTCGATGGGCCGACCCGACACAAGGAGAAAGCGGATTCCTTCGGGACCCGCCTGCACGGTGATCTCATCGCCGCGGTCGAACAGCACCAGCGAATGATTTCCGATGTCGTACGTTGGCGCGGCCTCGGGCTTCGCCACTTGCTCGGTGAGAACCGCCTGCGGAGTGGAGGCGTCGCGAAAGGTGCCGGATCCAGCGAATACATAGGCAAATGCGCTACGCGTGGTTTCCACCTTGAGTCGCTTCCGCTGGTTTGGGGCCACAGAAATATCCAGATAGTTTGGGTCGGCGGCCACGCCTTCGACGGGACCTTTCTTGCCCCAGAATTCGCCGCAAATGATACGCACGTGTGTGCCATCGTCATCGGTGACTTCCGGGATGGAGCTCGACGGAATGTCTTGATACCGAGGATCGGTCATCTTGAGCGATGCCGGCAGGTTGGCCCATAACTGGAACCCATGCATGCGACCCTGGGGATCGCCCTTCGGCATTTCCTGATGCAAGATGCCGCTGCCCGCCGTCATCCATTGAACATCGCCGGCCCCCATTTTCCCTTTATTGCCGAGGCTGTCGCCGTGCTCGACGGATCCGGCGAGTACGTAGGTGATGGTCTCAATGCCGCGGTGCGGATGCCAGGGAAAACCGGCCAGGTAATCTGCTGGGTTGTCATTGCGAAAATCGTCCAGCAGCAGGAACGGATCGAAATCCTTGGTTTTGCCGAAGCCGAAGGCACGCTGCAATTTAACGCCTGCCCCCTCAAGTGTGGGCTTGGTTTGAATGACTTCTTTTACAGGGCGTAAGGACATCGCGTTCCTCCTTGTGAGGCAGCAATCATTAGATGCGCGCAGGACAAAGCTGATTCAGAACCGGGGGGACTCGAACGGCGGAGAGCACGTGGAATTGGACGTCCGGAGCGGCCGCCCGCGTGGCAGGTTCGCGACTCTCCTCGTCTTGTGATAGAAAAAGGCATGATTTTTATGAGGAAATTTACATCTGCCTTAACGGCTGCGCTAGTGATCGTATTGTTAGTAGGCGGGACTCCTGTGGGCGGCCTTCAGAATGCCAGGGCAGAAGATAATGGCATCGGGCGCACCCCCGTTCTCGGCTGGAGCAGTTGGAGCTTTCTCCGCGAGCAACCGACCGCAGCTAAGATCGAAGCCCAGGCTCAAGCGATGCAGAGCGCCGGCTTACAGAAGCTCGGTTACGAATACGTAAACCTGGATGACTTCTGGGAACAGTGTCCGGGCCCTCAGGGTCCGAACGTCGACCCCTATGGGCGCTGGGTCATAGACTCGTCGAGATTTCCGTCGGATGGAGATACCAATGGCATCAAGGTCGTCGCTGACTACATTCACAACCTCGGGATGAAATTTGGAATCTATGTCACACCGGGTATCTCCAAGCAGGCAGTCGTCAAGAACACGCCGATCCAAGGCACGTCGTACACGGCTGCCCAGATTGCACAGCCGTCGATAGCGGAGAACAACTACAACTGCAAGGGCATGGTCAGGATTGATTACAGCAAGCCCGGAGCCCAGGCGTTCATCAACTCATGGGTCAACATGTTTGCGTCATGGGGCGTCGATTACATCAAGATCGACGGGATGAGCGACAAAAACGTGCCCGACATTAAGGCGTGGTCGGCAGCAATCCGGCAGAGCGGGCGACCGATGATCCTCGATGTTACACAGGGAAGCTTCACACGCGCGATCGCCCCGATATTGATGAAGTACGCGAATCAATGGGAATTTGCACCCGATGTTGAATGCTACAGCTGCGAGAAGCACGGCAGCAGCTACCCGCTGACAAGCTGGAAAGACGTAGAGAAGCGTTTCAATTACGTCGCTGAATGGCAGCCTTACGCGGGTCCAGGAGGCTTCAACGACTATGACTCCATCGAGGTAGGGAATGGCAGTAATGACGGACTGACCCCAGTCGAACGTCAGACCCAGTTGAGCCTGTGGGCCCTCGGATCGTCAGCCTTCATCCTGGGCGTCGACCTGACTCACCTTGACCCACTGGACCTGCAGTACCTGAAGAATACGGCTGTCCTCGCTGTCGACCAGGATTCGATCGCGGCCAGGAGGATTGTCCATCGCAGCACCCAACAGGTGTTCACGAAGAAGGAAGCCAACGGAGACGTGATTCTCGGTTTGTTCAACACCGGCGGTGAGGCACAGACAGTCTCCATACGAGCGTCTGCCGCGGGGCTCCCTGAAAAGGAGGGTGGCTATTCGCTGGAAGATCTGTGGACAGGCAAGAGAGAGAAAATGGGCAGCACGATCAAGGCTGCTGTTCCATCGCACGGTGTCGTCCTATACCGCGTCAAGGCACTTTAATCGAGAATCGGCTGGAAGGGAGGTTTTGGATTGAATCTTCCTTCAGTCGCAGCGAATGTCTCGAAAATAGAGGAAAAAATGGCGCGTTGAAGCTGCGTGGGAATTATTCTGGACCGTTTCAATTTCGTTGTTTGCATCAATTCTGTGCGCGCCTCGATATCGACGAAAATTCATTAAGAATGTTCTTGGGCTTCACTGACGACGCAAGGTGTGTTGCGAGACGTCCGTTGTGCCTTCTTTATCCACGACATCCTGATCGACGAGAGTTCTGAGGAAGGCAATGACGTCATTCATTTGCTGTTTGTTCCAGAGCGGCTTCTCGCCGAGATTGCGGTTCAGCGGCGCATCGGTCGTGTCTACATTTTTGCTGCATTGCGCGGGCAGGTCGTTGAATTTCTTTACTATGCCGTTGGAACCGATCGGATACCACTTCTCGGGATTCGTGTCGCGCTGCACGTAAAACTGCAGGGCTTCTCGCAGCGAATGAAAGCGTCCGTTGTGAAAGAAGACGTGACGAATCGCGGCATTGCGTAGCGAGGGGGTGCGGAAGAGTCCGCAATTGTATGGATCCTTGCTGGTCTCGTCCTTACGAAACGGGCCGCAGAGCCCTAGATCATAGTATCGGGGGTTGGCGTTCCAGGGTATCTCGTTGTTGCGTGGAACGCCGAGCGCCTCGAACTGAAAGTCAGTGAAGATAGGGTGTGCATTGTTCGCGCCAATTTCATCCAGATGGCACGAAGCACAGTTGCCGCCGTTCGGATCGTCAAACAACTTTTTGCCGCGGAGCTCTTGCGGCGTCATCTTCGCCTTCCCGTCCAGCCATTCGTCAAATTTGCTGTTGTAGGGATGAAAGCTCTTATCCTCGAGCTCGAACTGCTGAAGTGCCGTTGTTGCCTTCTCGACGGCTAGCTCCGGATGCTCAAAAATGTCTTTCCCGAATACGGCACGGAAATCGCCGGAATATGAAGTCCGGCTCAGTTTTCCGGCCAGTTCTTCGACGTTGCGGTTATCCATCTCCACGGGGGAGAAGAGGGGGAACATTGCTTGCGCGTGTAGAGAATTGAAGCGGCCATCCCACGTATATCCCCCAGCCGGAACTTCATTTGTCTCCGTCAAGCGTTCGATCGGGTTCGTCGCGCGTACATGCGTCCAAACGGGAATACGATTGAGGATATAGCGAAGTGAAGGCACGGCGCGATAATCAGGGCTCTTCATGTGCGGGCCTCCAAGCTGCACAGATAACCCGTTGGGCGGCCCATAGGCATAGCGGGGATCATGGCAGGTGGAGCAACTCATTTTCCCCGATGCCGAAAGGCTCCGGTCAAAGAAAATCTTTCTCCCCAGAGCGACCGTCGGGCTGAGTGAGGACCTCTTCGCCAGAGATCCGGACATGCCCAAGCTGCAGACCATGCACAGGATTCCCGCGGAGCAGATTCCGGTCAAGAAAGATCTACGCACGATCGTCATCGGCTGCCAGTGGGACTGTAAACTACGCGAAGGTCTCTCTGCGGGTCGCGTCTCCGAAGGCAGTCCGATCTTCATGCTAGGTATGCGGCAGGCCATTAGGGAAGCGTCGACAGAAAATGCGAGCTAACGGTAGTTGGTGAAGACATCCGGACCAAATGCGGCCAGCCCTGTTTGGCCGGCATAGCCCAGGTACTGATGTATGCCGAAAGTCTCTTCAAGCGATTTCAGCAGCGAATAGTGGTTGTAAGGCACAGTTGAGACTGTACCGGGGCGAATATATCTCGATAGAAGCAGCGCACCGGTTCTGTCGCCGCCAAAGCTGAGCGTTCTGATCGTGACGCGACGGCCGTGCGATATGCGAGTTACGACATAAGGATATTTTCTGCCGAGATTCGGTCCCTCCTGCTGGTGGCAGCAGGAGGCGCCGTACACTGTGACCAGAGTGCCGGTCTTCGACCGTTGTATCTTCCCGTTCCCTCCTTCGTCGAAGTTGATGATGATGAGGCCATCCTTCTTATATGCCGGCGAGTCCAGGATCAACGGAATCCACTTTTGGAGCAAATCGTTGATGGACTTGAGTCCACCCGGTTCGCCGTTGGCGCAGGGCGAATCGTGGCCGTCGTCGCACAAGTTGGGTGTTATGTAGCTGAAGTTGGGCGTGGTGGTAATGGAGCGGAGATCGGTCTTCAGCTGGCGTAGGTTCACGACATCCTGATCGCAGGCCGGGCGATCGATGATGGAGTGGAAGTACATGAACGGATCGTGCCGGGTTGCATACATGTCCCCGTGAGGGACGGCCGCGCTCGGCGCTTCGGCTTCCTCGGTTAGATCTGCGGCGTTCAGCGGCGGGTGACCGCATGTAGAAGACTCACGCGCAGGATCGTTGCCCATGTCTTCCATGTAGCCTCTCCAGGTCAGGCCTGCATCCAGGAGCTGGTTGGCCAGCGTCATCAGCGATGCGGGATAGATGCATCCCTCTCCGATAACCTGTCCGTCGGGTGCCGTTCCAGTCTGGTGAAAGTCGGCATAAATATTGCAATCATGGGATGTTTGAGGGGTGGATGCCTGTCCGCTGATCATGGCAATGTAGTTGTCCAGACTGCTGTGTCCTGTTCCATAGTATTGCGTCAGCAAAGCGCCTTTCGCCTTCAGTGCCCTTGCGAGATACGGCGCATTGGAACGGGGGCCAAAAGTCTCGGAGAAATTTTTGTTCTCCAGGGTAATTACAAACACGTGCCGGATAGGTGGTAGGGATGTTGCAGCCTGTTTGCTGGCAGATGCAAATGCCTGTGTGTTGAAGATCGGCGAGAGCAAACAAGCACTGATTGCGAGCAATAAGTTAGATAACGTTCGTTTTCTCATCAATGACGTTTCCTCTACCTGTGTAACCGCCCCAGCTTTTGCGCCAGTTGAATTGTTATTAAGAGCGTAACTGAAGGGCCCCGAAAATTTGTACCACTCAGATGATTCGTTCTCGGCCTGTTTTTTGTTTCAGCCAGATTGTGGCTTGGCGTGATCTGGCTGGCGAACTCGGTCTGCGTCCTGCGGGCTAGAGGCTGAGAAGGCGACTCTCATTGTATTCTCGTCACCAGGCCTCGATCATCCGCTTTGATCCAACAGCGTTCGGCGCCAGCTCGTATATAGGCAATCGTGGGTACGGAAGGTGGACGTGTGTTCGAAGTCATCCTACAAAAGAGCTGGTTCGGCAAGAACAATGATTCAGCTTATTGGACGATTTCCGCGTGAAAGACATGGCGCGGATTGACTACAGGCGTGCCAGGGTGAGAGCGTACGGTTGGGCGTGCCAATTCCAGATAGCTTTGCAGGTGACGTTTCCATCCTAGGGACTGGCTCCGCAACATGCGGCTTTCAGCAGCGATGCAACCCGCCGCCTTTGAGTTGGCGATCATCTTAAAACATCAAGGGGTACACCGCAAATGAGCAAGAAGGCAGTGCAACATCCGGACAAAAGGGTAAATACCGGGTCGTATTCCGCAGCAGTCGTGTGCGACGGATGGGTCTATGTGAGTGGGCACGCCTCATTGAATCTACAGACCGGCGAAGTGATCCGCGGCACCATAGGCGAGGAGACCAACGTTACACTTACCTCGATCGGAAGAGTGTTGGGGGAATCCGGCTGCACATTCGAAGATATCGTGAAGTGCACCTGCTATCTTGCACGGATCGAGGACTTCGACGAGTTCGACAAAGAGTATCGCAAGTTTTTTAGCAGTGTTCTTCCGGCCCGTTCAACCGTGCAAGCTGGTTTGGGGGATGGGATAAAGGTCGAAATCGATGCTGTTGCACGGATTCCTTCTCCTGAGAAATAAATAGGACCAGCCAGTCGCACCTATTCTCCATCCTGACTCGCCGGAAGATCGGCATTTCATTTGTTGAGGAAAGGACCTGTCCCAATGCGTTTCCATCGGCCGCTTTGTCAGCCGGCGTCCGCATCTTTTGCAGTTCTGATCGGTTTGCTTCCTTCCACGGCAAACGCCCAATCCACGCGCGTGGCCGCCACGCCGCCGATGGGCTGGAATAGCTGGAATCACTTTGGCGATAAGGTGAACGATGCCGATGTTCGCGCAGCGGCAGACGCCATGGTTGCGAGTGGAATGCGGAATGCCGGCTACATCTACGTGAATGTTGACGACACTTGGGAAGGGGAGCGCGACGCCCAAGGAAATATACATTCCAACAGCAAGTTCCCCGACATGAAGGCACTGGCCGATTATGTGCACTCGAAAGGACTGAAATTTGGGATCTATTCCTCTCCGGGTCCGAAAACCTGCGGGGGATATGAAGGCAGCTACGGCCATGAACAGCAAGACGCAAATGCCTATGCTAAGTGGGGAGTTGACTACCTGAAATATGACCTATGCAGCTACGAATCCATTATGGATATGTGGGACCTGAATCATCCGGAGAAGCCCGTAGCTGTAATGACCCAGGAAAAGGCGTTGACGATGATGCAGCAGGCGTACGAGAAAATGCACGAGGCGCTTCTCAAGACTCACCGGCCAATTGTTTACAGTCTCTGTCAATACGGCATTGGTTCCGTCTGGAGATGGGGA
>JAJXZK010000350.1 GCA_021780095.1 Acidobacteriota bacterium | reverse complement strand
AAGAGTTCCAGGTCTGGAAGTTGCAGGTTCGCCCCGACCGCAGCGCAACCGTTCTCTGTGACGATGGCAACGGCAACGTCGTTTACACTCAGGAGATACCGTTCACCGATTTCCCGCTGGACGAAGTGAAGCTCTACTTCGCCAACAACGTCATCCACCTGCCCAGCGAGTATTAGCTGGGTACGCCCGCGACGGCAACATCCGGCGCGGGCATTCTCTCTGACGATCAAATGCCGCTTAGTGAGCAATGCGACACCAGACACAAATGGGCAGTGTACTCCTGAGATTTTCCCGCTGTTGTCGTATCTAAGCCTAGAAATCAGAAATCTTGAACACCATGGATTGCTGGAGTGTATTGGTGGAAGCCGCTTTCCAAGAGCTTATTGGCCTGCCGGGTGAATCCACTCTCTGCTTCATCCTTCCTCGCAAAAAATGCCTGTGACTCCGGCTCTCTGTTGCCATCACCCGCCACACCATGAAAGATTGCAACCCTAAACGGCATTTCAGGAGAGGATTCCGTCTCTGTGCTTAGTACGACTTGGTAGTATTCATCTCCGCGTTTTACTCGTCCGTCTGTTGAATAAAACACTTCATCGCGCAAAATCATTTCGCTCCCTCCTTATGGCAATCGTCAAATGCTACCAGGGTTAGAAACGCACCACGTTCGCAGTTCTTCACTCTTCGACAGGGAATATGGAAATGATTGGAGAAGCAGCCTGACCGAATCTTCTGAAACGCTTGCATTCATTGGATGCACCGCGTCATTCCTTTGTACCCTGATGGCTTCGTAGAGGGACATCAAGTGTGTGGCCGATCCCTCCGAGTCAGCGTATGGAAGCAACCTTGCCGCTACAGCCTCACGTATCGTGTCCCTGACAGTTTCAAATAGCTCAAGCAGCTTTCGACGATCTAACAAACCCTTCAACTTACTGTGTTTCTTTGGATCCTTCAATGCAAAGAGAACCGCTTCTGCAAGAAGATAGAGTTCTTTCTCTGACGCGGCCCCTAGCATGACTGCGGATGCGAAATAGGCTTCCCGTTCAAAGGCTGTTAGAGCTTCGATGACGTATTGTTCAATAACTGGATCAATTGCGGGAACTCGCTCGTGCAGAAATTTCATGTACCGCTCAGCATCTTCCGGTAAAGGTTCCTTACCTTGTAGCCAAGCCCGGCCCCGCTGCGTGACATTGAACGTGTGCAAATGTGGCGGATTCAAATGTGCATCAGGCGCTCCCGGTGCGATAAACCCTTTGTGAAAAAGATGAAAGAACGCCTCAGACACTAAAGCGCGCAAATCTGCTGGCATTGCTTCGTATTGGAATACTTGTCCTCCCGAATACGAGCCTGGCGGAAATCTGGCCACACCGTTTACTTGAGCCCGCTCCAGTTGGGTGAAGAGAGCATTGGCGTACGTTCTAAATTCAAAGTTGCTCGTCTGCTTTAGAGCTTCTCGAACGTACGGGAGAATCCACGCGAGTGTGAGATTGTTCTGCGCCATGGTGGTATGCCAATCACTATAAATAATGTTGCAGATCCGGAACCACACCTAGCGCCGCCGTGTCCGAACCACCAGCGACGATCCACATGGCGCTGTGCAGCTGGGCAGTTTTCCACGCATATTTGGTCTACCGATTCACGCATATTTGGTCTACTTTCGCGGGTTTTCCACGCATATTTGGTCTACATTCACGCATAAATGGTCTACATGTAGTCCGCATCTTACTGATTCTGCAACGGATGTACTTCCCCCTGTATACCTGTATGAGAACCCTATATGAATAGCCTGTAGTAGCAGCGCGCATTGTGGAAATCGGCGCGGCCAGCGGATGGCTGACCGGTGAGAACCTCCGCCCCTCGCGGGGGAAAGGCGCCTGCGGCGCTCAGCGGGTGAGCCTGGGAATGTGCGGCGCAGAAGGGAGGAGCAGCACACCGCTGTCCTCGATCTCAAAGCGCAGCGCGGAATAGACCCCGCAAACGCGCCCGAGGGCGTCAAGTACCCTGGCACGGAACTTGACGCGGCCTTGTGGTGTGTCGGCATATCCGGCTCCGAAACTCCGGCGAAGCGCCTCCCAGGAGATCAGTGTCGGCCGTTCCAGATAGCTGACGCGCCGAGTCGCCCAGGCGTAGAGATCGAGCGCCAGCGGCGATTGCTTGAGCACGCGGACCGCGCGCAAATCGAGGGGAACGGGTGCGGCGACAAGCTGCTCGAAGAAGTTCGCTGAAAGCGTGATGGAGGATCTCAGCGGCGGTGCGGTGGGCAGGACCTGCGGAGTCCACCACAACTGAAAGCGGTCGGCGAGAAGCAAGTTCTCGCCGCCTGCAACTTGATGCCTCGCCGCATCCGAATCCCAACTCGCAGAGATTGCTGCTCCGACAAGCCTCTGCATCTGGTCGCGGAAGCGCGGAATTGTGCCCCAGTGGCCGCCCGTGGCATGGAGCCCCAGCTCCGCCATGAATCGTGAGAGCGACGCGCCGAGTTCCAGTTCGCGGTTTGCCGTGCGAATGGCCTCCGAGGTCATCCAGATCAGGATCAACCGCGGATAGCTGCCATAGGGCAGCCCTGCGCCGCCAATATCGGTGATACGTAACGTGAAGTGGCCGTCCGTCCGCGTGTAATGGGAACCAGGTTGACGACGATGAGGCAGGGTGGTTTGGACCAAGAACTTCGCGATGAAGCCGATGGCCCCGGCGTCATAGGCGCTTTCGTAGAGATCGTTTTGAGTAACCGGCAGCGTGACGCCATCGAGCCTTAGCCTCTGGTCCTGTTTCAGGATGATGCGCCGCGAAGAACGGGCGCGCGGGGATGGTGCCTTCGACTGGGCTACACCTCCGCCAGGCGGAAGATTGTCGATGGCAGGATCGGGTTCGAGGCCGAGAATCGACCGCACGGACGTGAGATTAGAACCCACGATCCTCGCTACCGGATACCGAGCACTTCGGCTATTTCTGCTGTGCGAAAGTAGACGCGGCGGCCAAGTTGCAGACGCGCCGAATTGATCTTATCCACCCACTCTCCGGTCGAGCGCAGCGTTACGCGAAGTCCATCGGGAGAACGATCGAGGATCGAGGCCAGGTCAGCCAGCTTCATCAGGGGTCCGTAACGCCTCATCAAGGTGTTTTCACGGAAGACTGCTTCTGCTTCCCTATTTCTATCCTCAAAGTGCTGTGAATTCTTCTCTGCGGTCGCACCCATCCCAACCATCAATCACCTTCCTTTGTGGCGTGTACATTTCAATAGACGCCGGATGTGTGCATTCAGCTTGCATTTTCCCATCAATTCTTTTTGCGGTTTGACGCTCCTTCGCTTCTTTACGCTCGATTACGCATTCATTCGCCAATTCTTCTTCCCCTCTTTTCGCGGGAGGAGGTCTCCTGCCCTCACTTCAGCCGCCAATGATGCTGGCGTCTTCCGCTCCCCACCTCAGCGGGCCTGTTCCTGCCCGCAACTCCGACCCTTCCTTTGTAAGGTGCAGCCTGCGGCTGGTCTTCCCGTCTCGACATTCATTTCCGGGCGAACTCTAGGCTTCGTTCGGCTCCTTCTGTCAACTCCGCTTGTGCAGCTCCGCGCGGCATAGAAGCCGCCGTGCT
>JAJXZK010000186.1 GCA_021780095.1 Acidobacteriota bacterium | reverse complement strand
AAGCGTCCGACGGTTTGCGGTCGAACCTAATCTGGCGGAAAATGGGGCTATGGTCGCGACCATGCGGAAATCCCGATCCGTTAAACAGTGGACGGTCCTGATCCTCTTCGCGGGAATCTGTTCCTGGATGCTGACAGTCGTGGTCGAGAACTACCGCGAGTACAAATCGTTTGAGCGTAACTTCGATTTGCTTGCTTCAGAATGCGCCCAACACGGCGGCTGTACGCTTCCCGGATACGATTTCTGAAATGCATAAATTCTCTTAGCAAGTGCTTTGGCAATTACGGCTCCCGGCCTGCTCGGCCCGCGTGTCATCAACGAGCGTTGCCGGTTGCGCCGGACCACCTGGTCGCCGCCGTTTCGGACATCTCTGTTAAAGAATCGTGAATGGCGAGTCTTTCCGACCTGAAGTGAATCATCCTAAACAGAAAGACCTTTGTTGACGATGCAGGAGTTTAAGGTCATGAGCGATGATGCCTTGGGTGAAAACGAAGCTGACCTGGTCCATCTCCACATCTGTATCCACTGCGGCCATTCGCGAACGCGAGAAGAGGTTGGGGATCCTGAACTCAGTTCGGGGATTGTGCATTGCCCAAAATGTGGTACCGATGGTCCATTGAACATCGAGATTCGGGATTTGCCGGCGTAATTTGAGGTCGATGAAGCGCCCGCTTGTCAGTCAGGCACTCATGGGTAGTCGCGCCTGCGCGGGTTTACGCAGACTCTCCATCTTTTGTGCGGTTGCCTTGACGAACTCCCGCACAAGCCGCGATTTGCTGTCGGCACGGGCGGCAAGATTCGTGACGAGCAGCAGACTCTCTTCGGCAAGCGGACGCATGGTGATGCCGTCACGCGCGATCCGCCATGCTCCGGCCCGCGTCAGGAATGCCAATCCACCACGCTCCAGAATCAGCGGCACAGCCTCTTCCGCACCCGTGACGTGATGCAGCTCGGAGGGTTCGACTTCGGCCTTCGCAGCCGTGCGCTTTACGGAGTCATACATGTGTGGGCTCACCTGTTTTGCAAACAGAATCCAGACCCGATTGTGCAGGTCTATAACTCTCAATTCGCGACGGGCAGCCAGAGGATCATGCCTCAACATTGCAATGTAGAGAGGATGCTCCGCCAGCTTCAGGAACGTAAGCGGCGACGTCTCGGGAACGCCCGTCGTGATCGCGAGATCGAGCGTTCCGGCGATGACCTCGTTCGCGACTTCATGCGAATACCGGCTTGACCAGTTGATCCGCAGGCCCGGATAAAGCGGCAGATGAACGGATCGAATAGCCGCGGCCAGCCACGGGTCGGTGTAGGAGGACCTGCCGATGTTGAGAACTTCGCCGGCGCTGTCCGAGTCAGCCCTGGCCGAAACCATGGCGCGCTCGATCAGCTCGATCGCAGGCCTCGCGTCGGCAACGAACTTCCGGCCAGCAGCGGTCAGCTCGACTTTTCGATGATCGCGCTCAAAGAGAGGTTTATCGAGCAGAGTTTCAAGTTCCGCAATATGCCTGCTCAGGGCAGTCTGGTGGATGCCGAGGCGCACCGCGGCCCTGGAGAAGTTCAGTTCCTCCGAGAGGACGATTGCCGCCTGTACCCAACGAAGTTCTGGGAGAACCATAGCTGTCCTCCGCCGAGAGAAGACCAAGGGCAGCAACAGCTTAAGAATGGGATATGCAATGGAAAGCGGCGTCCCGCCACCGGGTGCGAGCAGCGATGGTTCAGGCAGCAGGTGTTGACTTTGATGCCTCTTCAATGCGCATTGGTTGTCGCCAGTGCACTCTGTTATGCGCGTTCCACATAACAGTCTTCGTATTTTTCATTGGACTCTGTGGATACGGAGGGCGACTCTCGTCTTCAGAGGGCGGACAACAGCACGAGTGACAACTCCTTCGCCCTTGTGGAAAGCACGTGGGTGAGAACCCAGCAGCCACCGCATAAAGACGAAACGCCAGATTTCAGCCAAATGCGACGAGTCGCCTATGAAGAAACCTCCCCTTCTGAATCCAGACCAAGCAGCGAAGGTACTGCAAATGGATCGACGGACCCTCGTTTACTGGGCCAGGCGCGGCTACGTGCCGTCGCACCCAATGGGCGAAGGCCGACGAAAAATGTGGCGCTTTGTGGAGAGCGAACTGGTGGAATGGGTGATCGCTCAAGGTTCCACTACCGGCAGACCTCGGCCGCCCGCTACCATAGAGGCAGCCATCGGCGCTCATGCACGGAGGATCGCATGAGCCGCTTTCAACAGGGAAGCCTCTTGAGACTGAAGCGCAAAAACGGCCCGGACATTTGGGTATTCCGCTGGTACGACGAATTTGGCGGGACACGCAGATACCGCAAACGCACCATCGGCACAGTGATCGAGTTGCCGAAGCGCGGCGATGCGGAAAAAGCCGTTGCCGATTTTCGCGCCAATATCAACGCCGAGGTTCGCGTCCCAATGACGGTCGCGGAACTCGTAGCCCACTATCGCCTGCATGAGCTGACACCGGATCGTAAGGCATTCGCCACGATCCACGGCATTTCGCAATATCTGAAGAACCACATCGTTCCCAAGTGGGGCGACAAGGCTCTCTCAGACGTACGAACCATGCAGGTCGAGGAGTGGCTGCACTCACTCGCTCTTGCGCCGGGAACCCGGAGCAAGATTCGCAACGTTATGTCGGCAGTGTTCAATCACGCCATCCGCTACGAATGGATCCACCACAACCCGATTACCAAGGTCCGCTGTTCGGCGAAGCGTCTGCGTGAGCCCGATGTGCTCACGCCGGGCGAATTCGCCGCGCTACTTGCCGAGCTGCCGCTCCGCGAGAAGGCTATGGTAATGCTTGCCGCCAGTACCGGGCTGCGGCGTTCTGAACTCGTGGCGCTCACCTGGAGGAACGTCGATCCGGTCCTGATGCAGGTCAACGTGCTGCGCTCCTGCGTCCGCGGACGCTTCGGAGACACCAAAACCGAAGCCAGCCGCAAACCAGTTCCGCTGCACCCGGCAGTGATCGACTGCCTGTACGCTTGGAGGGAAATCTCGCCCTACGGCGAAGACGACCACTTTCTCTTTCCTTCGGTTCGCAAGGAAGGTAAGCAGCCAGTGACGCCGGACATGGTCCTGAAGCGGGTCATCCGGCCGGCGCTGGAGCGCGCAGGCATCACGGGGAAGGTAATCGGCTGGCACACGTTCCGGCACTCGCTTGCTACCAATCTGCGAGCGGCCGGGGCGGACCTGAAAACCGCCCAGGAACTGCTGCGTCACGCCAACTCGCGAATCACGCTTGAGATTTACACGCGGGCCATTTCCGCGACCAAGCGCGAGGCCAACAACAAGGTGGTAGAGATGTTGATGGCCGGAGATTCAGCACCCTCGCCAGCACCCTCAGATCAAGTGATAGACGCACGCAAAAAGGGTGCTGAAATCGTTCAGCACCCTTCAGCACCCTCACGGGTAAAACTTGCCACTTTTACTTCGCCTTAAGTCTAACAATCCGCTTGACTTAATGGCGGGGACGACGGGGCTCGAACCCGCGACCTCTGCCGTGACAGGGCAGCGCTCTAACCAAACTGAGCTACGTCCCCAGGTAGACCTGGAACCCGAAAGGTGCGCCCGGGGAAGGTTTC
>JAJXZK010000033.1 GCA_021780095.1 Acidobacteriota bacterium | reverse complement strand
ATCAAGGTGATCATTAACCCACTGGTGGCCTGGATCTGGATTGGCGTGGTGGTGATGGCGTTTGGCACGCTGCTGGCATTGGTTCCAAACATGAGCGCGGAGCAGGCGACAAAGCCGCGCAAACAGGTGGAAGAAGAAGTTGCGCTTTCCGCAGGGACAGGGGACTAATCCATGGGCGCGATTCGACCACACACACGCCTTTTCGATCGCTCCCTGTTCAGAATCTGGGCGCAGCTT
This sequence comes from Acidobacteriota bacterium, assembly GCA_021780095.1. The sequence continues at coordinate 3,396 of JAJXZK010000033.1, read as the reverse complement.
TCGGTGGCATGTGTGCTGCTACTGTTTATGGCGGGCGCCGGCAACACGTCCGATCGTTATCAGAAATTGGGCCATAAGTTGATGTGTACCTGCAGCTGCGGTCAAGTGCTGCTGGAATGCAATCACGTCGGCTGCACCGTATCTACGCAAGAAGAAGGAGAGTTGCGGAGCGCACTGGATCGCGGAGATGGCGATCAGTTGATTCTGCAAAATTTTGTGCAGAAGTATGGACCGACAGTTCTTGCCGCGCCTCCGGAAAGCGGTTTTAATCTAGTCGCATGGATCGCCCCGGGCGTGGTCTTTCTCCTGGCAATGTTCGGCACGGCGTTGGTAATTCGGAAATGGAAATTGCATACGGTCGCGATGCCTGCGGAGATAGCGACAGACCCGCACACGACTGCGATCCTGGATAAGGTTCGAAAAGAGACCGAACTATGATGATCATTCTGGCTTGTGCCGCGCTGTTAATCGGCGTCTTCGTGTACGTTTTCTATCCTCAGTCCAAGACGGAAGAGCAGACACAGAAGACCCGCCTGGAATTTCTTCGGGAGCGGAAAGATACGATTTATGAAAATCTTCGCGACCTGAACTTTGAGTATCGGGCCGGCAAATATCCGGAAGAAGATTATCTCGCGCAGCGGGCTGGTATGGAAAATGAAGCGGCTCAAATTCTTGCAGAAATTGAGTTCCTGGAAACCACCGTGCATGCGGCCTGAACTCATCACTCCTGTGAATTGAACTCAGAAAGAGACTCAATGAAACTTCAAGGTTTCTCCTTGCTTTCGATTTTTCGCGCCAAGGTTCTCAGTTTGCCACTGATGTGCGCGAGTTTTGTCCTGATCGCGGGGGCCTCCGCTGTCATGGCGGCTCCCATATCCGGTACGGTCACCAATCAAACCACAAAAAAGCCCTCTGCCGGCGATAGCGTCGAGCTAATGCGGCTTGGGATGGAGGTTGCCGCCAAGACCACCACCGACGCCCAGGGGCATTTCACGCTGGATGCTACTGATGGCGCTCCAATGCATCTGTTGCGCGTGATTCATGACAAGGCGACATACTTTCGCCCTGTGCCGTCCGGAACCTCTACGGTGAATGTGGATGTGTACGACGTCGCGGAAAAAGTCGCAGGTGTTTCGACCGAGGCAGATGTGGCGCGCATAGAAGCCAGTCCCAATGGCCTGAGCGTCATTGAGAATTTTTTTGTGAAGAATGTTTCATCTCCTCCCCGGACGCAGTTCGGCCCGCGAGCGTACGAAATTTATTTACCGAAAAACGCGCAGGTCGTTGCCGCAGCCGCGCAGGGACCGGGCAGCATGCCCGTACAAACACCGCCCACGCCACTGAGCGCCCCGGGGGATTACGCCTTCGTTTATCCGCTGCGTCCCGGAGAAACACGCTTCCAGGTCAGTTACCAGATTCCGTACACAGGCAGCTTCCAGTTCCATCCTCGCGTGGCAGCGCCGGTCGATAACCTCGCCATCATTCTGCCGAAGAGCGTGCAGTTTGTAGGCACGCCGGTCGGCGCATTCCAACCGATCGATGAAGACGTAAAAGTGCAGACCTATCTTGCAAGGAATGTCACGCCGCAGTCGAAGCTCGCGTTTACAGTCTCCGGTACCGGATTGCTTCCGCAGGAAAATGCTGCTGGATCAGCTGACGCGAATGGCGCGCCTTCAGCCGGTGCAGATCAGGGCGCCATGGGGCCGGAGGCAACGGCGCAATCGGCAGCCAGCAACAATACGCGGCCTGGAATAGGTCTCGGGGTTCCGATCGATACGCCGGATCCGTTGCACAAATATAAGTGGTGGATTCTATCGCTGGCTGCGCTGTTGCTGGCAGTGGGCGCTGCGTTTTTGATGAAGCAGAACCAGCCTGTCGCGGCTACTGCCGGTGGTCCTGCCGTTCCGCTTGCAAACGTTCCATCGGCGACGAGGCCGACCGAGGGCTACAAACCTCCTGTTGCCGCTGGCGGCGCGCGCGCGACCGTTGCGGAGTCTCATGGTTCCAAATTGATGGAGGCGCTGAAAGAAGAACTATTTGCGCTCGAGACCGAGCGTTTAGAGGGTCGCATCGCCCCGGATGAATACGAAAAACAGAAGGGCGCTTTGGAAATCGTACTCGTCAGGGCCCTGCAGTCGGGCAAAGCGAAGAATCCCGCAGTGTCGCTATAACTTTCGCCGGTCCAGCAACCCCGCGGCGCCTACGCGTGAGGATTACTGTCGACCAGCGTTGGGTGGAAATTTACGTTGCCTGCGCGAGGCCTTTCTTGTGTCGGCACGATCTGGACTGGCTTCTCGTGCAACAGCAACTCCGTCGCCCGCACTCGAGGGTCGCTGTGGAACCACCGTTGAAAGGCTTTTTCTTCCAGCAGATTTGTAATTGCCAGTAGCGACATTCCCTGGTGATGTGCCATCCAGGAGCGCACCAGCGTGTATCGCGCCCCTTTCTCATGCTGAGTGCTATCGGAATAGTCTGCCGATTCGTAGAAACCGAACTCACCCAGCCAGCCGAGTTTTTCCATCCTGTGCAAGTTGGCCAGCGCATGGGCGGGGTCAGCTTCCAGCGCCAACACAGTGGCGTATGGCGCAATGACCAAGGAACCTTCCCGCGGCGGATTGATGGCTAACGTCGGCACGCCGAACGCGTGATATTGATAATTTCCCTCCGAATCGCGCTGGCTGTGGCTGGCTTCTGAAATTCCCCACGGCATACGGTGACGGGCGACGTATTCCCGCTGAGCGCGGACCGCTCCGGGCAACGACTGCGCCAGCAAAGTATCCGGCGAGGTCTGCATCCAAAGCGTCGGCATCATGTACTCAAACATGGTGCCGGACCATGACAGCAGCACAGGGTTGCCGTCGATTATGGTGGTCTTGCGACCAACTCTGAACCAGCTATCCTGCAACGCATCGCCCTTCGCGATGGCGAGAAACATCGCAGTGCGAGCCTCGGAGGCCAGCAGGTCATAGCAGGAATCGAGACGCCGTTCGTTCTCGGTGTCGTAGCCGATGGTCAGCAGTCGGCGATATGGATCGACCAAACCATGATAATCCGTTGCCTGGAACATACGATCGCTGATGCTCGCAATGGATTTTAGTTCGTCGATCAGTGTGGTCCACCGCGTTTCACTCTGTTCCAAGGATGAGAGCAACTCTTCGGCGAGACCATTGCTTTGGCTGGAGACCTCCTGAGCTTTTCGAGACAATGTTGCACGTAGCTCGCGGCAAGTCCGCAACGCATTGTCGGGTGTGTAGAAATCGAGGGGATGACTTTCGAAATTCTCCGGTGATTGCAGTAGCTGAGAGAACTTTGGTTGCAGCCACGGCAAGTAGTCTGCAATAAATTTCTTAATCGCTTGTAGCCGGGCCGTGGCCGCACCCCTCTCCGCAGGTGAAG
>JAJXZK010000272.1 GCA_021780095.1 Acidobacteriota bacterium | reverse complement strand
CCGGATAAAGTGTTTCACTCGCTGATGATCTTTTCTGCCTGGAACGCTTTCAACTCCGCTGCAAACATCCACTCCCCAGGGTTGCATGGTGTGGATGGCCTGGCGGACATTTTCCGGATGCAAGCCGCCGGCGGCAATCAGCCGAAGATTTGCGGCATGCTGATGGAAGACAGCTTGCGCCGCCCCCCAATCAAACGGGATCCCCGTCCCACCAACTTTATCTCCGATGCGCGTATCGACGAGCACGGCGCTGGGGCCGTCATCCGTATCCGGCATTGCGGCGAGCGCTTGCAAGCGGCGCGCAAAACCGGCGGAATCTTTATCGTAAGGGACAACGTAAATCACGCGCACGGGGAGAAAGTTTTTCTTCATCCGCATCCGCAACTGCGACAGGTGGTCTGACGAATATGCGCCATGGAGCTGGACTCCGGTCAATCCAGCGGTCTCGAAGGTGGCGACAATTTCATCCAACGAAGAATCTACGAAGACTCCAATCTTCTCCACATTGAATGGCAGTAAGCGGGAAATTTCGCGGACAGTGTCTGGCGTGACGCGACGGGGACTGGCGGCAAAAACGAAACCGACGGCATCCGCCTCAGCGTCGACCGCGGCCTTTGCATCTTCGAGCGATGTGATCCCGCAGATTTTTATCCACATAGCGGTCGCCTTACGCGGAAACCTCGGCGGGCGCGACCGGAATTGACAATAAGTTCACTAAACCCTGCGCTGGATTTGGTTGCCGCATCAGCGATTCGCCCACTAAAAATGCGTTGAATCCAGCCGCCCGAAGGCGTGCGATGTCGGCGGCGGCGTGTATCCCGCTTTCCGAGACCCAAACCACGCCGCGTGGCAGGGTGGAAGCGAGCTCCAGAGATGTTTCCAGTCGCACCTCAAACGTGTGCAGGTTGCGATTGTTGACACCAATCGCATCGCAGCCAAGGTCGAGGACGCGCGCGAGCTCCTCAGCATTGTGGACTTCGCAGAGTACATCCAATTGCTGGGCGTGTGCCGCGTTCGTCAACTGCGCGAGGGCACGATCGTCCAGTGCGGCGGCAATCAGCAGAATTGCGTCGGCAGCAGAGGCGCGCGCCTCCAGAATCTGGAATTCATCGACAATAAAGTCTTTGCGCAGGCAAGGTATGGTGACGGCCCGCGATGCTTCTTCCAGGTTGGCAAGACTACCTTGAAAAAAATGTTCTTCCGTCAGGACTGATAGAGCGGCGGCTCCTGCGTTTGCGATTGATGTGGCTAGAGAAGACACGTGAAAGTCGGGCCGGATCAAACCCCTGGACGGAGATGCCTTTTTCAGTTCTGCGATAATCGCCGGCTGCGCGGCTCCACGACGCAAGGCCGCGGCAAATCCCCGTGGAGTGTGGGCGGCGGCGCAGCGATCCAAGTCAGCCGGGTTCGCTGACTGCTTGCGCAGCTCAAGATTGCGCCGCGTCACCGCCAGAATTTCATCTAAATGCGTCGCCATAGGCATTCACTACTGAGTCTTTAGTATAGCGAGCCATGGAAGGATTTCGATACTGTCAGACGTGATTGGATGGCTTTCCGTTTGTCGAGAAAAGCGCCACGGATTCTATCTACATGTGGATTGCGTCCGCTCAACATCGAATGCATGCTGCAGGAAAACAGAAGAGTGTGCCGGGCATCCAACTATATCAAGGACAGAGCGGCGGTAGTAATGTTGGGACGCCGGCGTTCGCGTTCTCTATAAAGACGCAACGATCCTTAGAATAAACTCCGCGAAAACCATCCCCACGCTTCAAAACTTCGAAAGGAAGATTTATGAAACTAATGTCAGCGAATATCGAAGATCTCCGCAGCCTCTACATCAGCAATTTGAAGAAGGCGCTGGACATGGAGCAGAAGATTACCAAGGCGCTTCCAGACTTAATCGAAAAATCCACGGACTCAGAATTGTCCGCGGCATTTCGCACTCACCTGGAAGAAACCAGAAGCCATGTGTCAAAGGTACAGCAACTACTTGAGAACAATGACGGCAAAGCCGACACCGAAACCTGCAAGGTGATAGACGGACTGACAACGGAAGCGTCGGACACCATCAAAGACGTGACGGATCCTTCCATCCGCAACATTGCTCTGATCGGGGCCGCCCAGCAAGTGGAGCACCATGAGATTGCGGTCTACGGAACGCTGCGCCGCTGGGCCGAGCTGCTCGGCCTCACCGATGACTCCCGCGTATTACTGTCGATCGAAAAGGAAGAGGCCAACGCCGACAAGCTCCTGACTCAGATTTCCGAGCGGGTGAACGTGCTAGCCGCCGCCTAAATACCGACACTGAGTTCCCCGGGGCTGGCGAAGTTGAATTCGAGGCCCTGGGATTCTCGTCCTTCCCCGCAACAGGCAAGATTTCCGCGCCGATCCATCCTTTTTCCCCCTTCCTAATCCATCGCGGACTTGCCTTCGTGCATCTTAATTGTGCTCGATTTCTCTTTCGCCGGCGTGGATCGGCTGAATCTTATTTGGCACCCATTCCGTCTATTCATTCATTGCCGCAAAACTGCCTCGTACACTTGACGTTGTACTGCCTGGAGTTGTGCCACAGTTGCGAAAAATAACGCTGGAGAGCGACCCTTAAGACGATGGAAAAGGACGAGTTGGGACAAGCAGCTCCGGCTCTGCATGTTGGGCCGGACCATCAGCTGCCTCCGCCGAGACCCGAACCGCACCGCTCGCTCACGGTTCGTGTTCTGATCTGGGCGTTGATTTTGCTGCTGTTTGGTGTTCTTTTCTGGGTGGTTCTGCACCATCAACAGGCCGCCAAAGCGCCTTCTGGCAAGGGGGCGATGATGGGGCCGGTGACGGTAACGACCGCGACGGCCAAGACAGGGGATATCGGTGTCTACCTGGACGCGATTGGAACCGTGACCCCTGTTTATACCGATGTGATAACCAGCCAGGTGACGGGACTGGTTTCGGCTGTACATTACCGCGAAGGTCAGATGGTCGGCCGCGGCGATCCGCTGATCGACATCGATTAGCGACCCTATCGAGCGCAACTATTGCAAGCCCAAGGAGCTTTGGAGCGCGATACCAACCTGCTGGCGCAGGCCAGGATGGATCTGGAGCGATATCAGGCGGCGTGGGCACGGAATGCAATTGCCCGACAAGTCCTGGAAGACCAGCAAAAGATTGTGCTGCAGGATGAGGGCACCGTGAAAGCCGACCAAGGAGTGGTGCAATATGACCAGGTGCAGGTTGCATTCTGCCATCTGACAGCGCCCATCTCTGGCCGGGTCGGTTTGCGGCCGGTCGATCCGGGGAACGTTGTGCAAGCAAACAGCACGACGCCGCTGGTGGTAATTACGCAGATTGACCCGATCACCGTTGTCTTTACCATCGCGGAAGACAAGGTTGGCCAGGTGATGGCGCAGATGCGTCACGGACAAGGACTGCCAGTCACAGCCTTCGACCGCGGCGACGAAGCGAAAATCGCCACCGGAAAACTGCAAACCATCGATAACCAGATCGACACAACCACGGGAACGGTGAAGCTGCGCGCACTTTTTCCGAATAAAAATGAGGCGTTGTTTCCCAACCTCTTCGTCAATGCAAAACTTCTGGTCAATACTCTCCACGGTGTAACCCTAGTACCCAGCTCGGCGGTCC
>JAJXZK010000017.1 GCA_021780095.1 Acidobacteriota bacterium | reverse complement strand
CCGTTGATCGAGGACAGGGCCAGCAGCAGCCGAGGCAGGATTGAGCGACGATTGATCAGTCTGATATTCGCGGGTCGGAACCGCATAATCTTGATCCGTCGGGAGCTGCCTCTGACTAAAGTCGCGAGTCCGGCTGAGCCTGTCGCATAGAACAGTCGAGGATTCTCCTTCGTGCTTGCTCCGCCTGCTGCTGGCTCTGTTCTCGAATTGGGCGATGCTGTTCATTGGTCAGGTTTTTGCTTTTTCATTCTTTGGAAAGTTTTTGCTTTTGTCTTTGCTTTTGTTCTTGCTCTTCCTCAGGCTGCCATCCGCAGCTTGCCGGCCGCTTCCGCCTTGATCCCTATGGCCCAGATGAAGCCCAACAGTTCACGTCCTACCGCGGTGACAATCTTGCGTTGATCCTTGCCCGCCGCCGCCAGCCTGGCGTAGCGCCTGGAGAGCCGGATTTGCGCCTTCCAGGCGATCTCTTTGATCTCTTCCGGCGCGCCCTCTTGCCGCTTGCGCAGCCCCGGCCCGATCGCCGGCCGCAGCCGGTAACTCCAGGCCGCTTCGATGGCGATGCGCCGCAAGTGCGCGTTGCCCGTCTTGGTGATCGAGCCGCGCCGTGTTCGCTTGCCGCTGGAGTTCTCACTGGGCACCGTGCCGCTGTAGCCCATCAACTGCCGCGCACTCTCAAAGCGGGAGATGTTGCCCAATTCCGCCACAATGGTCACCGCCGAGATCTGCGCGATGCCGCGCAACGCCTGCAAGCCGCAGATCACTTCCTGCATCTCGGCCGGGGCCAGCTTCACGGCTTCCGTGATCGCCTGCTCCAGCCGACGAACCCGCTCGCCCATGTGCTCGACCTCATGCAGATAATCCAGCCGCGCCCACTCCCGCGCCGCCTGCTCATAGCGAAGCTGCCGCACCCAGGCCATGTACAACTCCGTCCATGCCTTCACTCCTGCGCCAGGCCGCTGCCCCGTGCGCAGCAGAAACTTGCTCAGCCGGTGACGCGCACGCAGTTGATCCTGCTTCGCCGCTTCGCGCGCCCGCACCAGGTCGCGCAATGCCTCCGTGCCCTCGTCCGGGACCCACACCGCGGTCAGATCGCCGGCCCGGTGGCTGCGCGCCAGCTTCGTCGCATCCCGCCGATCCGTCTTCACCCGGTCGCCGGCCTTCACCGGAACCAGCGTCGGCGCGATCACCGCGCACTCCACGCCCAACTCGGTCAACTGCCAGTAGAGAACATATCCCGTCGGACCGGCCTCGTAGCAGGCCCGCAAATGCTCCACTGGACCCAGCTTCTTCACCAGCTTGCCAAGCGACTCCGCGCGGTTGGCTATCGTTCCCAGGCTGCGCACTTCGCCGCTTGCTTCTGCGACCGCGACAGCAATCGTCTCGGCATGGACATCCAATCCCAAAAATCGTACCTTTTCCTTCATGACCGGTTCCTCTCCGCTTGTGGCTCTGAGTTGTGCTTCTCTACTGAATCACAGCCTAACCCACGGTCAGCGCATTGGACCGGTCACTCCATTTTGACTAAGGTGTGCTGCTGAAGCTGAGCGAGATGTTGGCAGTATCTCGGCGGTCTGGGGTTATGGGGCTATTCGCCCGGAGAGTTTCCACTGTTGCCAGGAGACAACATGAAGAGTTATGAAGTTCGCAAATTACTGGTGCTGGCGGGCGACGGCATTGGACCGGAAGTGATGCGGGAGGCAATGCGCGTGGTGGAATGGGCCGGCCACCGCGCCAAGATCCATTTCGCAATCCGCGAAGCCTTGGCTGGAGGAGCTGCCATCGATGCCTGCGGCACTCCCTTGCTGGACGAGACGCTGGAAGAAGCGAAGGCGGCGGACGCGGTGCTTTTCGGTTCGGTCGGCGGTCCACGGTGGGACAAGCTCGGTTTCGATCTGCGTCCGGAGATCTCCATCCTGCGCCTGCGCCGGGAACTTTCCTTGTTTGCGAATCTGCGTCCGGTAACGGTCTTCGATCCGCTGATTGAAGCAAGTACGTTGAAGCCGGACGTCATCCGCAACCTGGATCTGATGATCGTCCGCGAATGCGTTGGGGGCATGTATTTTGGGGAGCCGCGCGGCATTGAAACGCTGCCCGACGGACGGCTGCGTGGATTCAATACGGAAACCTATGCCACCAACGAGATCGAGCGAGTGGGACGGGTGGCGTTCAATCTAGCTCTGAGGCGGAAACGAATCCTTTGCAGCGTGGAGAAGGCTAACGTTACGGAGAGCGGGCTTGTCTGGCGACGGGTAATAACGGAATTGCATGCACGAGAATTCGGAGATGTGGACTTGCGCCACATGTATGTCGACAACTGCGCCATGCAGCTAGTGCGCAATCCGAAGCAGTTCGACGTGATTGTAACGGGCAACATTTATGGCGACATTCTTTCCGATCTTGCCTCGATGTTGACCGGCAGTTTGGGAATGCTGCCTTCAGCCACGCTGGGAACCGAAAAAGGCAACGGGTTTCGCCCCGCTCTTTACGAACCCATTCACGGATCCGCGCCGGATATCGCGGGCCAAGGGATCGCCAATCCTCTGGCCTCAATCTTGAGCGTCGCCATGATGCTGCGTTATTCCTTCAATATGAATGAGGAAGCGCGCCGAGTGGAGCAGGCATGTATTCATGTGCTGCATCGCGGACTGCGAACACCCGATATTCTCTCCAGCGGCAAAACGGAAGTGAGTACTCAGCAGATGGGGGATGCCGTGGTGAGCGAACTTGAAAAGCTGGCGCACTGAGCCTACCATCTACGATGATAAGTGCAACGAGCCATCTGGCTTGCGAATCAGGGCACTCCTGATCGCTACTCCAGCGGAGCGTGGCCTTCCTTCACGGCAAAACACTTCTTCGAGGTCTTCTCATGTCCACCATTGCTTCTGCTGAAACTGCACCTCTTTCAAACAAAAAGCTTCGTTTGATCTACCACTGGATCGGAGGGAAATCGGTTGAAGGCACGTCTGGCCGCTCGCAGCCCGTCTTGAACCCTGCCACGGGTCAGCCCCAGGCGACGGTCCCCTTGGCGACGCGCGCCGAAGTCGACAGTGCCGTGAAAGCCGCCGCCACCGCTTTTCCGAATTGGTCCTCACAACCTGCCCTGCGTCGGGCACGGGTGCTGTTCCGTTTTCGGGAGATATTTGAGAATCACCTGGATGAGTTTGCCACGATCATTACAGCGGAGCACGGCAAGGTTCTGTCCGATGCCAGGGGCGAGGGAGTCCGCGGACTGGAGGTGGTGGAATTTGCCTCAGGCATTCCCCAGTTGCTGAAAGGGGAGTTCAGTGAACAGGTGGGTCCTGGCATCGACAGCTGGTCGATGCGCCAGCCGCTTGGGGTCGTTGCCGGCATTACACCTTTCAATTTTCCCGCAATGGTGCCGATGTGGATGTTTCCTGTTGCCATCGCGTGTGGAAACACCTTTGTGTTGAAACCCAGCGAACGCGATCCCGGCGCATCGCTGCTGATGGCGAAATTGCTGAAGGAAGCCGGTCTGCCGGATGGCGTTTTCAATGTCGTCCACGGAGACAAGGAAGCCGTAGACGCGCTGCTGGAACACCCCGACGTACAGGCGGTCAGCTTCGTAGGTTCCACCCCGATTGCCGAATATGTGTACCGCCACGGGGCCGCCCACGGCAAGCGCGTGCAGGCGCTGGGCGGTGCGAAGAACCACATGATCGTCATGCCGGACGCGGATCTGGATCAGGCCGCGGACGCGCTGGTGGGCGCTGCGTACGGTTCTGCCGGAGAGCGGTGCATGGCCATCTCCATCGCGGTCACGGTGGGAAATCAGACTGCGGATGCGCTGCTCAAAAAGCTTCTGTCCAGAATTGAGAAACTGCAGGTCGCTCCGGGTACAGAAGATGGAGCGGAATTAGGCCCGCTGGTAACGAAGCAGCATCTGGAACGCGTTACAGGCTATTTGGAGGCCGGGAAGAAGGAGGGCGCGGAACTGGTCGTCGATGGCCGCAAGGCTGCTTTGCCGCGCGGCGAGGGCTTCTTTCTCGGGGCCTGCCTGTTCGATCACGTGAAACCGGAGATGCGTATCTATCGCGAGGAAATTTTCGGGCCGGTACTGGGCCTGGTCCGCGCCCATGACTTCGAGACTGCGCTGAAACTCATCGATGATCATGAATTCGGCAACGGCACTTCCATCTTTACGCGAGACGGCGATTCCGCGCGCGATTTTGCCCACCGGGTGAAGGTAGGAATGGTGGGCGTCAATGTTGCGATTCCGGTGCCAATGGCATTTCACAGCTTCGGCGGATGGAAACGTTCATTATTTGGAGATCATTCCGTCCACGGAATGGAAGGGGTGCGGTTTTATACGCGTCTGAAAACTGTGACGGCACGCTGGCCCGCTGGCATTCGCAAGGGTGTGGATACATCGATGCCGACCCTGGGATAAGCCTGAAGGCAGGAAAAATCGGCCCTATCCTTAAGCGGGATGGGCCGACTTTTCTCAGGCCGGCTACAGTGGGGGCGAGAAGCGGCCATCGATCGCAGTCCAGCCGCCATCGACAATCGTCAGCGTTCCGGTAACAAAGGAGCCGGCATCCGATGCGAGATACACCACCGCGCCGGCCATCTCATGAGGTTTCGCCCAGCGGCCCAGCGCGCTTTTTTGCGCATAGGCGTCGTACCATGCCTGGTTAGCGGCAATCGGAGCGGTCAGCGGAGTATCAACCACACCCGGCCCGATGGCATTGACGCGCACCCCGTTCGGCCCGAGTTCGGCGGCCAGCGTTCGGCAAAGTTGCAGGACCCCGGCTTTCGTGGCGGCATACACGCCCTGTCCGGGTTCGACCACCAGGGCGCGAATGCTGGCGAACGCGATAATGCTGCCATTGCCGCGCTTCGCCATATTACGTCCGGCCGACGTAATCAGGCGAAACGTTCCCTTCAAATTCAGGCTGAGAACGCGGTCGAACTCCTCGTCCGTCATCTGCAGCAGCGGTTTGCGGACATTGATCGCCGGCGTGCTGACCAAAATGTCTAAATTGGGCAGTGCATCCAAGGCCTTCACTACGCCCGCGCCATCGCGCATATCGAAGGATAGCGCCTCGGCCCTTCCACCGGAAGCATGAATGGTTTCAACGACCTTTTTCACCGCTTCCAGGTTTAAGTCTCCGCACAAAACGTGGGCGCCGTGTGCCGCCAATCCATACGCCGCCGCCTCGCCGATGCCGCTTCCCGCGCCGACAACCAGTGCCTGTCTCCCGGTCAGGTCGAAAAGCTTCCTATAATCGAACAATGCTATGCTCCTTATCGTTGGAACTTCATGCTGCCGGCGCGAAAACCCACGCTCCGTTTATGCTTCCACCAGCGCGTCGGCAATCGAGAGAGCATCGTCCAGCGCGGCCACGCCCAAATCGATGTCACCTTTCTCCACGATCAGAGGCGGCGCGATCACGAAATGGCTAATCCATGATTGGACCGCGACACCCTGCGCCAGCATCTTCGCCGCTATCTGATCTACAACCAGCGGTTTTCCCTCAATCTTTTCCAGGCCCGTATTGAAGGGAGTTTTCTTTTCCCGGTTCTTAACCAGCTCCACCGCCCAGAACAGACCCAGTCCGCGCACATCCCCAATCGACCGATGATTTTTTTTCAGACTCTGCAGTTTCTCGCCGAGGTAGCCTCCCATCTCACGGGACCGCTCTACCAGTCCGAGCCGTTGCATCTCGCGGATGGTCGCAATTGCTGGAGCCAGGGTGAGAGGATGGGCTTCATAGGTGTGGCCGTGCGCAAAATAGCGTTCCTCAAAAAAATCGGCGATCCGGCCTGAGGTGGCGCACAGTCCCAGCGGTACGTAAGCGGAGGTGATTCCTTTTGCGGTGGTCAGAATGTCCGCTTCCACCCCCCAGTGGTTCATTGCAAACCATTCTCCGGTCCTGCCCCAGCCGCTCATCACCTCATCGGCGATCAACAGGACGCCGTGGCGATCGCAAATCGCGCGCAGCTTCGGCATATATTCCGGCGGAGGAACCAGCACTCCATTGGTGCCGACGACAGGTTCGACCAGAACTGCAGCCACGTCCGACTCATTGACGATCATATGTTCCAGATAATCGGCGCACGCGATATCGCATTCCGGATAGGTATGGCGGATGGGACACTTGTAACAGTTGACCTCGGGCGCGAAGATGACCCCCTGACCCTTGCCGGCTGGTTCCATCGGCCATCGGCGGGGATCGCCAGTGGCCGCGATTGAGGCCGTGGTCGATCCGTGATACGAGCGGTATCGCGCAATGATTTTTGTCTTGCCGGTATACATCCGGGCGATCTTGAAGGCAGCTTCATTTGCTTCAGTGCCGGAGGTCGTGAAAAAGAACTTAGTCAGATTTTTCGGCAGCACTTCCAGCAGCAGCTTGCTGAGTTCAGCCCGCACTGTGGTCGCGTAGCCGGGGGCGGCGTACGCCAATTCCTGTGCCTGCGCTGCAATGGCCGCAATCACCGCCGGGTTCTTGTGCCCGAGGTTCACGCACATCAGCTGGGAAGAAAAATCCAGATAGCGCTTGCCGGCGCCATCGAAGAAGTAGCATCCCTGCGCATCCGCGATATGCAAGGGATTCCAGTTCTTCTGGCGACGCCACGTGCCATAATTCAGCTCTCGGGTAAGCGCCACAACTTCCTGCGATGTTAGGGAATGCTGCATGGTTCGCTAAATATCCTCGGTGTCTGAAAAATCGGAGTCCCTGGTAGTGGCTGGCCCAGCCGAAAAGGGAGGGACCGCAAATGTTTCCGTCTGATGGACCAGTTTTTCCGCAGCCGCTCTGCGTCGCTTCTTACGCTCGGGTTTTTGTAACAGGATCGGAACATAGCTGGAATCACGGTTCAGTCCCGGCTCAAATACCGCTTCCCCAAACCGGAGTGCGCCCATCAGCAACGTCGCGCTTCGGTTGATCGCATTCAGGATGTGCTCCCGGGCCTTCTGCCGCGCGCCCTCTGCATCCCGCCGACGAATGGCCTCGACCAGATTGAGATGTTCGTTTACCAGCGCGGGCCCGTATGCATCCAGTCGTATCCCAAGATAGAAAAACCGCATCAGTCGGACATGGACATTCCCGACCAGTTCCGCCATTTGAAGGTTGCGGGTGGAAGTGGCGATCAGAGCATGCAGCTGATGGTTTGTCTGAAGAAACTGGCGATAACTTTCCGCGTCTCCCACCTTATATTGGTAGGTGGCAAGCGCCGCCATTTCATCCAGTTGCCGCTCCGTCGCCCGTTCCGCTGCCAAGGCCGCGATCGAAGGCTCGACCATCAGCTGCAGCTCTTCTAAATCCTGGAACTCCGCAATCGAAAGGGGCGCAATGGAATATCCGCGAAAGGGAACGATACAAATAAGGCCTTCATTTTCAAGCCTTCTACAAGCCTCACGCACGGGAGTACGGCTTCCTTCATACCGCCTGCCAAATTCAGCCTCGGAAAGAGACAGTCCCGGTGACAGCTCGCATTCGATGATATCCTGCCTGATTTTGCGGTACAGCCGATCCACAATTGTTTTCGTCACGATTGCACCAAGGTATCAATCCGCTTGGATCAGTGTCAATACTGTATACTCAAAGCGATTTTATCTTAATTTTAAGTATACCAAAATACGAAATTTGTTGACAGTCTGTAAACTAAAGATGTAGTTTTACTTTCGTTCTCGAAAGCCTCAGTGGCTTTCATGGATGATGAGGCCCGGGTCGAGTGGTCTCCCCTCACCGTTCTAACCGTTCGGCCATTGATGTTGGAATGAGTCGCACGAGGAAGGGGATAGCGATGTTTCGGCATAAGCGTTTGTTTGTTGCTCTATTCCTAACGCTCCTTACTGTTTTTGTTACCGCCGTGCCAACACTGGCGCAGTACACTACGGGCCAAGTCGTGGGTATTGTGACCGATCCCAATAACGCCGCTGTCGTGGGCGCAGTCGTAACGCTCAAAAATCAGACAACAAATGCGGTCCGCACCTATGCGACCGGCAGAAATGGCATGTATTCCTTTCCCGCAGTGCCGCCCGGGCAATATCAATTGTCCATCCGTGCAACCGGGTTCGGCACGACGGAACTCACCTTCACCGCTTCCAGCAGTGCGACGATCACTCAAAATGTAGCCTTGAAAGTTCGGAGTCAGAATGCGGTCGTCCAGGTGGCGGCCACATCGACGGATCTGAACACGAGCGATGCCTCTCTGCAGACAACCCAATCCGCGAAGAATCTCGAAGCCCTTCCGAATGTGACCCGCAGCCCGTCCGGACTGGCGACGCTCGCCCCCGGAGTGACTCCCATGTATGACCCGAACGGCGGCGGCGCATTGGTGGCCGTAAGCGGAGCCCAAACCGGTCTGATCTCCGCATACGGCAGCCGCGCTCGAGCGACCGCTGCGTCTTTGGACTATACCGATATCAACGATTGGGAATTCGGAGGTTTTGCGCTAGGAACTCAACCGCCGGTCGATATGGTTTCCTCCTACACGACCTACGCCGGCGTGGTTCCGCCCGAATATGGTGTGGAGTCTTCCAACATCGTCGCGGTGACGAAAAGCGGCAGCAATTTCCTTCACGGAGACGCCT
This sequence comes from Acidobacteriota bacterium, assembly GCA_021780095.1. The sequence goes on along the minus strand of JAJXZK010000017.1, from coordinate 5,947 downwards.
ACGATTTTATCGAAAACGATTTCTTCAATGCCCGCGATTACTTCGACACCACCGGGAAGCCAACGCCGCTAAAGCAAAATCTCTTTGGCTTCACCGTGGGTGGGCCGATCCAGAAAGGCCGCACGTTTTTCTTCGGCGGATATCAGAAGACGATCACTCGCGGCGCCGGAAACACGATTGTATTTCCAGTACCCACGGCGGAAGCTCTCTCGACGGCCACCGACCAGGCCGCGTTACAGCTCTTTAAGCAGAATGTTCCGCTGCCGGCCAATGCTGCGCCAGGTGCGCAGACCGGCCTGATCACTCAGGTTCTCACGTCTCCAGCCAGCAGCTATCTATACCTGATTCGAGGAGACCATCAGTTCTCGGGCACCCATTCCCTCAGCGCGCGATACCTGTATAGCACCACGACCGCAACCCTTCCGTTCTTTGGCATCAACTTCCTGAACGGATTCGGCGCGGACTTCGACACCGGAGCGCACAGCGTCAACATCACCGACACCTATCTGCACGGAAGCAACATCGTGAATCAATTGCGCGTGGCCTATAGCCGGTCCTATGGAGAATTCAATGCGCAGGACAATTCGCCGACCCCACGAATCGATTTCAACAGCGCCTTCTACAGTTTTGGAGAAGCGCAATTTTTTCCTCAGGGACGTCTTTTCAATGTCTATCAGATCAACGACACATTCAACTATGTCCACGGCGGACACCTGCTGCAGTTCGGCGCCGACGTCCGCTATATACAAGACAATTCACGCAGCACCACCAGCGGAGGAGTGCGTGGCACTCTGACCTTCAACTCACTCAGCGATTATCTATCCGGCAGGCCGGCGAGCTGGTCGCGTGTTTTTGGCGCAACCTATGAGGGGTATCGCATGTGGGTTCCTGGATTTTTTGCCCAGGACCAGTGGAACGTTCTTCCAACATTGACCTTCAATTATGGAATTCGTTACGACATTCAAGGCGCCATGAATGAGGTTCATGGCCTGATTTCAGAATTGGATCCGAACCTGCAGGGAATACCCATCGGGGCTGCGGGCGCCGGACCCCTGGGAGCATTCCGCACCGGAAACCCGGGGATTGGAGGAAACTACGGCAATATCCAGCCCCGCTTCGGTTTCACCTGGAATCCACGCGGAGGGAAGGCGGTCATCCGCGGCGGCTATGGCATGTTCTTTGATGTTTTCGATTTCGCGTTGCTGGCGAACACCCGTTTCGGACCGCCATTGAACTACACCGTTCAACTTGGGCCGACGCAGTTCACCAACGGAAATACCTTTGACAACCTGTTGAATGGAACCGCCCCGATTGAGTCCGAAACCCAGGCGCAAATCGGGTCTTTCGGGACGCTGAAGAATTTTGGCAGCCTGGCCTCCGTGGTCAAGCATCTGCCCAATCCCTACACCCAGAACTATTCCTTGGGGCTTCAGTATCAATTAACGAGGAAGACCGTTTTCAGCGTCGATTATCTGGGAAGCATAAGCCGGAACCTTACCGATCTGGGGCCGATCAATTCCGTCAAGTCGCCGCCCACGCCGCCAACCAGCCTGGCGTCCGAGCAGGCCTGCATCGGAACCGCGACCGCTCCTGGACCCTGCACCCTGGCAGCGAATAATGAATATGGCGCCGGCAATGATCGTATCGATCCACGGTTCGACCAGGTGGATATGCTCGACGCCTACGGCAGTTCAAATTACAACGCGCTGACGGTCCAGCTCAAGCAGATGACCGCCCGTGGCCTCGATGCGCAATTCTCTTATACCTATTCGAAATCACTCGACAACGACTCGGACTACAACACCGCCCAGGTCAGCAATGAGGAAAGCTATCCCCAGGGACAAGGCGAAAAGTTTCGCCAACTGGAGTATGGACCGTCGGACTTCGACATCACGCACCGTATTGTGCTCACAACAGTCTGGCAGGTGCCGTTTTACCAGAGACAGCATGGCCTGATCGGGAATCTTGCCGGAGGATGGGCCTTCACAACCCTCAACCTATGGCAATCCGGCGCTCCGGCCAGCATTTACTCCGGGCCGCGTCTCGGTTTTACGGACGTGAACCTCGATGGCAACCTGAATCAGACGACAGGGTCCGACAACACCCGCGCCAGTCTGAATCCCGGCGGAGTCGATTTCAAATTCGGGAAACCAAGCACCATTCCCGCGCCGTCGGCTCGTGGGGTCAATGGGACTCCGAATTCCAGCAACTTCAAGTATGTCCAACCCTATATCGGCAACTATGGAACCCTAGGCAGAAACACGTTCCGGATGAACAGCCTGCCCACGATTGACTGGTCGGTTATCAAACAATTCAAGCTCTTCGACAGGGGGCCGGTCGGCTCCGGACCATGGGCTTTGGAGTTGCGTATGGACGCGTTCAATGTATTCAATCACCCGTTTCTGACGGCCGCTGGGTATCAAACCTGGAACAACCTTGCCAATCCTTCGTTCGGTCAATACAACAGCGCTGGAAACATGCGCCAGTTGCAGCTTGCAGCGAAGATCAATTTTTAAGATTTATCCTGGTGCTGGTGTGCGGTGTCCGGGCGGTCGAACAAGGAAATGAAGCTCAGCGAATGTCAGGAATGATTGCATGACAAGAAAGCATGTGCCTGCCGATTTATACGAAGCTATTTTCCGTGGGATCGATGAAATCCGTGATGAGATGGTCGATTTCCTTCAGGAATTGATCCGGATTCCAACCGTGAATCCTCCCGGTGAGAATTATCTGGCTGGCGCGGAATTGATTGGAAAAAAAATCCAGGAGTTTGGCTATCGAATCCAATATATTTCCGCCGAGGGACGTCCCGAGCATACCGCACGAAATCCACGGACCAACGTTATCGGCGTATTGGAGGGACCGGATCCGCATCCTCTAATACATTTCAATGGGCACTTTGACGTGGTTCCCGTGGGAGCTGGATGGACGGTCGATCCATTCGGAGGCTTGGTGCGCGACGGTAAAATCTACGGGCGCGGCAGCTCCGATCAGAAATCCGGAATTGCGGCGTCGATTTTCGCCATCGAGGCCATTCGCCGCGCTGGCATTGCTCTCAGCGGCACAGTTGAACAAAGCGGCAGCGTGGACGAGGAAAGCGGCGGTTTCGCCGGCGTCGCCTATCTGTGCGCCCAGGGATGGATTCGCAGCGACAAAACGGATTTCGTCATCATCACCGAGCCTACCGACGGCGAACACATTTATCTGGGACACCGGGGCGTATATTGGTTCAAAGTTGTAACGCACGGGCGAATTGCGCATGGCAGCATGCCGCATCTTGGTACCAGCGCCGTCGACCCTCTCGTCGATTTTCTGTATGACGTGAACCATGATCTGAAACCGATTCTCGCCCGACGTAAGACGGCGGTCCCGATCGAACCTCCCGAATCGCGCCGCGCCAGCATCAATGTCAATGCCATTTTCGGTGGACAGCCGGAGGAAGGCACGCAGACCCCGTGCGTAGTGGACCGCTCCGGCGCGATTTTCGACCGCCGCTTCCTTGTGGAAGAATCTTTTAAAAATGTGAAAGAAGAAATCCTTCGTCTGCTGGAGAGCCGCCGCGAGAAGAACGCCAACTTTCAATACACTCTGGAAGACATGATGATCGTGCAGCCCGTCCAGACGGATCCGCAGTGCAGTCTGGTAACGGCGATCGAGAGCAGTGTCGAACAAGTCTATGGCCGTCCTGCCCGTCTTGCGGCCAGTCCGGGGACCTATGACCAGAAGCACGTCGTCCGCGTAGGCAATGTGCTGCAATGCGTCGCCTATGGGCCGGGAGCGCTGAAGCAAGCCCATCAGCCGGACGAATATTGCCTGGTGGAGGAGCTCGTGAAATCCGCCAAGGTGATGGCATTGACCGCCATTCACCTGCTCGGGACAGAGTAGGTCATCGGTGAATCCGTATCTGATCGCGCTGCTGGTTTATTCCGCATTTCTGATGCTACTCGGCCTGCTGATTGGACGCCGTGTAAAAAAGTCCGCGGATTTTCTCGTGGCCGGTCGCAGCCTCGGCCCTGGCATGCTCTTCGCGACGTTCCTTGCGGCCAACATCGGTGCCGGTTCGACCGTCGGCGCGACCGGCCTGGGATATCGTTTTGGACTGTCGGCCTGGTGGTGGGTGGGATCCGCCGCCATCGGCACATTTGTGCTGTCGCAAACCCTCGGTCCCCGCTTGTGGGACATAGCCCGCCTCCATGGACTGAACACCCTGGGCGATTTTCTGGAGTTCCGCTATGGCAAGTCCGTCAAAGCGGTCATCGCCGTTCTGTTATGGGCAGGCACCCTGGCCATCCTTGCCGGTCAGCTGATTGCCATCTCTTGGATATTGAATACGGTGATCGGCACGCCGAAATGGGCCGGATGCCTGATCGGCGGCATCGTCGCCATTGTCTATTGCACGGCCGGCGGCTTGATGGCGTCGGCCTTCGTCAATATGTTTGAGCTGGCGGTCACGATGTCCGGCCTGCTTCTGGCCGTACCTTTCGCGTTGCATCACATGCACGGCTGGACGCACATGACGCAGATGATTGCAGCCAACAACGGTGGCATGCAGGCTTCCGCGTGGAGGTTCAATATCGCCGGCATCGGCGCGCACCCGATCTTCGCCTATATCGTGATCCTCACGACGTCCTTCATGATTTCTCCAGGATTAGTGCAGAAACTCTATGGCGCGCGGGACCGGAAAGCGGTCCGTCTCGGAATCGGAATCAATTCCCTGGGGCAGGCCATTTTTGGATTTGTGCCGCCGATTCTCGGTCTGTGCGCTTTCGCCGCGTTTCCTCACCTCGCGAATCCGGAGCTCGCTCTGCCGATGGCGATGAAGCTACTCTTGCCGAAATGGTTGGGAATGTGGGCCGTGGCCTCTATTTTTTCAGCTGAATTGAGCGCCACAGACGCCATCCTCTTCATGCTCTCTACCTCGCTCGTCGTCGACTTGTACAAAACTTTTCTACGCCCGAATATTGGAGAAAAAGATCTGTTGTTTGCCAGCCGCTTGACGGCGGCGCTCGCAGGGGTCCTTGGCATTACGTTGGCGCAAATCCTTCCCTCGATCATCGCCGCCGTCAGCATCTTCTACAGCTTGCTCGCTGTTTCCCTGTTCGTGCCGGTGGTCGCCGGCCTGTATTCCAGGCGCGTCTTCTCTCAAGCAGCGTTGTCCAGCATTACCGCCGCTATCGCGTCCATGCTCCTCGTGCTTCATCTCACCGCCGGGCGTGGCTGGTGGATTTTGTCCCCACAGGCGTTCGGCATCGGGGCCGCGGCACTGGTTATGCTGGCGTTTCGAATCTTCCATCCATCCGGAAGCGGAGGGGGACTGTCCTTGGCTCAAGAGGTTCCGGCCGGGCAGAACGCACTGCGGCAAATTTAGACGTCGGAGTAGGGATAATGATTGCTCATAACCCCCTCCGCAGATCCGGACGAGCGGATTTCCCGGCTCTTACCTCAGATAATGACGCCCATGCGGCGCAGAGGAAAAGGATGATATACGCGCACAGGAGGAAGCCAGCGGTCGATCAAGCGCCGCATCCGACCCCAAGACACTCGGCCGTTTTGGCTCCGACGCGACAGCGCCCGGTGCCAGAGCCAGCCTATCTTGAATCGGAACGTGCTCAGCGCATGACTATTCATGGGCACTCCGTAGTAGCGGATGTGTCCACTCACTACCGACCGCAGCCACTTGCCTGTGTCCTGGATGGGAGCGTGCATGCGCCGTCGCAACTCGGTCTTCACCGCGTTCAACTTCGCTTGCAACCTCTTACGAATCGTCTGCCGCAGCACCGTGTAGTAGCCGTTGCTCCTCTTCTTGCCGCAGATATGCGTGAAGCCGAGGAAGTCGAACGTCTCCGGTTTCCCTTCTCCACGCCGCTTCCGGTCTCGGACCGCCAACGGTCCGAACTCCAAAAGCCGCGTCTTGTCGGGATGCAGTTCGAGTTGGAACTTCCGAAAA
>JAJXZK010000232.1 GCA_021780095.1 Acidobacteriota bacterium | reverse complement strand
GGCAGCTCCCAAGCTCCGTTTCACATACGTTGCAGCTTGCACTGCTGCGCGGAGTGTCACTTATTTTGCCTCCTCGAGAGCGGGACGATTGGTACCGCGAGTGGGCTAATGAGTTATGGCACGTTCGGAAGATCTGTAGGCCGCAGGGCACATCCTCGTGGAGCGCGGAGCGCAAATCCATCGCGTTTTGTATGGGATCTATTCAGGATGCCGTGTGTGTGAAGCGGGAAGGTTTGCGAGTGGCAGAGGCTTCGGTCCACGGTTCGGCGTCGCAATGCCTAGTCTGGTTGAGCATCGTAGTTGTGCTGTGCGCGATTCTTGCCCATGTTTTACCTGGCGTGCAGAACGAAGAAGCCGCGGCCCACGCCCGACTGAGACCGGATGTGATTCTGATTCAAGCAGGCGCCTATACAGCCACAGCCAAACCGTCGATTTCATTTACCCAATACGAAAGCTGGAAAATGCGGCGGCAACGCTTTTTTGAGGATCTGGCGTTCTATCGCGTAACGCGCAAGTCAGTGGAATTGAAGGGTGAGCGAGAAATCTGGTCAATTGCTTATGGAACCGGCAACCTATTCAGGATGTCAGGGCTCGAAAGGGCGGGATACAGCAAAGAAGTCCGGCCGGGGGAAGCTCAAGCTTGGCTGAGCCCTTCGCTCTGGCGGCGAGAATTTGCCTCTGATCCGAGGGGCACCGGAAAGTTCATGGTGATTGGGAATCGAGAGGTAATGATCGCCGGGGCTGCGCCGTTAGGGACGTTGCTCTTTCCCGAACAAGCCGATATCTGGATTCTCGACTCCGATCCGAACGTGGTGGACAGCTCCGATTCACCAATGGGCTATGTAGTAGGGCTCCTTTCCCCAGTCGGTCAATCCGAAATGCAAACCTCCACCGTACCCATATTGAGTTCGGAGGCGGGTGGCGATGAGGTGGAATATCACGGATCCGCCTTTGAACCGATGGGCGGACCATTAGGAATATTTGAATTCGCGCTTTTGCTGGCTCTACTTGCGCTGCCGGCAGTCACCACCGTCTTCAGGACGGAATCGGATTTCGAATCGCGTCATCCTCCCTTGAAGTCGCGCCTCAGGCGCCTGTTGTTCGTGGTCACAAAGATGGCACTCATTGTCCTGGGAGCGTATTTCGCCGCTCTTGACATTGCCTATTGGGGGTTTGCACAACAGGTCTCTACCGCGGAATTTGTGCAGTTTGTCGCCAGTTTCAATCTCTGCCTCTTTGGGCTGCAATGGGCGCTTGTGGATCACAGTCGCCGCTGTCCGGTGTGTTTGCGGCGCGTTACGCATCCAGCCCAGGTTGGCAGCGCGTCACGCACCTTCCTGGCATGGAACGGCACAGAAATGATCTGCACGGGAGGTCATGCTCTGCTCCATGTCCCCAGCCTGCCAACGAGTTGGTTCAGCCGCGAGCGGTGGATGTATCTCGATCCTTCATGGAAGTCCTTGTTTGCGGATAGTGCAGGACGGTGAGCAAGCGGGATGGGTCAAATTTGAGAGGGATATCACTCGGAGCTGAGTCTTCCGGCGCCGTTCAGATAATCATCAAGAACAGTTGTGCCGATCTCGTGGTTCAGATTAGTGGCCGGTTAACTCCGCCAACTCACTCATCTAGTCTGAATTTGAATCGCGAGGCCAGTGACGTACGTTTCGGAGAACTGATGGGTGATTCTTCTTGCGGATGTTGCCTATTTTGTAAAGCGACGATCGCCGGTGATACTCCCTCGAAGTGCAGAAATGTGGCTTTCGAATTGCCGAGACGATCCAGTCTAGTCAGGGTCATATCCCAGAGCCGCACACACGCCAAACTGCGGGGAGGTCTTCGGAATACGATTCACGGGATGTTCCACGCTAATGAAGCAGAACCGCTTGTCCATCGGTTGGCAGCGTTGCACGTAGCTCTTATTACCGCCCGCCGCGATCATCAGGTCCTCCAAAGTGAGTCGCGCCACCTCATCGGTCGCTTCGAAATGAATGGTTTGGCTACCCCAGGGACGCCCGATCACGACTGCCTGGCAGCAGTCGAATTGGTATCCCGTGTGAGAAGAGAGTGCATCCGCAAAGGTCCTCGCGATCATCATGATCGGCGCCGTTGTCGAGGGTATGGCAATTCGTTCGTCGAGCCATGAGGCAACGTGTTCAAGCTGACCCGATTCGTTATGAGTGACCGTAGGTACGAATATGTAGAAATCGTGCCCTTCTCGAACGTCGTGCTGCAGCCGGAATCGCCAGGGCTGTTGCTGGTTCACCTGATCGACAGCGTCCTTCAGAATCTTCACGGCGTCGACGGGCCGCCCCTCTTGGTCCACGTCAAATGACAGTGCCACCTTGCCCGGCTTTGCAGCATACATGTGAGGGCCAGAGTGCTGGGCTGCCCATCGCGGATCCGTCACGTCCAGCAAATCGCCAGGCCAGTTATAGTGCGGGTCTTCGGCACTGATCGAAATGCCCAGACAGGTCGAGAGCACATGCGCGGCCATATCAAGCGGGCGACTGCCTCCGGCTATCAACTTCGCAGTCTGTCCATGCCATTCGATGTGTCCATATTCCCGAATCTTCGCCTAGTTCGGATTGCTGTTCTCCGGCTCAGAACGTCTCTCGCCCGGCTTGATATATCCGGCCGGAGGCTCGAACAGAGCAGGCTCGGGATTGTTTTGCAAAATGTTAGTGAGCTTGGTCAACATGCCCGATCCGTCCGAGTAGCGCACTGACTCGAGCACCGTAATGTGGAGAGCGGGTGAAAACCATATTTCGGAAGTGCTAGTGATGGAGGTACCAGTTCCAGATGCTAGCGTCAGTATCGTGCGGCAGCCAACAACACGAAGACCCTCCATCGTCTTGACGCCCAGACTCGTAGACACGGGCCCGGAAACATTGGCGTCCTCTAGGTTAGCAGCCGGCCGGCTTCTCGCCGAAACACCGTCACAGGGCGTGGTCCCCCCACGGTATTGTTGGAAACTTGGTGGTATCGGACTCGTAATGACAGTTTTGTCTGCGTTATTCCAGTTCGTCTGCTCCATCGAAACTGGATCGATAACTCGGACCAAGTTTTGCGTGAAGCTACCAACTTCATCTGCAGGAGAGGCAAGCTGCTCATCGCGCACCCGGCCTGCCGCGTCGCGCATGTGAATATTGAACGCTTCGTGCAGGACGATCTGCCCGTCTGGTCCAACCTTCCATTCCTGAGTTTGAACTTCGGCGGTGTAGGGCGCCTCGCGCACAATCGGAAACGCCGCTGCCAATCCGAGACTCGAGCCCATATTTAGAGCACCGGGCGTGCGTTTGACCGCCGAGAAATTCTGAGCCGAAGAAGACTCCGTGGAGAGCGCCAGCAAACATAATGCAAAGCTGATCTGGCGCGGAAATCCGTGAGGAAACATTCACCGCTCCTCTACTTCAACGACGATCGAAATCAGTTTACGTCTCATTGGATTCGCATCAAAACGTCGCCTGATCCTGAGTGGTCGGCCATGGAGACAAGCCCCGAAAGTCCGGCACTCCACGGCACTCCATGGCATTGTTGTATGCGTAGTAAACATCGGCACGGGGAATCATGGGCGGAAATACTCTCAGAACTCGATTTCGGGCTCGCTGGGGGAGTTGGGATTTGGCTTGAACCGAGAGGCGAAGTGTCTTAGGGCGAGCGTAATCGG
>JAJXZK010000365.1 GCA_021780095.1 Acidobacteriota bacterium | reverse complement strand
TTGGAAAGGGCATTCATGTTGTTGCCGGAGACGGACACAGTCGAGGCGTTGGATTGCGGAGATACTTCCAGTTGCGGAGCGTTTCCCTGAACGAAAACCTGCTCTGCCTGGGTTGCGATGGCCAGATGAATGTCCAGGGTGGCGATGCGTGGTGAGCCCGAAATGGCGGCTTGCTTCACCGCCGCCTGAAACCCAGATGCCTCCGCCGTTACCTTGTATCGCCCGGCAGTCAAGCCCGTGACGCGATAGCGTCCTTCTCCATCGGTCTGCACGGTGTGGGCAGGACCCGAGGGCTGCGGCACGACAAGTACCGACGCACCCGGTATCACGGCTCCGGAGGGATCCATGACGCGCCCCTCAAGAACACCGGACTGTTGCGCGTGAGCCACCCCACAAATCCATATCATGAGTGCAAGCCAGTAAATCGAAAACCACCGGTGAGGCATGAATGAACAATTTCTACGACTCCGCGCGGAAGCTTCTTCGCCCATGGTCGAAAGAACCCCGACTCGAGTTGGAACGCGGCTCGCCGGCGCGTCGTTCTCGTGAGCACTTTCGCAAGTTATTCCCAAAATCAGCCTTCCTTCTGTAAAGGGTGTTCCTTATGTTCGAGGGGCAGGCGAATTACAAATGCACATCCCGGTGCCGCATCCCGGTCGAGCTCCACCTTTCCGCCGTGGACAGAAACCGACCAATGAACAATTGACAGTCCCAGACCTGCGCCACCTTCGGCTCTGGAACGCGCCTTGTCGACGCGATAGAAACGCTCAAAGACTTTCTCCGCGTGCTCGGGAGGAATCCCCGGGCCGCTATCCTGGACCTCAATGACCGCGTTCCCATCGGCCGCGTGTACATGCACTCGAATCTTGCCGCCGGCCGGCGAATACTTCACCGCGTTGTCGATGAGATTGATTAGCGCCTGACGCAGGATGAGCCGGTCAGCGCGTACCGCGAGAGATGGATCTCCGTCCACGACAATCGTTTGATGTTTCTCCTCAGCCAGCACTTCGAGCAATGCCGCCGCTTCCTTGGCCAGATCGAGAACTCCCACCGAGATGCGTTGCAGTTGAATCTGCCCCGCGTCGGCCCTTGACATGGTCAACAGGCTTTCCACCAGCCGGGTGAGGCGATTCACTTCCTCCAACATGCTGCCAATAATGTCCCGGTAATACGACGCGTCTCCCGTGTTCTGAAGTGCAACTTCGCCAACGCTGCGAATCGCCGTCAGTGGAGTACGCAGTTCATGGGACGCATCCGCGGTAAAGCGGCGGAGTTGCTCGAAAGATTTCTCCAGACGTGCCAGCGTCTCGTTGAAGGCGAGTCCGAGTTGCCCCAACTCATCGCCAGGGTTCTGTATGGTCAGCCGTTCATTCAGATGTTCCGCGCTGATCTCCCTGGCGCGATTTGCCATCGCGTCCACTGGCCGCAAGGCCCGTCCGGCAATGGCATACCCGGCAAAGCCAATCAGCAGGACAGTGACTGGCAGGCCAATCGCCAGCACGGAGACCATGTCCCAGAACTCGTCCCAGAGCGGCTCCTCGCTGACGGCAAGCCGAAGCAGAAGCACACGCCCTTCAATTTCATGTCGGCGTGCCTCTACCCGCACTCTCGCCCCATTTTGCAATCGGTAGGTGTGAGGAGATCTGTCAAAAGGCTTCCGCGTCAAGTCTGGTGCGGGCCCAAGAGAGGAACCGTCCAGACCTTCGCTCAAAAACATCGGTTTGCCAGCGGCAGACCATATCTCTAACAGGTATCCACGTTCGGGACTGTCCGGGCGGGCTTCTCCTTCTTCCGAGCGAAGCTCAACTTCGCCCTCTGAAGACACGGAAATCAGGCCCTCCACCGTCTCGATCTCACGATCCAGACTGGCATCCTGTTGTTTTCTCAAGTCATGCAGGAGGTAGACAGAAGTTCCCACAGCATAAAACGCAAGCCCCAGGGCCAAAAGGATTCCGTAGAGCAGAGTAAGCCGTCCCCGCAGTGTTCTGCCCGGCATTGCTTTCATGAGGTCTCCTCGCTCAGGATGAATCCGACGCCGCGGACGGTGTGCAACAGCTTGCCTTCAAATGGGTCGTCCAGTTTCTTTCGCAAGCGGGCCACGTGTACATCGATTACGTTGTCGAGCGGAGTCGCCCGCCCCGGCTCCTTCCATACATCGCGCGCCAGCATTTCGCGGGATACAACCCTACCTTTGTTTCGCGCGAGGAATTCCAGCAATTCAAATTCCCGAACGGTAAGCTCCAGGCGCAAGCCTTCCCGCAACACTGTGCGGGTCACGGGATCGATCTCAAGAGTGCCAATCCTGAGCGATGCGACTGGCTCCGGCTTGCCCCTGCGTAACAGCGCGCGAATGCGGGCGCTCAATTCCGGGAATGCAAAAGGCTTGACCAGATAATCATCCGCTCCGGTATCCAATCCAGCTACGCGGTCTTCAATCGCGTCCTTCGCGGTGAGAATCAGGACTTGGGCCGCCATGTTCTGCTTGCGGAGTGCCGCCAATACCTCCAATCCATCGCGTCCAGGCAGCATCACATCCAAGACGATCAAGTCAAACGCTCGGTTGCTGGCTAGGAAAAATCCCTCCTCGCCGGTCTCGGCAAGCACGACTTCGTAGCCCTCGGCCTGCAAGCCTTCCAGCAGGGCATGGCCGACCTTCGGTTCATCTTCAATGACAAGGAGCCGCACGTTTTTACCCTCTTTCTTGTATAAAGGCAGATTGTGCCTGGGCGTTCTGAAGTGTTGCTGAAGTTCTTCTGACGATGAATTAAGGAAATTGTCAGAATGTCTTCAGTGTTGTCCTCGGTGATTGCGACTATAAACGAATAGGGTTCCGCATCTTACACCGCGGCGTATTGGACGACGCAACTGTCCCTGATCAGGCCCAAAGTGTATAAAGCCCCCAAAACAAGTATCCGCAATTTTCTATACGAAGCACAGGATGAATACATCATGACCAACCGTCGAAATTTGCAAACGTTCGTAAGCCGCATGACCGCAGCCATGTTACTTGTCTTCCCGGTGGCTCATGCGCAATCCGCGAAACCTGCCGATAAGGTGCTGGCCCTCGTGGCCGACGTGCCGCTGCCCGGTCCGGCAGTCCGGTTCGATTATCAAAGTTTCGATGCGGTGAATGGCCAGCTCTATATCGCCCACATGAACGCGGACCAGCTCGTCGTCTTCGACGTGCGCGACCGGAAGCTGGTTGCCAACCTCGACGGCTTCCGGCGGGTGCATGGGGTTTTCGCGGCGCCCAAAGTTCATCGTCTGTTTGCGTCGGCGACCGGCGACCACGAGGTCATTGCGGTCGATACTCAGACGCTGAAAATTGCAGGCAAGGCAGGGCCTATCGATTATCCGGACGGTCTCGCCTACGCTCCCCGGCAAAGGAAGGTGTTTGTTTCCGATGAGCACGGCGGAGTAGATGCGGTGATCGACGCGACCAGCAATACTCTTATCATCAAGATTCCTCTGGGCGGCGGCGCGGGAAACACCGTTTACGATTCCGTCTCCGGGCGCATTCTGGTGGCGGTGCACGGCGTAAACGAGCTGATCGCGATTGACCCGGCAACCGACAACATCCTGGGACGGTACCCGCTTCCGGGAATCGAAAACCCACACGGCATCGCGCTCGATGGAGCGGACCGCATCGCCTTTGTTGCCGGCGAGAAAAACCACT
>JAJXZK010000283.1 GCA_021780095.1 Acidobacteriota bacterium | reverse complement strand
CAACGTCATAACGTTCACAGTGCCGGCCAGCGGCCTGGTTACAGCCATAGAGCCGATTCTTTGTGCCTGCAACGGAACCTGGGTAGCCCATGGAAGTGGCAATGCAGACGCGGAAACCGTGGACAGGCAAGACCGGTTGCAAGTTCCGCCGGACGATCCCCGATATACGCTGCGTCGTGTCTGGCTCAGTGCAGAAGAAGAAGCGGGCTACTACAACGGTTTCGCGAACGAGGGGCTGTGGCCGCTCTGCCACATCGCGCATACCCGCCCGACATTTCGCGCATCGGACTGGGAGTTCTACAACAAAGTCAATGAGAGATTTGCGGACGCGCTCGTGGAGGAAATTGCAGACGAGGAACATCCCGTCGTCCTGATTCAGGACTATCATTTTGCCTTGCTGCCGCGCATGCTGAAGGATCGGCTTCCTCATGCAAGAATTGCGATCTTCTGGCACATTCCCTGGCCCAATCCAGAATCGTTTGGCATCTGCCCCTGGCAAGAGGAACTGTTGGATGGGCTGCTCGGCGCGGACCTGATCGGGTTTCATGTCCAAGCCCACTGCAACAACTTTCTCAATACGGTGGATCGCGTACTTGAGTCGCGGGTCGACTGGGAACACTTTTCTGTCAAGCGTCGCGACCATTGGTCCACCGTGCTGCCGTTCCCGATTAGCGTGGACTTTACCGGCGAGACACCCAGTGCTCCAGGCGAGATCAGTGCCGAAGAAGAACGCAGCGCGCTCATCGCGGAACTCGGCATCGAGGCGACTTTCCTGGGTGTTGGTGTCGACCGCGTGGATTATACGAAAGGCATTCTCGAGCGCTTCCAGGCGGTCGAGTCTTTTTTGGAGAGGCATCCGCGTTATCAGAACAAGTTCACGTTGATTCAGATTGGCGCCCCCAGCCGCAGCAGTATCCCACGGTATGCCGATTTTCAGAGGGAAGTGGAGGCGGAGGCCAACCGCATCAATGATCGCTTCAAACGCGGCAAATGGAGACCAATCGTTTTACTGAACCGTCAACACACGCATCAACAAGTGCGACGCTACTATCGTGCGGCACATTTATGTATGGTCACCTCCCTGCATGACGGGATGAACCTGGTGGCCAAGGAATATGTAGCCGCGCGGCAGGATGATCGAGGGGTCCTGATCCTAAGCCGATTCACCGGAGCCGCCAGGGAACTGCGCGATGCCATCATTGTGAACCCATATGACATTCAGGCGACCGCGGACGCAGTGGCGCAAGCGCTCAACATGGACATTGGCGAGATGATTGATCGGATGCGCCGCATGCGAAGTTCCGTCAAGGAACACAACATCTACTGGTGGGCGGGCAGCCTGATTGGAGCTCTCTGTGAGCTTCGCCTGAAAAAGACGACGCCCACAAACGCAACTCTACGCAGAACACAGGGATAACATGGAGGACCCATCTGCGAAGACCGCACTTACGGATTTCATGGACCGGTTGAGTCCTGCAACCGAATCCGTCCTCCTGGTTGACTACGACGGTACGCTGGCGCCGTTTCAACAAGAACGCGACCTGGCGTACCCCTATCCGCGCGTCGAATGCATCCTCAATGCGATCGTTCGATGCCGCAAGACAAGGGTCATCGTGATTACTGGACGACCCATTCGTGATTTGAAGACTCTATTTCGCTCATTCACTCCTCTGGAAATATGGGGCACCCATGGCATGGAACATTTGGGGGTCGACGGAACCTACCAGCAAACTGCCATCGATCCGCAGGTCGCCGCGGTTCTGACACAAGCCGAGACATGGTTGATCGGCGCAAACTTGGCATCGCGGTCTGAAATCAAGCACGGTGGCATTGCCATCCATTGGCGTGGATTGCCTGATGCCGAAATCGAACGGCTTCAAACGCGCGTGCGGGAGGGATGGGCCCTACTGGCCGAACAGCCAGGAATCAAGCTGTTCAATTTTGAAGGCGGCCTAGAGCTGCGTGTCGCTCATCCTGACAAGGGAGACGCCGTAGCTGCGATTTTAGAGGATTTAAATCCCCAGGCTCCGATCGCTTTTCTAGGAGACGATCTCACGGATGAAGATGCATTTTGTGTGCTCGCGAATCGCGGGCTTTCTGTTCTGGTGCGACCCGAATATCGGGAAACAAGGGCCAATATATGGCTCAAGCCCCCGGATGAGTTGATCGGCTTTTTAGAACTGTGGTTGAGCCGAATTTCGGCATAGATGTGAGTAAAGATTTAGAACATGTAGACGTCTGGAACTGAGCGAAACTCGGGGTTCACAGGCGATTTGCCCCTCCAAAAGTGTCGCCTCCACCGTCTACGTGCCTTTTTCCACCTGAAAGTGAAATGGATCGCCGCGCTCGTTGGCCATCGATTCGACAACTTTCAAGAACGCCAGCGAAGCGTGCGAAAGATTTGCCTGCCTGCGATGGACCACGCGCAGCCGCCGCTCAAACGCCAGTTCCGGCACCCGCAGTTGCACCAGTTCTCCGCGCTCGATTTCCTGGCGCGCCGTCAGCCCCGGCAACAAAGCTACGCCATTCCCCATCGCGACGAAACGTTTGATGGCCTCCAGACTCGGCAGCTCCACCGCCATGTTCAGCGGTGTCTTATGGCGCTGAAATGCCTGCATCACTTTTTGCCGCAGCGGCGACGGCACATTGTGGGCAACAAAATTTTCCGCTCCTAAATCGCGAATGGAAACCTCTTTCGCGTGCGCCAGCGGATGTCCGGGATGCATGACGAACACAAGGTCGTCGCGATACACCACGATAGACCGAACCTGCGGATCGTCGGGCCGATAGGAAACGATGCCCAACTCCACCGAGTGCTGCAGCAGTTCTTCCGCCATGCGGCTGGCCAGCGACCGATGCACGGTGACGTGAATCTGCGGAGACAGGCGACGAAACACATCAATCACCGGCAACAAATACAAGCACGTATATTCATTCGCCGCGACATTCAGCCGACCGCGATGCAGCGAACGCAGCTCCGACAACGCTGTTGTTGCCTCGCCCCGCAGGTTCAGCAATCGCTCCGCATACTCCCGCAATAACTCGCCTGCAGCCGTCAACGTGGCGTCGCGAGCGGCGCGGTCGAACAGCACCTCATCCATTTCCACTTCCAGCTTGCGAATCACCTGGCTGATTGCCGGCTGGGTACGATGCAATTTGACAGCTGCGCGAGAAAAACTCTTCTCCTCCGCAACCGCCATAAATGTTTCCAATTGAAACAGGTCCATCGGGTGTCCTTCGATCAGACGAGACCACAGCGCCGTCGATAATATATTCTAATACGAATAGAAGTTAACATTAGATAAGTTTATGCTACTGTAGGAGAACAAAGGCTGTTTTGACTTTGTCACCCACAAGGGGATGCCATGGATCAGGATCAAATCTTTTTCTTCGATACCACCCTCCGCGACGGAGAACAATCCCCCGGCTGCAGCATGTATATGGCAGAGAAAGTTCGACTGGCCAAGCAATTGGAATCGCTCGGTGTCGATGTCATTGAGGCCGGCTTCGCTATCGCGTCCGAGGGCGACTTTGCCTCGGTCAGGCAAGTCGCGCACGAAGTGAAAGGCCCGCGCATCTGTTCCCTGTCGCGCGCCAAGGAAGAAGATATTGTTGCTGCCGCCCGAGCGCTCGAACCCGCAGCCAAGTCCCGCATCCACATTTTTCTCGCCAGCTCCGACATTCATTTGGAATACAAACTGCAAATCTCTCGTGAGCAGGCGCTGGAGCTGACGGATAAATCGGTTCGCATGGCACGCAACTATGTCGATGACGTTGAATTCTCCCCGGAAGACGCCTCCCGGTCCGACAGAAACTTTTTGTGCGAAATGGTTCAGGTTGCGGTTGATGCCGGAGCCACCGTAATCAACCTGCCCGACACCGTGGGATATACCGTCCCTCACGAATATGCTTCCATGTTCCGGTTGATGAACGAGCGCATTCGCGGCGCGGAAAACATCGTGTTCTCCAGCCACTGCCATAACGATCTTGGCCTCGCCGTGGCGAATAGCCTGGCGGCGCTGGAAGCAGGCGCCCGGCAGGTAGAATGCACCATCAACGGAATTGGGGAACGGGCCGGCAACGCTGCGCTGGAAGAATTAGCGGCGGCCATGCATGTGCGTCACGACCAATTGCCGTTCAAGCACAACCTCGATCTGACCCAGTTGTATCCGACCAGCCAGATGTTGAGCGAGATCATCACGTTCGCGCCGGCGCCGAATAAAGCGGTTGTCGGAAGCAACGCATTTTCGCACGAAGCCGGCATTCATCAGCACGGCGTCATGTCCAATCCACTATGCTATGAAATCATGACCCCATCGCAGGTGGGCGTACCTGCGAACAAGATGGTTCTGGGAAAGCATTCTGGACGTCGCGCCTTGAACCATCGTCTGAAGGAGCTGGGCTTTAGTTTGAGCCGCCCAGATCTGGATTTGGCCTATGAGCGATTCATTGAAGTCGCAGACCGCAAGAAATCTGTCTTCGATCAGGATCTGGTCAGCATTATGCTGACCCATCTGCGCCAGTCGCCGAACCTAGGCCAGCATGGCTCGTCCGGTTCGAGCGCTGTCGCTGCCCCGCAGCTGTGACACGGTCGCCGCGCAAGATTGCGATTGCGACAATCGATAAATAGATAACCGGCCCCGGATCGAACGCGAGGCCCCCCACTCAGGAGTTTTGATGCCACAAGAAATCAAGGTGACTCTGGTTCCCGGCGACGGGATTGGCCCCGAAGTCACGCACGAGGCGGTTTTGATCCTGGAAGCGATCAGCCAGTGGAACGGCTCCGCATTTCACTTCACAGAGAAACCGATCGGCGGCATTGCCATTCGTCAGCATGGATCGCCCTTACCTCCGGCAACGCTGGAAGCAGCCCTCGATAGCGATGCAGTTCTTTTGGGCGCGGTGGGTGGAAACGAGTTCAATTCCCTTCCACCGGATAAGCGTCCGGAAGCTGGCCTGCTGCAGTTGCGGCAAGCCCTGGGCGGCTTCGCAAATCTTCGCCCCTCAGTTGCGTATGCGCCCCTAAGCAACAACTCCCCGCTGCGTCCGGAAGTCACGGAGGGCGCGGATATCCTGTTTGTGCGCGAATTGCTGGGCGGTTTGTACTTCGGCACGCCGCGCTCCTGGGAGCGCGAAACCGGTGTCGCGCTCAACACCATGCAATACAGCCGCGAGGAAGTGGTGCGCGTGGCGCGCATCGCGTTTGAATTGGCGCAAAAACGCCGTCATAAAGTCACTTCAGTCGATAAGGCGAACGTGCTGGAAGTTTCGCAGCTGTGGCGCGCCACCGTCACAGAGATTGCTGCGGAATATCCCGATGTCACGCTTGAGCATCAATATGTCGATGCCTGCGCGATGCACCTGATGAACATCCCCCGCAACTTCGATGTGGTGCTGACGGAAAATTTGTTCGGCGACATTCTTTCCGATGAGGCGGCCGTGATCACCGGTTCACTGGGAATGCTGCCCTCCGCAACGATTGGCGGCAAGGTCAATCTATATGAGCCGGTCCATGGCTCGGCACCGGACATTGCGGGCACCGGAAAGGCAAATCCTCTCGGTGCCATTCTGACGGGAGCAATGTTGCTGCGACACTCCGCCGGAATGGAGCAGGAAGCGCAGGCGATTGAGACGGCTGTCCAACGCGTGCTGACCGCTGGCTATCGTACCGCGGACCTGGCCCGCACCAATCAACCCGATCAGCAAATTGTCAGCACCAAGGAGATGGGAAAACACGTCTTCGAAGTCCTGAACGAAATCATCGATTGTAACCAGGCAATGCACGCGGTTTAGTTTTTGGCGCAGCTTCATTCATCGGGAATCAGAATTTCGCATCCACGCACCTCAATCACAGTGAAAGAATATGGCGAATAAAAACACACTTTTTCAGAACATCTGGGACGCGCACATCGTCACTGAACCGGTTGGCGAGCCAGCGCTGCTCTACATCGATCTACATTTGATCCACGAAGTCACGTCGCCCCAGGCTTTCGAGGGACTGCGCCTCGCCGGTCGCACCGTTCGCCGCCCAGACCGTTCGCTCGCAACCGTCGATCACAATGTACCCACGATCGCCGCCGATCGTTTCATCATTCAGGACGCCATCGCCTCCAAACAAATTGAAACGCTGCGCCGCAACTGCAAAGAATTTGGCATTGAACTGTTCGATGTGAATTCAAAGCAGCAAGGCATCGTGCACATCATTGGCCCGGAACTGGGATTCACAAAACCCGGCATGACCATTGTGTGCGGCGACAGCCATACCAGCACCCACGGCGCCTTCGGAGCGCTGGCCTTCGGCATCGGCACCAGCGAAGTGGAGCACGTTTTGGCCACGCAATGCCTGCCGCAGTCGAAACCGAAAACGTTCCGCATTTCGGTCGAGGGCGAGCTGCCGCCCGCCGTGACCGCCAAGGATATTGCGCTGGGTATCATCGGCCGCATCGGCACCGACGGCGCGACAGGCTATGTTGTCGAGTACGCCGGGTCCGCCATTCGCTCGCTGTCGATGGAAGGCCGCATGACGGTCTGCAACATGAGCATCGAGTCGGGCGCGCGCGCGGGCATGATCGCTCCCGACGAGACGACCTTTGCCTACCTTAAGGGGCGTCCTCAATCGCCCAAAGGAAAACAGTGGGACGAGGCCGTGGAACATTGGAAGTCCCTGCCCTCCGCTCCCGATGCGAAGTTCGATCGCGAACTGGTCATCGACGCCAAGGAGTTGACGCCATTTGTCACCTGGGGAACGCATCCCGGCATGGTGGTTTCTGTCACCGGAGCGATCCCGACACCCGCGTTGGCACCGAGCGATTCCGAACGCCGCGCCTACGAGCGTGCCCTCGAATACATGGCGCTTGAACCCGGCACGAAGATTGAGAATGTTTCAATTGACCGCGTCTTTATTGGCTCCTGCACCAACGCTCGCATTGAAGACCTGCGCGCTGCCGCAAAAATCGTCAGCGGGTATAAGGTGAACACCAAGGTCCGCGCCATGGTCGTGCCCGGATCGCAACAGGTGAAAGCCGAAGCGGAAAAAGAAGGTCTCGATCGCATCTTCCGCGATGCTGGTTTTGAGTGGCGAGAGCCAGGCTGCTCCATGTGCCTCGGCATGAATCCGGACATTTTAGAACCGGGCGAGCGTTGCGCCTCCACCAGCAACCGGAACTTTGAAGGCCGCCAGGGTCGGGGGGGAAGAACTCATCTTGTCAGTCCCGCGATGGCAGCCGCAGCCGCAATCGCCGGCCACTTTACCGATGTTCGCAATTGGGAGTTTCGAGCCTAGTCATGAAACCATTTCGCACCCTTACGTCAAAAGTCGCGCCCCTCGATCGAGTCAATGTCGATACCGACCAGATCATTCCCAAGCAGTTTTTGAAGCGTATTGAACGCACCGGCTACGGAGAATTTTTATTCTTCGATTGGCGTCGTGGCGCGGACGGTGCTGCGAATCCGGAGTTTTCCCTGAATCAGCCGCATCTTCAAGGCGCTGAAATTCTGGTTGCGGGTCGCAACTTCGGCTGCGGCTCTTCCCGCGAACATGCGGCGTGGGCGCTCAGCGACTTTGGTTTTCGCTGCGTCATTGCTCCCAGCTTCGCCGACATCTTTTATTCCAACGCGGCCAAGAACGGCATTCTGCTGATCACGCTTCCGGATGAGAAAGTGGCTCTGCTATTGGAGCGAGCCAAAGTTCCCGATTATCAGCTGCACGTGTCACTGGAGTCGCAAACCGTGAAGGACGATTTGGGCTTTGAGGAATCCTTTACCATCGATCCTTTCCGCCGATCCTGCCTCCTGGAAGGCCTGGACGATATTGGCCTGGCGATGCGGCATACTTCCGCGCTCGATGCCTATGAGGAGCAGCATGACGCCGCCTTTTGGACCGCGCCAAGACAACCTGAGGGAGTGACTGCGTGAGCGCCAACGGCAAACAAGATATGACCCATAATCCAAAACACAATAGCGTTCCTCTTACTGAAGGACCCAGTCGTGCCGCCGCGCGTGCCATGCTGCACGCCATCGGCTTCAATCGCGAAGACCTTGCCAAGCCCATCATCGGTATCGCCAACACGTGGACCGAAATTGGTCCCTGCAACTTTCATCTGCGCACGCTTGCCGAGGCCGTCAAGCAAGGCATTCGAGACGCCGGCGGCACACCTATGGAGTTCAACACGGTTACTATTTCCGACGGCATCACCATGGGGACGCAAGGTATGAAGGCCTCGTTGATCAGCCGTGAAGTCATTGCCGACTCGGTCGAACTGGTGGCGCGCGGAAATCTTTTCGATGGCCTGGTCGCTATTGCCGGTTGCGACAAAAATATGCCGGGCACCGTGATGGCGCTGGCGCGCCTCGATATTCCATCACTGATGCTTTACGGCGGTTCGATCGCGCCCGGTCATCTGAACGGAAAAGATTTGACCGTGCAGGATGTGTTTGAAGCACAGGGCTCCTTTGCCGCAGGCAAGATCGATGCCGACCAATTAAAGGCCGTCGAAATGAACGCTTGCCCCGGAGCGGGCGCCTGCGGTGGACAATTTACAGCCAACACCATGGCCATGGCGTGCGAATTTCTTGGCATCTCGCCGATGCATCTATCGGGCGTGCCCGCGCTCTCTCCTGAAAAGAACGCGGCCTGCCGTGCTGCTGGAGCGATGGTGCTGGAGATGGCGCGGAGAGATCTGCGGCCGTCCAAAATCATCACTCGCGCATCGCTGGAAAATGCAATTGCCAGCGTCGCTGCCTCCGGCGGATCGACGAATGCCGTGCTGCATCTGATCGCGATTGCACACGAGGCCGGGATCGACTTGACCGTCGACGACTTCGATCGCATCAGCCGCAAAACTCCTTTGCTCGCGGATATGAAGCCCGGTGGCCGCTATGTTGCCACGGATTATCAAGCTGCCGGTGGTAGCCGCCTATTGGCCAAGCGCATGCTCGCGGGAAATCTGCTAGACGGCAGTCAGATGAATGTCTCCGGACGCACGCTGGCGGAAGAGGCTGCGCTGGCCAAGGAAATGCCTGGCCAGAAAGTGATTCACTCACTCGACAAGCCCTTGAAAGCCACCGGCGGACTCGTGATCCTCAAAGGCAATCTGGCTCCCGAGGGTTGCGTCATTAAAGTTGCTGGACACGAGCGCCTGACGCACAGCGGCCCAGCTCGCGTCTTTGAAAATGAAGAGGCGGCATTTCATGCGGTGGAAGCACGCACTCTAAAGCCAAATGACGTTGTCGTCATTCGCAATGAAGGTCCGCGCGGCGGTCCTGGTATGCGCGAAATGCTACAGGTGACGGCCGCGATTGCCGGCATTCCAGAGTTGAGCGACACGGTTGCATTGCTGACCGACGGCCGCTTCTCCGGCGCCACTCGCGGTTTGATGGCGGGCCACGTCTCGCCGGAAGCCGCACTTGGCGGACCCATCGCGGCGGTACGCGATGGCGACACCATTGTGTTCGACATTCCCAAGCGTGAGTTGCGTGTAGAACTGACCGACCCGGAACTGGCCGCGCGCATGAAAGATTGGAAGACTCCTGCGCCGAATTCTCCTCGCGGAGTATTCCGGAAATATGCGGAGACAGTTTCTTCCGCTTCTCGCGGAGCCGTTACGAATTATTGATGAAGAGGATGATCATGGATAAGCGTAAAAAATTGGCCGACACCCATCGCAACTTACCCGACACCGCCATCTACACCCAGCCGACGCCACTGACCGGCGCAGAAACGGTGTGGGCAACCCTGGTCGGCGAAGGTGTGCGAGACGTATTCGGCTATCCTGGCGGCGCGATCCTTCCGGTGTACGACGCGCTGCGAAAATTTCCGATCCGGCACATTTTGGTTCGTCATGAACAGGGAGCGTCGCACATGGCCGACGGCTACGCGCGTGCCTCCGGTCGCGTCGGTGTCGCCATGGCGACCTCCGGGCCGGGTGCGACCAATCTAGTCACCGGGATTGCAACTGCCATGCTCGACTCAATCCCCATGGTCTGCATTACCGGTCAGGTTTCCAGCAAGGTGCTGGGCACCGATGCTTTCCAGGAAGTCGACATCACCGGCATCACGCTTCCCATTACGAAGCACAATTTTCTAGTTCGTCGCACGGAGGACATTGCCCCTGCGCTGCGGGAAGCGTTTCGCATCGCGCAGTCCGGGCGTCCCGGCCCGGTGCTGGTCGACATTACCAAAGATGCGCAGCAAAGTTCAGCCGTCTTTGACTTCGCCGCCGCCGCGCCGCAACCCTATCGCCCACATCCCATGCTCTCGGCGGATTCCACCTCAATCCGCGAAGCACTGGAGCTGTTGCGCACCGCGAAACGTCCAGTCATTTTGGCCGGCCAGGGCATTTTGCATTCCGGAGCCATGGAGCAGGTCCGCACATTTGCGGAACGCACTCAAATTCCTGTCGCATGCACGTTGCTGGGGCTGACTGCCTTCCCTGCCTCGCATCCGCTGAACCTTGGCATGATGGGCATGCACGGTGAAAGCTGGGTCAACCATGCGATCCAGCAAGCCGATCTGCTGATTGCGTGCGGCATGCGCTTTGATGATCGCGTGACCGGCTCGCTGTCGACCTATGCGCCGAATGCGAAGAAGATTCACATCGAGATCGATCCCGCTGAGATCAACAAAAATGTTCGCGTGGATGTGGGCCTGATCGGAGACTTGAAAGAAATTCTCGAAACTTTGTTGCCGCGTTTGCCCGGTCGCGACGGCGCTGCGTGGCTGCATGCAATTTCCGCGATGAAGGGCGACGCCTCTGTCCACGACATCCAGCAACTGCCCGACAACGGACATCTGTACGCAGCGCACGTCATCAATGACATCTGGCGCGTCACCAACGGAAACGCAATTGTCGTCACCGATGTGGGTCAGCACCAAATGTGGGAGGCGCAGTACTACAAGCATGACAGCCCGCGTTCCCTGATCACCTCCGGCGGCCTGGGAACGATGGGCTTTGCGCTGCCAGCAGCGATCGGCGCGAAAATCGCCTGCCCCGAGAAAGAAGTCTGGGTCATCGCTGGCGATGGCGGTTTTCAGATGACGTGTCCCGAGCTGGCGACCATTGTGCAGGAACAATTGAAGATCAACATCGCCATCGTCAACAACGGCTATCTCGGGATGGTACGGCAGTGGCAGGAGACCTTTTACGAAAAGAATTACGAATGCACGCCGCTGATCAGTCCTGACTTCGTCAAGCTCGCGGACGCACATGGAATTCGGGGTGCGCACGTGAACCGACGCGCCGACGTCATCTCCACGGTCGAAACCGCGCGCCAGCATCCGGGCGCATTTCTCATCGACTTCCACGTGGAGCAGGAAGATTCTGTCTATCCGATGATCGCTCCCGGAGCCGCGCTGCATGAAATGATCCGCCGTCCGCAACATAACCCGCTGGTCGAAACAGCGACGGAAGAGTAGGAGCCCCAACCCATGTTGCATACCTTTGTAGCGCTGGTCGAAGATAAAACTGGATTGCTGGCTCGCGTAACCTCACTGTTTCGGCGGCTGAATGTCAACATCATTTCACTCACCGTCGGCGGTACGGAAACCGTTGGCGTTTCGCGAACCACCATCGTCGCGGAAGCGGCAGAAGATCGCGCGCCGCGCATTATGGCGTCGCTATATAAGCTGGAAGGCGTCCTCGATGTCGACGATGTGGGCCGCCATTCCGCCGTCATTCGCGAACTGGCGATGTTGAAAATTGCCGCTGACCAAAGCAATCGATCCGATCTGTTCAAATTGGCGGAGGTCTTCCGCGCCCGCATTGTCGATCTTGCCCCGGAGTCGCTGATGATGGAGATTACCGGCAGCGCCAGCAAGATTGAAGGGTTGGTGCAGATCCTTGTTCAGGGAAACTACCGTATCCTTGAGATGGCACGTACCGGACGCATGGCAATGCGACGCGGACATCACGCCAGCCGCGTGCTGGAAGCGCTCGGCGACACCACCCCGCGCATCGATCCAAAAACTTTTCCAGGCATTTCGCGACACGAAGCGCCCGATCTGCTTGAAGACGAAAACCACGCTTAATTTACCCACACGGAGAGAAACGATATGGCGAAAACTTACCACGACGAAGATGCAGATTTGGCTTTGATCCGGCAGAAGAAGGTGGCCATTATCGGCTACGGCTCCCAGGGGCATGCGCATGCGCTCAACCTGAAAGATTCAGGAGTTGAAGTTCGCATCGGGCTGCCGGAGGGCAGCAAATCCAAAGCACGCGCGGAAAAGGTGGGTCTGCAGGTGATGACCACCGCGGACGCGGCGAAATGGGCGGACGTCATTATGGTGTTGACGCCGGACCAGACGCAGGGAAAAATTTACGCCGACTCGATCGCGGCTTACATGACGGCCGGCAAAACCCTTATGTTCGCGCACGGATTCAACATCCGCTACGACACCATCCATCCACCGGCAAACGTCGACGTCAGCATGGTGGCTCCGAAAGCCCCTGGCCATCGCGTCCGCGAAGTATTTGTCGAGGGCGGCGGCACCCCTGGCCTGGTTGCCATCCATCAGGATGCCAGCGGTCAAGCGCTCGCGCTGGCACTCTCCTATGCAAAAGGCATCGGCTGCACCCGCGCCGGCGTGATTGAAACCACGTTTAAGGAAGAGACTGAGACCGACTTATTCGGCGAGCAGGCCGTGCTGTGCGGCGGCGTTAGCGCACTGATCAAGGCAGGTTTTGAAACCTTGACCGAGGCGGGCTATCAGCCTGAAGTTGCTTACTTCGAGTGCATGCATGAACTGAAGCTGATCGTCGACCTGATCTATCGCGGCGGCCTTGCCTATATGCGCCATTCCATCTCCGACACGGCGGAGTATGGCGACTACACCGCCGGCCCCCGCATCGTGACCGACCAAACCCGCACCGCGATGAAGCAGTTGCTGGCGGAAATCCAGGACGGAACCTTCGCTAAGAATTGGCTGAACGAGAACGCGACCGGCCGTAAATGGTTTGAGGAGCAACGCCGCAAAGAAGCGCAGCACTCGATTGAAAAAACTGGCGCTCCGCTGCGCGCGGCCATGCCGTTCCTCGATCCTGTCACAGTGAAAGACGGTGCAGTCGAGTCGGCAGAAAAGCCCGTGCCTGCAACGGTGGGCGCATAACTCGACTGTTTTCTTTCTATGAACCGATGAGGCGTGCCACTCCAAAGCGCGTTTCGTCGGTTCCTTGCATCGAGCCACAAGCGCTAATTTTTCATTTCGTCGCAACATGGCGCTGGTAACCTTCAGTGATCTATTCTGTGAGCTACCGCTATGGCCTCTCCGACGCAATCGATCGCTTTACCGACGGGTTTGCCCTCCGGTGTCTCCGTTCTCCACACCCCGGAGCCTCAGGTTCTGGAGGCGCTGCGTCGCGTCCGCCAACTGGATGGATTGACCGACGCGGAATACCTTTGGCTGATCCAGCATAGTTGGGAGTTTTCTGCTCCGTCGGGAACACGTGTCTTCAACGATGGCGACCCGGCGACCCATATGACCATCCTGCTTGCCGGCGAGATTCAGGTGCGGCGGCAGCATGCGGCGCACGGCAGCTTGTTTATCGGACGATCCGGCCAAATCACCGGAGTGCTTCCCTTCTCCCGCATGAAGACCACAGGCGGCAGTGGATATGTGTCTGAATCGGTGTGGGCGCTACAGATTGCCCGCGAGCTGTTCCCTGAAATGCTCGTCGCCATTCCGTCCATGGGACAGCGCTCGGTGTCGATTCTGTTAGACCGCGTTCGCGAAGTCACTCGGTTGGAGCAGCAGTCAGAAAAATTAAGCGCCCTGGGAAAGCTGGCCGCCAACCTGGCACATGAGCTGAACAACCCCGCCAGCGCGGCGCAACGGGCCAGCAGCAATCTGATGGATGAACTGCGCGCGTACGGAAAAGTCAGTTTCGAGGCCGGACGGCTTTGCCTGACCAACGAGCAGGAAGAACGCTACATGGAGTGGAACCGCGATATCCGCTGCGCCATCGAAGACAGAACCAAGCCCCAGAATCCCATCGAAGCCGGCGCGCTGGAAGAACGGCTGAATCGTTGGCTGGAGCCGCGCAAGCTGGCCAATCCCTGGACCATCGCTCCCGTCTTTGCGGAGGCAGGCGTCGAGCCGGAAGAACTGGCTGTGCTGGATACATTCCTGAATATTGAAGCGGCTAACGTCGCGGTGGCTCACTTGGCGTCCACCCTGCGTGCGGAAAACATGACTGGAGCGGTGCTCGAATCCACGGCGAGAATATTCGACCTGATTCGCGCCATCCAGCAATATTCCCACATGGACCAGGCTCCGCTGCAGGACATCGACTTGGCGCAATCGCTGGAAAATACGCTGACCATGCTGCATTACAGAATGAATCACGTGACGGTTGTGCGCGAATTTGACCCTCATCTGCCCCGCATCGCGGCTAACGGAAGCGAACTCAATCAGATATGGATGGCCCTGCTGGAAAACGCTCTCGACGCAATGAAAGATCGTGGAACGATCCGCGTGACCACGCAAAACGCGGGCGACATGGTTCGCGTCGAGATCTGGGACGATGGCCCCGGAATTCCCCCGGAACTGCATAGTCGAATTTTTGAGCCTTTTTTTACGACCAAGCCGCCCGGGAGAGGCGCTGGGTTGAGCCTCGAC
>JAJXZK010000173.1 GCA_021780095.1 Acidobacteriota bacterium | reverse complement strand
CGGAAATCACGTACGTATGTCCCGTCACCACCGTGGATGGAACATTGGTGAGCGTTGGCTTCCAGCTGGCATCGCCGCCGGCGTCGGGAGTGTAGACACGAATATCGCTGCCGCTGTTGGAAAACAACACCTGACCTGTAGGCACCAGCAGGAAGCGGCTCTGAAAACAGGCATTGCCACTGTTGCCAGAGTCAGACTCGATCACCGCCTTATTGGTCGAAGGGTCATACAGGAAGAATGTTGTTGGTCCTGGATACTTGCACGGCGGTGAGGGACTGGCGGTCAGCAGCACTTTGCCATTGGTCAGCAGTACCCCGGGTGCGTCCATGGGAAACATCGTTTTGTTGCTGCTATCGACTAACGTTGGACCGTTGGCCCAGGTACCGGCGTTTTGTGGATTTGCGTCGGGCGTGTAGAGTGCGGTATTTCCAGTCGCACCGACCGCAAATACACGGCCATCAGGCAGCAGCAGCGCCGGGCCAATCTCCGCCACAAACCCGGTACAAGGCTGCGGAAGCGCGTTGCCGGTAGCGCCCGCAGCCACCCACTTGTCGCTGCTGGGAATGTATTGTTCCGCATTCTGGCCGCTGGAACATTCCACCGTCAGGACGTTGCCATTGGCCATCAGCGTGAATGTCTCTTCGCTGCAACTGTCGCTCTTCGCCCCGCCGCTCCCTCCTGCGACCCAAATGTCAGTGTCAGGGTCGTACAGTGCTGTACTCGTCGAGTTGAAATTGCCCAACAACAGGCGGCCGTCCGGCAGCACACATGTGACGGCGTCCCCAATTCCAGCCCAGCCAGACGGCGTGGAAATAATCTTCCAGCTGTCGGTCGCAGGATCGTAGATCTCCGCATTTAGCAGATCGGATGCGCTCGATTGGCTGCCGTTGTATTCACCTCCGGCCACAAAGACTCGTCCATCTGCAAAGACCGCCGAGGCGAAGAATGTCGGCGCATACGTAGGGCCCGCGGCGGAAGTGGGAATGGCCGAGTTGTCGAGCATCGATGCAAGATCGCTCCACGAGCCGTTGACGTAGCTCCCAGTCGAGTCCGGCGAAAGCTTATGCCATTTGTTGGATTGAAATTCGTGCACCATCACGCTACCGTCTGTCAGCAACAGCATGTTGTCGGCGTTAAAGCTCGGCTGATTCTTTAGCGGATCCCACTTTGACATTTTGTTCTCCTCGGTTGCATGAGCGATGGCCGAAGCTCCGCACAAGGAAGGCCTCGGTAGTCGACGGCGGCTGGAGGGCAACAGGAACGGGAAGCATCAAGGTGAAGTTCGAGAACGCTCTAGTACGACCATTCCGTCAGTGAATAGTGCCACCCAAGCGCCAATCGTTACAGCACGCAGGATCTGCTGCTTCGAACTCCTTTTCAGGATTTCCAAACCATGGAGATCGCAGAAACAGGCAGACAAGCAAGCGTCTAAGAGGATTCAAAATGAACTTCCGAAGTTGAAGATCCCTGCGGAATCACAAACTATCGAAAATGGATATTTAAGATCTTCGTCCCGACTCCGTCCCGAGCCGTCGCGGGGCTCTCCGAGTCGCGCCAGCATCAGCCCGGGCAAATCGATGACGCCAACCTGTGCCAGCGTGATGGACTATCGCAGCGTGAGAATGGCAACTACAAGAAGGACGGTCCGTGTGACGTCCATCACAACCGCAGTCATCCTTCGATGCGATCCTATTGTTGGTGACGATCTGCTTGACGAATGGCGCTCCCGACCGCAGTGAGACGGGCATTTGGTGCGAGGGGAAGTAGTTTGCCGCTATACTTTAATTTCTAATGAAACAAGGACGATCAATGCAAAAACTGATGCGAATGGCAGTCGTGGCGTACCTTTTTTTGGGCTTGAATCGCGCATATGCAGTTCCAAGCTTTGCGCGACAGACGGGGCTTTCGTGTAATGTGTGTCACAGCAATCCTCCGGAATTGACCGCGTTTGGACGTAATTTCAAGCTGCGCGGCTACGTGCTGACGGACATGACGGCGACCGACAAGGTGGGGAACTCGAAGGATCTGCTTCTGTCCAAGTACATTCCCCTATCCGCGATGGTGCTGGTCTCGAATACTACATTCCAGTCAAACCAGCCGGCTTCGCAGAATAACGCCGCGGGCT
Source organism: Acidobacteriota bacterium (assembly GCA_021780095.1). Next base: position 1,567 of record JAJXZK010000173.1, on the reverse strand, counting down.
TTCCGCAGCAGTTGAGTATTTTTTTTGCGGGCGGCTTTGCCGCGCATTTTGGCGGCATGGCGCAGGTTACCTATACCCATACCGATGATCACTTCGGCATGGACAACACCGATCTGCGCTACGCCGATCAGAGAACGCTGGGCGGCAAAGACTGGGAATATGGCATCGACCTCAACAACAACCCCACCGTAGAAGATGTTTGGAACAGCACCCCCGCATGGGGGTTTCCGTGGATCTCGACATCCTCCGGCGTGGGCTCGCTGGCCTCTCCGATTATCAACGGCGGTCTTGGGCAGGACGTTATGGGAGTCGGCGGCTACAGCATGTGGAACAATCACCTCTATACGGCCGTTACCGCGTATCGCTCAGAGCATGCTGGCGCATCAACTCCTGTGACCGGGACCGGGCAGGCATACAACATTTCCGGAGTCGCTCCTTATTGGAGAGCGGCGTGGCAACAGACGTGGGGCAGCAATTACCTTGAAGTTGGCACCTACGGGATCTACGTCAAGTCCTTCCCCAACGCAGTTTCCGGTCCGGAAGACACGTATTTGGATCCTTCGATCGACTTTCAGTACGAGCGCCCCTTCGGCCCTAACCTGCTGGACATTCATGGCACCTATATCCATGAGAACTCGAATCTCGACGCCACCTATGCCGCAGGCGGAGCCAGTACGCAATCCAACCATCTGAACACTTTCAAACTGGACAGCACCTACCACTGGGCCAGTAAATACAGCGCAACCGGCGCCTTGTTCTCGACCACGGGCAATGCAGATGCGCTGCTCTATGCGCCCGCGCCGCTGACCGGCAGCAATAATGGCAACCCCGACACCAGTGGCTACATCGCACAGGTTGCGTACTGGCCCGTACAAAACATCGACCTTAACATGAATTATTCCGGATATTTTAAATTTAACGGAGCCAGCACTAACTACGACGGAGCCAACCGCAATGCTTCGGACAACAACACCCTCTACTTGGCTTTATGGATCATGTTCTAGGAGACAGAGTGGAACAGAGAATAGAGACGGAAAATAGCGCAGAAAAAAAAGACGTCATCATCATTACCCGCAGATCTTTCTTCGGGGCATTGGTAGCAATTGGCTCGGCTGGCATGGGCGCACTGCTCGCGGTACCGGTGTTGCGCTATGTCCTGTATCCCTTGTATGCCAGAGCCTCTGGGACGGAATGGTCCGATGTCGGCGAGGTGAGCGAATTTTCCATCAGCAAATCTCCTGTGCGCAAGACCGTGACCTTCGCCCAGCGCGACGGCTGGAGAGAAGTGGTGTCGGCCCAGTCGGTCTACGTCAGCCGCACCGCCGTAGGCGAACTTGAAGTTCTTTCTTCGATTTGCCCTCACCTCGGGTGCAGCGTCTCCTGGCAGCAGGCCCAGAATGACTTTCTCTGTCCCTGCCACGGAAGTGTCTTCAAGGCGGATGGAAAGGTTGTCGCGGGCCCCTCGCCTCGCGGGATGGATCGATTGCCTACCCGCATCAAGGATGGAAAATTGCAGGTCCACTTTGAGTACTTCCGGCCGAATGTACCCAACCAGGAAAAACTAACC
>JAJXZK010000051.1 GCA_021780095.1 Acidobacteriota bacterium | reverse complement strand
TAAGGGTCCTGGCGTTCTATCCAATATGCTGGACGCTAATCGTCGAGATTACCACATTGCCCTTGATCTAGGGAAAGCCCGCAGGCGACACTATGTTGGACTCACGGACCGTGGCCCTGGGGTGACTAGTTTCTCTAAGTAGGTCCAGTATCGCCTAGCTGGCGGAGGATTTGATGGGCAAAGCGAAACAGGTTGCGCTGCTGGGCTTCGTCTTCGTCGGAACCTTTGCGTTTGCCGGCCCTAGCCCGTTGCTGCCTCGCCCGCGACAGATCCGGTATGAAGCGGGTCCGATGCCGGTTAGGGGAATGACAATTGTCTTTTCTTCCTCCCCGAGTGCCGCCGACAGATTCGCAGCCGTGCAGCTCGCTGCTTTTTTTGAAGAATGTACAGGGCTCCGAGCGCCAGTCCAAGACTATGGCGAAAATCCAGGGTCTGGTCCGGTGCTTCTGCTAGATCGGGTTGTTGTTACGGATCATCCGCTCGCAGTACCCGGGGATTGGCCCGGGCCAAACTCAAGCGGACCTTACGATCCCACTGTGACGGCGCGGGGAATTAAAATTCATCGGCGCTCATGGGCTGGAATGTTCTATGGGATTCAAACACTGACACAACCGATCGAAGGAAGCGGCTACGATGCGGTTCTGCTGCAGGTAAAACATGCGGAAAATATTCCTCAGCGGCGAGGACTGCTCTGAGGAGAGAAAAGTAGCTTGTGAGTTTATCGTAATCGAGGATAGAGGATAAGTTGAAGAACAACACGGAATCGCAGAGGATTCTCACACACAATAAGAACTATATCCCCGGAGGTGTGGTCTCGGTGAATCGTGCGACTCAGCCAGAGATTGCGTTCGCGAAGGGTGAAGGTTCCAGAATTTGGGATGTCGATGGCAATGTATACATTGACTATCACGCAGCTTTCAGTCCTCATTTTCTCGGCCACAATGATCCGCATGTGACAGAAGCCGTAATTAGGACTTTGCAGGAAGGAGCTAGCCTTTTTGGATCGGGCACAACGGTCCTAGAGGGGCAGCTTGCCGAGATGATATGCGAGGACGTTCCAGCGGTTGAATCTGTGCAGCTATTGAATTCAGGGAGCGAAGCCACGTATCAGGCAATCCGCCTCGGTCGTGCGGTGACCGGTAGAGACCATATCATCAAGATGCAGGGTGGCTACAACGGATGGCACAATGACGTTGCATGCAACCTCATGACGCCTTTGAGCGATGTCGGTCCGAGAAAATCACCGGGGGAATATCCGTACAGTGCCATCAGTTCTGGAATCCCTCTAGAGCATCAGCGGCTCGTCCACAGTATCAATTTCAATGATCTTGAATCAGTGCGATATGTGTGTGAGAGATACCCTGTGGCAGCCTTGATCACAGAGCCTGTTCTTCAAAACATTGGGGTGGTAAAGCCGAAAGCCGGGTATCTGAGTGGACTGCGAGAGCTGGCGGATGAGTTTGGCTTTGTCCTTATCTTTGATGAAGTCAAGACTGGCTTTCGACATGCCATCGGTGGTTTCGCAAGCATTGCGAACGTCAAACCTGATCTCGTGGTCTTTGGCAAGGCCGTCGCGAACGGCTATCCCATGGCGGTTCTCGGGGGCAAAAGAGAAATGATGGATCTGTTCGTCGCACCAGACCCAGCCAAACGGGTGTTACTGGCGGGAACATACAATGGTCATCCAGTTCCCACAGCCGCAGCGGTTGCAACGATTGAGCGGCTGCGAATGAACGATGGCGAAGTTTATCGTTACGTCGATAGCCTGGGCGAGATGATGGAACATGGGATTGAAGCGATTGTTGGAAAGATTGGTATCAATGGGGTCGTCGCCCGTCAGGGTTCAGCTTTCTGCCTGTATTTTATGGATCATCTCCCTACCGACTGGCACGACATAGCCGTGCACCACGATTTCGATTTCGATACAGCATTTCGTCTGAACCTGGTTGACCGAGGAATCTACGTATTCCCGCTGGCGACCAAGCAGAATTCAATCTCGGCGGCGCATAGCAAAGCCGACGTTGAAGAGACGTTACGCTGCGTGGAAGGCTCGCTGCTTCAGGCTCTTGAGGCGAAACAAAGCAATCCGCTTTCTCTTCCGCTTTAATCCAGAATCAGGGAACCGACCGGAAGAAACCTGGCCTTGGAGGATGAAGCTGTGACCACTAGAAAAGCGATATTGAAGCGGGGTAAGCCGGGTCGTCAACCAGCCGGGATTCTTTCAGGAGAAGGCAGATCGGCGTGTGCCGCCGGTGTTGTGGGAATGGGCCTGATGGGCACAAGCATAAGTGCATGCCTTCTCGCGGCCGGTCATTCTCTGCATAGCATTGAGTCCAATCCGGCAAAGCTTCGAAGCGCTCGTGCCAGGCTCTCGAAGTTATTGAAAGACGCTCAAGCCGAGGGAGTGATTACCGCAACTCCGGCTACTTTACTTCAGCGATTCTCAATTTCCGATAAGATTTTCGATCTGAAGGATGCGGAAATAGTCATTGAGTCGACGGTTGAAGACCTCGCTGTAAAGCGGCAAGTCATCAGCGACATCGAACAAGTTGTTTCCGCCAAGGCGCTGATCGGTAGCAATACTTCGTCAATTCCCGTCACCGACCTGCAAAGCAACGCCAGCCATCCTGAACGCATCCTGGGCCTGCACTGGGCGGAGCCAGCTCATCTCACCCGGTTCATGGAGATCATCTGTGGCCGGCAAACCACGACCCCCAACGCGCAGCGCGCCGTCCGGCTGGCTCGGATGTGGGGCAAGGAGCCGTCGCTTCTCCGCAAAGATATTCGTGGATTTATCACAAACCGAATTATGTATGCGATGCTTCGCGAGGCTTTTTATCTAGTCGATTCTGGATTCGCGTCGGTGGCAGACGTTGACCGGTCGATACGCAATGACTTGGGCTATTGGATCACTTTCGCCGGCCCCTTTCGGTTTATGGACCTCACGGGCATCCCAGCGTACGCGACAGTCATGAAGGAGCTTTTGCCGGAGTTAAATTGCGCAACTGAGGTTCCACGTCTCATGCAAAGAGTTGTGAATTCCGGTGCGCGTGGAGTCTCCAACGCGAAGGGCTTCTACCGCTATACGCCTAGGCAAGCAAAGCGCTGGGAGGAACTATTCATGCAGTTCAGCTATCAGATCCGTATGCTTGCCGAAAAATACCCGGAAAACCTGGGCGATCGGAACAGTCTGGCACGGGCGACCCGCCGCTAATGCGTCGACGACCGCACGGCAACCCTTGAGGTGTATCGCCCGGGTGGCGGGTATATGAACTTATTTCGCAGAGAGTTTTTGAAGTTGATGGGTGCGGGAACGGCTGGGGCCGGTGCTGCATCTTTGGTGGTTCGAGGCGCTCATGCGGAAGTTGCCTCCATGCCAGGCGCCGGTACGAGTGCGGTATTCGACGTGAAACTCTACGGGGCTGTGGGCGACGGTGCGACGATCGACACGCCCGCCATCAATAAAGCAATCGAAGCCGCAAACGCCGTGGGCGGCGGGACGGTGCGATTTCCAGCGGGAACGTATGCTTGCTACTCGATTCACTTGAAAAGCAACGTTGCGCTGTATCTGGAATCGGGAGCGACTATTCTCGCGGCGAGTGTGCCAGAGGGGGGAAGTACCAGCAGCTTCTACTACGATGCCCCGGAATCGAACAAGCCGTGGGAGAACTATCAGGACTTCGGCCATAACCATTGGCACAACAGTCTAATGTGGGGCGAAAACATCCATGACTTCGCCATCCTTGGCACCGGGCTTATCTGGGGAAAGGGGCTGAGCCGAGGCACGGGTTCCGTTCCCAGCGCCTCATTGCATGGAATGGCCGACAAAGCCATTGGCCTCAAGAATTGCCACAATGTGCTGCTCCGCGACTTCTCCATCCTTGAAGGCGGGCACTTTGCCGTTCTCGCGACCGGAGTGGATAACCTTACCATCGATAACCTAACGATCGATACCAACCGCGACGGCATCGACATCGACTGCTGCCGCAATGTGCGCGTCTCGAATTGCAGTGTCAACTCACCGTGGGACGATGCCATCTGCCCGAAAAGCTCCTTTGCGCTGGGTTATGCACGCACGACGGAGAACGTCACGATCAGCGACTGCTATGTCACAGGCGCTTATGAAATGGGTTCCATGCTGGACGGCACCTGGAAGCGCTGGCCAACCGATCAGGTGGCGCAGGCGCGTGTAAAGCCATATTTCCCGAAGGAGTTCAACGGAAGCATCAAGCTGGGAACTGAGTCGAATGGCGGCTTCAAGAACATTGCGGTCTCCAACTGCGTTTTCGACGGCAGCAAGGGTTTTGCGGTGGAAAGCTCGGATGGCGCATTGATTGAAGGGATCACATTTTCCGGTATCACCATGCACGGCTGCACGAACACGCCGCTGTTTCTGCGTCTCGGCGCCCGCATGCGCGGTCCCGCCGGGGTTCCGGTGGGCAGGTTGAGAGGAGTAACAATTGCAGATGTCGTCAGCTACAATTGTTACTCGCCCCTCAGCGGGGGCGGAATCATCAGCGGCATCCCCGGTCATGCAATTGAAGACATCAAAATCCACGATGTCTATTTGGAAAGCATAGGTGGCGGCACGAAAGAAATGGCGGGACTCCAGCCGCCAGAATCGATTCGTGACAATCCGTGGCCCGACCCGGATATGTTTGGCAACATTCCTGCGAGCGGGTTCTTCCTTCGCCACATCAATAACATTGAGTTCACCAATGTTGAGATTGCATTCACTCGGCCCGATTCGCGGCCGGTCTTCTGGATCGATCATGTGGACGATGTTGAATTTTTTCACGTCAAAACGCCCAGAATGCTGAATGCACCGGTGTTCGCGCTCCATGATGTCCGCGAATTTCGCACCTGGGCCTGCCGCCATGTCGACGACATGGATCTCAAGGCCGTCGACCAAAAGGAAATTTGAGTGGCCTAATAACCGTTCATGAGGCTTGATTTTCCAGCCGCATAAGGAGACGCCTTCTCTCTGACCCTCAAAGGAGAAATATATTTCGCGTGAAAGTGGTTTACCTGGACAGGGCGGCCATAGAGTAGCAAGCGCCAGCTTGGATATCCCGGTCCTGCTACGATGGCGGTGGAATTTGTTGGAGTTAACTCAAGCGATGGGCAACGTTGCCGCATCCCTGCAACAATAGCATTGGCCCAAAAGGATCTGACGGCATACTCTTAATAGCCAATGTGCAGTACCTCTCCAGTCGGCGCATTTTCAAGAATCTGGATCCCGACCGGCATCTGCAGTTGACGAGCAAACAGAGCGCTCGAACCCGATCCGCGATGCGCTTTACGGATAAAATCCAGCAAGGGCTTTTTCCATGGTGAACTTGTGACAAAACTTCCAGCTTGTGTCCTGTTTGTCTCTATGGCAGTCGCTGTGGCGATCCCTGCCAATGCCGCAGCGAACCCTGTCCTGCACACATCGCGAGCCAACCCATCCAATTCAAGAAAAGCGTATGTGAAAAGCCAGAAGAAGCAACAAAAGAAGCGGAGAAAAGCGCAAAAAAAGTCGCAAGCAAAATTGAGAAAGAGTCACAAATGGGTCCACTGAAAATTAGCTCAACCGCATACTGCAACCGCGGTTGAATAACGCTGCAACGTCGGGAACAGAACATATTCGCAGTGCAGTTCGCTTGCTTCTGTCGATCCTCGCAATTGCTCCTGACTATCCACCTGTTCCGCCCAATTCCCGCACAGAGAAATTCGGGAAGGATTGTTCCCAGCCACGTTACTCATTCTTTGCTGATAGACACAGGCGCGATGCGTCGGGCCGTTTGGCCCAGGTCCGAAGTTCGAACAAAAATAATCGACTTATTGCTGGAATAGACCTCTCTCCAGTTGGGAAGTAACGGCAATACATGCGCCATGGGTGATGTCCGCGTCAACAGGCAAAAATGGATGGCGTACTTATCTAGAAGAGTATTTGGGTTGCTCTGCAGTTGCGCCCACTTGCCAAATTGCGCGAGCACACCGGTCCACTCGAAAACGTCGCCGCGACCATCGACAAACACCGGGTATTCCGGCGCCGCCCAGATCAGGTATCCGCCATACCCGTAGTCATTCAACATGGGCCCGGAAAGGCGGTGGGATTGAATAAACTTGACCGCGTCTACCGGACTCCCATCGTCTACCTGCCGGGTCAGATTTTGATGACTGGGGAAACTCCACGTCAAGACCAACAGAGAAATCACAATCAACACTGCATTTGGCAAGGGGCGATCCCGGTCGGCGTCATACCCGTCCCAGCAACCGGAAAGAAGTCGCGACAGCACAGGCGCAGCCAATATACCGAAGGCGAACAGCATTCGCCGATGGCTGACGGCCAGCCACGCGCCAAGTGCGAGCACCACCAGTTCATCCCAAAACAAGTCTGATCGCTGCGCGATGACGAGAAGAAAAATGCATCCGAGCACAACCAAGAGTCCAAGTCCCCGGCCCTGCGTCATCGTGAGAGGCATCCACTCTTCCGATTGGCTGAGGCCGATCGGCTGATGGAACAGCGTATTCAAGGGGTATAGGAGTTGTTTGACGCCAACAGGATTGAGGAACAATGCGATCCCCGAAAGGATTAGCGCCAATCCAAGCATTGTGCGACGGTGCGCATCCCATGGCAACGCAACGAGCGACCCTATCCGGAAATCAAAGAAAGAACAAAAAAGAAACGCGAATGCCAGCAGAAGTCCAAGAAAGAAAGACCCGTGGCAGTTAACCCACACTGCAAATAGCGGCGGCAACCAGAAAAACCAACGTGAATTACGCGTGCGTCCCAGTTGCATTAGCAGCAACTCAATTATGAGCAGAAGATAGCCTATCATCTGGGGTCGTATCGCAAGGCCAGTGGTCGCGAAGAACCAAATCGCCATGGCCCCGACAAAAGCCACCTTGGCATTCCCGGAATACAGTGTGCACAGCACATACCCAGCGATCAGCAGGGCTATGGTCGAAAGGCATAACTCGAGCATCAAGCCGGAATATCCGTCAATTCTGTAAGCCCCATAGATAAGGGTCTGCGCGAGCCATTCGTGGGGCACCCAGGCATGATGGTTCGTTGTATAGGAAAAAATGTCTGTTGTTGGAATAGTGTGGGTGGTCCAGATAATCTGGCCCGTTTTCAAATGCCACCACATGTCGGGATCGTCGAAGCGAGAGCGCACGGTCAACACGCCCAACACTGACAGAAGGCACAGGAGCATGACTGGAAACGACACTGCCCGTCGCCAAACAGCAAGCGGTGCGTGAATTGCGGCACGCGAGGGCGCCCCGGACGTTGCGATTAAGCAGTCCCCATCTCTTGGCCCTCTCGTTCGCAAAGAGCACCTTCCTCGGCAAGCCTGATCAGACGATGCAGATACGCGCGTGAAATTTGAAGGCTGCGTGCCGCGAGCGTCTTGTTCCCCTGGTTATCCCGCACGGCCGCCGCAGCCAGCTTGATCTTGTAATCGCGAAGTTGCCGCTCGAATGAACCGGCAGGACGGTAATCATCGATGTTGACGATACCGTCGTCCGTGATGTCCTGGGGTAAATCTTCTTCGTGGATGACGGTATCATGGGCAATAATGATGGCGCGTTGGATCACGTTTTCCAATTCGCGGGCATTGCCGGGCCAGGAATATGCTTGCAGCCGAGCCATCGCCGCTGGGTCAATCTCTCGAATGTCCTTTTCATGCATTTCAGAATAATGTCGCAGGAAATGTCTGGCGATGAGAGGTATATCTTCCGGGTGCTCCTGCAGGGGCGGTATATCGATTCTCATAACATTGATGCGGTAATAGAGGTCCTGCCGGAAAGTTCCCAGCGCGACCATTTCAGCCAGGTTCTGGTGAGTGGCGAAAACCAGGCGTGCCCGCAAGGGAATTAGACGGCTGTTACCGAGCCGGCTGAATTCGCGTTCCTGCAAGACTCGCAAAAGCTTCACTTGGGTGTTCAAGCTAAGTTCACCGATTTCATCCAAAAACAGCGTGCCGGCGCCCGCCTGCTCCAAATAGCCCTGCCGCAAACCGACAGTGCCGGTGAAGGCGCCTTTTTCGTGGCCGAACAACTCGGCTTCGATCAGGGTTTCCGGAATGGCTCCGCAGGATACGGCCACAAACGGCTGTCCCGAACGATTGCCAAGGTTATGAATGGCGCGCGCGGTCAATTCTTTGCCGGTACCGCTTTCTCCAGTGACAAGCACAGAAGTGTTGACATTGGCGACGCGGCGCACCAGGTCGTAAACCTGGCGTATCTGCGGGCTGGATCCGATCATCCGATCACAGCTGCTGACCGCCTCCAATTGCTGTTGCACGGCTTCCAACTTCCGCTCCAGCGAGCGGCTCTCATAAGCGCGGCGCAACATTGCTTTGAGCTCGACAATGGAAGGCGGCTTGCGGCAGTAGCTGTGTGCGCCCTGGCGGATGAGCTCCCGCGCGGTAGAGCGAAGACCGTCGTCCGCAAGGATCACCGGAGAAATATTCGATCCGACGATCCGCTCCGAGCAGGCAATTCGCAGTTGTATCGAGCTATGATTGGTATCGAGGTCGAGAACAACAACGTCGCATGCCCCAGCAGAGAACAAGCGATGAATCCCTTCCTCATCGGGTTCCAGCACAATTTGAAAATCTTTTCCCAAGGCAGAGGACAGAAGCTGCTGAAGCTTGCGGTCCTCAGAAAACAGTGCAATTCGGATCATATCGTTAGGGTCTCCTACCTCTTGCACGACGACGATCAACGAAACTTTGCCAAAGGGGGTGATGGAGAGTCGTGGATCGTTGAACTGCTAGCTACCCGCGGGGACCGGCTGGTGTAGGTCGCTCGTGTCTGCAAAATTCAGCGAGTGGAGTATTCGTAACAGAGCGGGCGGGAAAAGTCGATGAAACTTTGGTAACGTTTCACTTAGATACTATGGATAGTGGTCGAAACTCCGTTAGCGCGGTTCTGATCATTTCAATGCAATGTTATGAGTTGGACTTTGGCTATTCACATGCTAATTCCAATATTTGACATACAGTTGCACCCTGGTTTCCATACCCCTGGATCGTCTCCGCGACTAGGAATCACACACTAGGATAGAGCGTCTCGACGGCGGGTATCAGCCTCAGCCGCCGGCCATTCTCTGCCTCGCATTCTAGGGTGAACCCCCTCAGCGCCACACGCCACGTTCGGCAGGGTGTATTCACCGCTTCACTTCCTCGTATCCCCCTGTAAACAACCGTGCACACCAACCCCTCTAACAATAGCCATAAGGCATTGAATTCAGACTCTTAGCGCCTCCCAACGATTTGGACGGAAGATTGCAGAACCACCATCGTTCCTGTAAAGGGAGAGAGGGTTAGGTGCATGCACTCGATTGCTTGGTGGCCGACCCTTATCGTTCTCGCCATCGCAACGTTTACCGATGTGCGCAGTTGTCGGATTCCAAACTGGCTGGTACTGCCATTTCTGGTGGCAGGAGTCGGGGTTTCCGGCTGGATGCAGGGATGGCACGGGGTCGGGCAGAGCTTTCTAGGAATTGGGCTGGGAGCTTTGGTTCTGGGATTTTTTTGCTGGATGGGCGGTATGGGGATGGGCGACGTGAAGCTGTGTGCCGCTGTCGGAGCATGGATCGGACCGGCTCAGTTGATGGTAGCGCTGGTCGTGATGGCTATGGCTGGCGGGATCATGGCGCTCTGCTGGGCGATTGGCGGCGGATTCGTAGGCGGACTGTTCGATGGGGTCGGGGACTTGATTTTCGGATTAGGAAAACGCGGACTGCGTCCTCATCCTGAACTGGTACTCGACAATCCATTGACTCGGAAAATGCCTTATGCTCCAGCAATTGCAATCGGTACGCTCATCTCATTCTTTTCTCGTTGAGGACAGATGTACATACTAGGGCGATTTCACAAAATACCATGGGAATCTCAACTGAAGTGGACAGAATGCCGCAAGCTGAAGGGAATCGCGAATTGCTGATGGCAACCAGAACTCAGGACCGCGATTTGCTTGGAGCCAACATCTTGACGGTTGCCTTGATTGGCCCAGAAGAGCTGCGCCGTAAAGCTATCGCAGACGCCCTGGTTGGATCGCAGGCGCGCGTGACACTGGAGCTGACGTCGTATCCCGTCCTTGATGATGTGCCGCGACTGTTGGAGTCTGATTACGATGTGGTCATTATTGAATTGGACAGCGATGCGGAACACGCTCTCGATCTGGTAGAGGCTATCTGCGCCACCAGCAGCTCTGTCACTGTGATGGTCTATTCTGCGCGGGCGGATTCAGCCATGCTCGTGCGCTGTATGCGAGCTGGAGCCCGTGAGTTTCTGTCACTGCCCATGGCGCCTGGAGCGATTGAGGAAGCCCTGGTGCGCGCTATGGTTCGCCGTCCAGTTGGGCGCCCCGCCAAGAAGGCGACGGGAAAACTGCTGGTGTTTATAGGTGCAAAAGGCGGTTCCGGCGTTACCACCGTTGCCACCAACTTCGCGGTCGCGGTCGCCCAGGAATCCCATCAGCCTACCCTGTTGATCGATCTCGGCTTGCCGATCGGTGATGGGGCGCTAGGTCTCGGCATACGCGCCGAGTTTTCGGTGGCCAATGCCCTCGAGAATTTCAACCGGCTGGATTCAAATTTTCTTTCGAAGTTGCTGAGCAAGCATGGCTCGGGGCTTTCCGTTCTGGCCGCGCCAGACGGCTATGTTCCGATTCAAGCTACGGCTGAGGCCATCGAGCGACTGCTGACTGTGGCTCGGCAGACTTTTGATTATGTGATCGTAGACGCCGGTTCGAACATGGGTCCGATCAGCAAGACCCTCTTCAAGGACGCCTCCATCGTCTACCTGATCACGCAGGTCAGCGTTTCTGAGCTGCGCAATTCCCATCGTTTGATGGGTGAGTTCTTTGCGACCAATTTCAGACCTGAGATCGTGCTGAACCGCTTTACGCAACGCTCACTCGGAATCGATGAAAAAGAAATAGGAAAAGCACTGACGCAAAAGCCGCAATGGAAAATTCCGAGCGATTATCAGACAGCATTGCGTGCGCAGAACACAGCGAATGCGTTGGCGCTGGAAGATTCTCCGATTTCCCGGGTAATCCGCCAGATGGCGCGAATTGCCTGTGGCTTGCCGAAGAATCCTGAGAAAAAACGATCTTTCAATCTATTCGGTTGAAAGCTCAGAGATGTTTTTCGCATCAACGGACGGGTGACATATGGCGGAAGCGCTGAATCTCGAAAAGCTGAAATCTGAGGCGCACCGGGTGCTGATCTCCAAGCTCGATTTGGAGAAACTGTCGCGCGTTAACTCCGCCCAGGCGCGCCAAGCCGTGGCCGGTATGGTGAACCAGATTATCGGCGACCAGAGAGTGCCGTTAAGTCTCGGGGAACAAGAAAGAATCCAAGCCGACCTGCTGGATGAAGTTTTCGGCCTCGGGCCGCTGGAGCCGCTGCTCCGCGACGCAACCGTCTCGGAAATCCTAGTAAACGGCTCAGACCACGTTTTTATTGAGCGTGGCGGAGTCCTGCAACGGATCGACGCGAGTTTTCGCGATGATCGCCACCTGTTGCAGATCATCGATCGCATCGTTTCGCGGGTAGGCCGCAGGGTAGATGAATCTTCTCCCATGGTGGACGCGCGGCTGGCCGACGGTTCTCGCGTAAATGCGATTATTCCGCCGCTAGCGCTCGACGGTCCCGCTTTATCCATACGACGATTCGGCACAGGACCTACTTCGGCAAAGAAGCTAGTGGAATTGAAAACTGTTTCGCCGGAGATGATGGAAATGTTGGCAGCCGCTGTGCGGGCTCGGATCAGCATCCTGATCTCCGGAGGCACCGGAGCCGGCAAGACGACATTTCTCAACATTTTGTCTCAATACATTCCGTCGGGCGAACGTCTTGTCACGATTGAAGATGCGGCTGAGCTCCAGCTCGCGCAGCAGAACATCGTGCGGCTGGAAACCCGTCCACCCAATATAGAAGGCGCCGGGGCGATTCGCCAGCGTCAATTGCTCATCAACAGCCTACGTATGCGTCCCGATCGGATCATCATTGGCGAAGTCCGCGGAGAGGAAGCATTCGACATGCTCCAGGCCATGAACACTGGCCACGAAGGTTCGATGACTACCATTCACGCCAATACTCCGCGCGACGCACTGTCCCGACTGGAGTCAATGGTCGCGATGAGCAATTTGAATATTCCGGAACGCACTGTGCGTCAGCAGATCGCTTCGGCGATTGCCATAGTGATCCAAGTCTCCCGCCTCAGTGATGGCAGCCGCAAGGTGACCAGCATTTCCGAGATCACTGGCATGGAAGAAAGCGTGATCAGCATGCACGAGATTTTTAGTTTCAGCAAAAAAGGCATTGGACCTGACGGCCGGGTGATTGGAGTATTTCAGCCTACCCGCATCCGTCCCAAGTTCCTTGAGCAGCTCCGCGTTTCAGGAATTGTTCTGCCGACGGGCCTGTTTGAGCAGACCCTGGAAGTGAACTAACCGGGCCGGGATTGGGAGTTGAGTTATGTTATTGCTGCTGGTTTTGGTATTTATCGGCGTATTCCTCGTACTGTCACTGATCATGGTGGCGAGTGGTGTAGGTGCCTCCGAGCAGACCAAACAGACCCTGGCTGTACTCCAGTCGGCGCTGGCTTCTGAGCAGTTGCGATCAGGTGATCCGATCGTCGATATCCGCAAGAGCGAACTACTGAGCGCGGTCCCATGGGTCAATCGCTGGCTGTTGAAGATCGAGGTTGCGCCCCGACTGCGCGCGTTGCTATACCAGGCCAATGTGAAATGGACTGCTGGCGGATTGCTGCTTATGTCCGCAGCGTGTTTCGCGTTTCCGGCCTATCTGATTTATCTGCGTACTGGGACTGTGATCTTTGCGGTTCTGATTGGGCTGCTTGTGGGAGGAGCGCCCATATTTTACGTGTTTCACAAACGCAGGCAGCGCTTCAATAAGTTTGAACAGGAGCTGCCAGAGGCACTGGACTTGATGGTGAGCGCGCTCCGCGCCGGTCACAGTTTAGTCGGCGCATTGGGTCTGGTCGCTCACGAATCTCCAGATCCCATTGGGGCCGAGTTCCGCATTTGTTTCGAGGAGCAGAACTATGGGCTTGATCTGAGAACGGCCATGAGCAATTTGCTGATAAGAGTTCCGCTGCAGGATCTGAGAATCGTCGTGACTGCAATCCTGATTCAGAAGGAGAGCGGAGGAAATCTTGCCGAGGTGCTTGACAAGACGGCCTATGTGATTCGCGAGCGGTACCGCTTGAAACGGCAAGTTCTTGTCCATACCGCTCAAGGGCGTCTGACAGGTTGGATCCTGTCGTTTCTTCCCATTGTGCTTGGAATCGGCTTATATCTGGTCAATCCCGACGCCATGAGCCTTTTGTGGAAGCGCCCCATCGGCGTCAAGCTTCTCTACACCGCGGCCGGCATGACGTTCCTCGGTGCTCTGGTTATTCGGAAGATTGTCAACATGGAAGTTTGAAGGTTGGTTATGGGATTCGCCATTTTCACATTCTTCGTGATCTTTCTCCTGTTCGTAAGTGGTGGCTTTCTCTTGTTCTATCGGGAGGCCATGCTGCAGCGTATCCATGCGGTGATCACGCCGAACGAAAAGCGCGGAAATCTGTCGAGTGTCATTCAATTCACCGGTCACGCATTCGGCGAAGTCATCGAGCAATTTGAGCGCGTCCTGCCGAAGAGCCAAGCGGAAGTCTCTGTGACGCGGCAGCGTCTCATCCGCGCCGGATATCGCAGAGATTCCGCGATCAAAAACTTCTATGGGGCTAAGGTGCTGACTCCCACGATATTGTGCCTGCTGGTGACAATTACCGGGATCGCTCACGCGAATGCTTTTATCGTCTATTTAGTATCGCTGGGCGCGGGATTTCTAGCACCGGATTTTTGGTTGGGAAGAAGGATTTCTGTCCGCCAGACAGCCATTCGGCGCGGCCTGCCAGACGTTCTGGATCTCCTCGTCATTTGCATCGAAGCCGGGCAGAGCCTCGACCAGGCGACCGCTCGGACATCCGAGGAACTTCGTCTCGCGCAACCAGCGATCACTGACGAATTAAACGTCGTTGTTCTGGAACAACGCGCGGGGCGCGCTCGCACCGATGCGTGGAAGCATTTTGCAGAACGTACCGGTGTCGACGCCGTACGAAACCTGGTCTCAGTACTGGTCCAGTCCGAACAGTTCGGGACCAGCGTTGCGAAGACCTTGCGCGTTCATTCCGACACGCTAAGAACTCAGCGTCGCCAGAAAGTGGAGGAGCAAGCGGCGAAGACTAGCGTCAAGCTGGTATTTCCACTTGTTTTTTTCATTTTTCCGTCGCTGTTTCTTGTGACTTTAGGCCCCGCTGTCATTATCATGGCGGACTCTTTTAAACAGTTCCTCAATCGTTGAGAGAAAGGAGAATTGCAATGGATAACGTAACCATCATTCGAGTAGTAGCCGGCGTTTTTTGCGTCATCATACTATTCATTCTGATTCAGCGCCGCCGGACACGGGTCCGCTAAACATTTCAAGGTGCGGTGGAAGCGATGCCCGGCATGTTGTCATTGCCGGGCTGGAGCGACGCGACATGCGACACTCCAGCGAAATATGGATCTTGACGCGGTCCTTTCTTGAAGGAAAGGAGCGGTATAGCTGTTCCTGATGCGGAGCATAGATTGCTACTTGAACGATGTCGA
>JAJXZK010000468.1 GCA_021780095.1 Acidobacteriota bacterium | reverse complement strand
AGAATTCGCCGCGATGATTCCGATTGCGGGCAGCGCGTACACGTATGGCTACGCGACGATGGGCGAACTGGTGGCATGGATCATCGGCTGGGCACTGGTGCTGGAGTATGCCTTTGGTGCGGCGACTGTAGCTGTAGGGTGGAGCGGCTATGTGAGCAGCCTACTGGCGCACTTCGGAATCAAGATGCCGTTTAACCCGACACCGGGAGTCACGTTCCATCTCTTCGGACACACGCTGGGCGCGCATGTGGATATTTTCGCGCTGACGGCGATTATCGTGATCACGACAGTGCTGGTCATCGGAGTACAGGAGTCGGCGAACTTCAACAGCGGCGCGGTGATGATCAAAGTGTCGGTAGTGCTGGTCTTTATCGGCATAGCGCTAGCATTTGCGTTTGGGCATTGGTCGCAGATGATGACCAACTGGCATCCGTTCATTCCGAAGAACACCGGTCACTTCGGACACTTTGGCTGGTCGGGCATCATGCGCGGCGCGGGTGTGGTGTTCTTTGCGTATATCGGGTTTGACGCGGTATCGACGGCAGCGCAGGAGGCGCGGAATCCGCAGAAGGACATGCCGGTCGGGATTCTTGGCTCGCTGATCATCTGCACGATTCTGTACATCATTGTGTCCGGTTTGCTGACAGGGTTGAAGCCTTATACGACGCTGAATGTGCCGGCTCCGGTAGCAGACGGCGCGGCAGCCATCGGGATGACGTGGGCGATTGTGCTGATTGATCTCGGCGCAATTGCAGGACTCGCGTCGGTGATGCTGGTGATGCTTCTGGGGCAGTCGCGGGTGCTGTACACGATGTCGCACGACGGATTGTTCTGGAAGTGGGCGGGGAAGATTCATCCGCGCTTCCGTACGCCGTACATTACGTCGATCGTGATGGGAGCGTTCGCAGCATTTCTGGCGGCGTTCTTTTCGATTTCATTTCTGGGAGAACTAGTGAGCTTGGGAACGCTGCTGGCGTTCACCATTGTTTGCCTGGGCGTGATAGTGATGCGGAAGCGGCAGTCGGATGTGAAGCGTCCGTTCCGTACCCCCTGGGTTCCGCTGGTGCCGATCTGCGGAATGATTGTTTCCGTTGCATTAATGGTCTCGCTCGATGCTCCGGCGTGGATCGGGTTTGGGACATGGCTAATTGCGGGGCTGATTATCTACTTCAGCTACAGCCGGACCCACAGTACAGTGCAGAGGCAACTGGCAGCGAAGGCCGAGGGAGCGACGGCGGGGGATTAGTGCGAGTCAAGCCTGTTTGCAGATGAGGCCCTGTGCTCGAAAACAGGGCCTTTTCGTTGGCTGCGCGTCTATAATAAAGGCTTATGCCCAAATATTCCATTGTTGTCCCTTTCCATAACGAAGAAGAGAACGTAACGGTGATGTATGACCGCCTGAAGGCGGTGATGGAGCACGTTGGCGAAAGCTTCGAACTGGTGTTGGTGGACGACGGGTCGAACGACCGCACCTACAAACTTCTGGAAGAGATTGCCGCAGTGGACAGCCGCGTGCTGGTCGTCAAGCTACGCCGGAACTTCGGGCAGACGTCAGCGCTGGCCGCTGGATTTGATCACGCGCAGGGTGACTACATTCTGGCAATGGACGGCGACCTGCAGCACGATCCAGCGGAGATTCCGAACTTTCTGGAAAAGCTCGAAGAGGGCTACGACGTAGTGAGCGGATGGCGGAAGGAGCGCATTGACAACTTTGTGATGCGGCGGATTCCTTCGCGCTGCGCAAACTGGCTCATGGCAAAGCTGTCGGGAGTGGATATTCATGACTTCGGCACAACATTTAAGGCCTACCGGCGTGAAGTGATCCACAACATTCCACTCTATGGTGAGATGCACCGGTTTATTCCGGCGCTGGCAGCATGGTACGGGGCAAGTATCTGCGAAATACCAATCAAGAATGTCAATCGCGAGCGCGGGAAGTCCCACTATGGGATCGGAAGGACGTTCCGTGTGTTCTTTGATCTGCTGACCATCCGGTTCCTGCTGAAATACATGACGCGGCCGCTACATTTCTTCGGACTGTTTGGTGCGCTAGGCATTCTGGGTGGCGGATTCATCTCAATTTTTCTGGCCGCGCTAAAGATCTTTACGCGCCAGCACGTGATGGACCAGCACGGGCCCCTGTTTGTGATTGCGGGCGTGCTGATTCTGGGGGGGATTCAATTGCTGGCGATCGGGCTGCTAGGAGAACTGCAGGTGCGACATTACCATACCTCGCAGCAACGTGCCCCATACACGATTGACCGACTGGTGCGGCTGCGTGCGTCGGGCGAAGCGAGCCTCCTGCAGGATTAGCGCCGTCAGCGCAATTTATTGATATGTCGCCCAGCCAAGTCAACAACATGCTTGTCGGGGATATCCGGAATTTTTATGAAGGCCATTCTGATTCGAAAGACCGGCGAGCCAGAGGTGATGGTCCTCGAGGAGGTTCCGACACCAGAGCCGAAGCCAGGTCAAGTTCTTGTCCGTGTCCACGCATCGGGTATCAATTTCATCGACGTCTATTTGCGTGAGGGTCGATACCCGGCGGCACTACCGTTTATTAATGGACAAGAGGGCGCGGGCGTTGTAGCCGAGGTAGGCCGTGGCGTAACCGAGTTCAAGCCGGGCGATCCCGTTGCTTGGTGCGGCGAGCTAGGCAGTTATGCCGAGTATGCAGCGGTTAAGGCCGAGACCCTAGTGAAGGTTCCGAAGGATATGGACCTGCGCGTGGCAGCGGCCGTGATGCTGCAAGGCATGACGGCGCACTACCTAACGCACTCGACCTACAAACTAAAGCCGGGTGACACGGCCCTAGTTCATGCGGCGGCCGGCGGCGTGGGTTTGCTGCTTACTCAGATAGCAGCAAGGGCAGGCGCGCGGGTGATCGCGACTGTTTCCACGACAGTGAAGGAAGCCCTAGCGCGAGAGGCGGGCGCGACCGATGTGATTCGCTATACGGAAGCTGATTTCGAATCTGAAACGCGGCGGCTGACGGGCGACGAGGGCGTGGATGTGGTGTATGACTCGGTAGGGAAGACCACATTTGAAAAGTCGCTGAAATGTCTGCGGCGGCGCGGGACGGTGGTGCTGTATGGAGGATCGAGCGGCCGAGTGCCTCCCTTTGACTTAATTGAGCTCTCACGGCTGGGGTCTCTATTTGTGACCCGCCCGACCTTAAAGGACTACGTTGCGACGCACGATGAACTCATGTGGCGCGCCGGCGAGGTTCTGGACGCAGTGCTGGGAGGAAGCTTGAAAGTGCGAATGGAATACAGCTATCCGCTGGCGGATGCTGCGCGCGCGCATCGCGACCTTGCAAGCCGCAAGACGACAGGCAAGCTTCTGCTGGAGATGGGCGAGTGAAGATGGCAGCGGGCGAAGTCCTGCTGCTGGCGCTGTTGATTGGAGCGGTGTGCGGTTTGCGGTCGATGACCGGCCCGGCGCTGGTGAGTTGGGGTGCGCATCTGGGATGGCTCCATTTGGCGGCGTCGCACCTGGCGTTCATGGGCAGCCAGATTGCGCTGGTGCTGTTCAGCCTTTGCGCTGTAGGCGAGCTGATTGCGGACAAATTCCCTAAGATTCCAAACAGAACAGATGCAGGACCCCTGGCGCTGCGCGCCATTATGGGCGCGATCTGTGGCGGTGCGTTCGCGGTGACATTCGGTGCGGACTTTGCCATGGCCTGCTTGCTCGGTGGGTTGGGCGGCCTGTTG
>JAJXZK010000423.1 GCA_021780095.1 Acidobacteriota bacterium | reverse complement strand
AATTGGACGCCTACGCGGCCCACAGCTTCGGTGCGCGGACTGAAATCTATGGCGCCGTCAGCAACATCTTCAATCGCGAGATTGAAGTTGGCCGTACCCCACTCGTGACGCTGGGTACGCCTCGTATGGCGCGCATTGGCATTCGCTTTCACTCCAAGGGCTGGAACGCCGGCAAGTAAGTCCGCCGCATCCTATTGACCGTGCCGAGAATGAATCCCGACGTCCTCGTACTAGGGGCTGGAATTGCCGGCCTAACTGCGGCCCGGCAGCTGGCCGCCGCAGGCTTGCGGGTGCACGTAGTAGAAGCGCGAAATCGTGTAGGCGGAAGGATTTTCAGCTACAGCGCCGGCCAGGAAGTTGTCGAACTGGGCGCGGAATTTATCCACGGGAAACCGCCCATTTTATGGAACCTGATCAATGAAGCGGGCTTGGAAACCTACGAGCTTGGCGGAAAGGATTTTTGTTGGGAGCATGGCGTCCTGCAGGAATGCGGAGATGATTTTCGCACCGACTTCCGCTGGATGGAGGCGCTCAAGGACTGGGATCGCGAGGATTGTTCATTCGCGGAGTATCTCGACATCGCGCAGGTTCCTGAGGCGAGCCGAAATCGCCTGATCGGATTCGTCGAGGGATTCAATGCCGCCGATCATCGTGTCATCGGCGTAGCAGCCTTGGCCAAGCAACAGGCGATTGAAGACGCGACGGAAGGCGCTCGCATGTTCCACGTTCGCGGCGGCTATGCGCAGGTGCCGGAATTTCTTGCGCATCAGATCGAGCACCTGGGCGGGACCATCTCCATGGTGACTCGAGCTACCGCAATCCGATGGAAACAGGGAAGTGTCGAAGTGGAGTGCGTGCGCGACGGAGAAGCCAAAACCTATCGCGCCAGCGCTGTTGTGATCGCGCTGCCGCTGGGTGTGCTGCAGTTGGGCGCGCTGAAAATCTCTCCGTCGCCGCAGCGCGCGATGCGCCTGCTGTCGCAGATTCGCGTCGGCCATGCTCGTCGCACGGTCCTGTTGTTTCGCGGCAAATTCTGGACGGACACCGCTGCTCGACCTGGCGCCAACGGTCTCGATGAATTGAGCTTTCTTCATGCTTCCAGCGAACTGTTTCCCGTGTGGTGGACCAAATTTCCGGAACCGTCCGCAGCTCTGATCGCCTGGAATGGCGGCCCCCGCGCCGATGCCATCGTCGGTCGTTCCAGCGAGGAGTTACAAGGCGAAGCCATCAGGGAGCTGGCGAGAATATTTGCAGTCGATAGCGCTCGACTCGGCGATTTGTTGGTTCAAGCCGAATCGCACGAGTGGCAGCAGGATTCTCTGGCGATGGGGGCGTACAGTTATTTGCCTTCGGGTGCGCTGCACGTTCCGGACGCTCTCAGCGACCCCATCGAGTCGACATTGTTCTTCGCCGGGGAACATACGGATACGACGGGGAACTGGGGAACAGTGCATGGCGCAATGGAGAGCGGGCTGCGGGCGGCCCATCAGATTCTGCGTCGATAGCGGATGCAATTCTGCGCGACGTACCATCTCCAGCACTTCGATCGGACGCAACTCAAGTTGATGGCATCCACCGACATCCGCAAAATCATCGGCAGACAACCGCGAGAATGCTACATCGACGCGCTCGGCAACGCGACTTTTCTTGAGCTGCAGCGTATTTTTATAGAAGGAGTTCTTTTTGATCCATCCGCAAAAAATCGATGTTCGAACTCCCGACCCGCGCACGGGCGAGCAAGGATACCTGCTGCTCGGTCTTCTCTTCTTGTTCGTCATCCTTCTCATCGGGTTGGCGCTCGCTGCACCAAAGATGGCGAAAGAAATTCAGCGCGAAAAGGAAGCGGAGACGGTACAGCGCGGCGAGCAATACAAGCGCGCCATCCAGCTTTATTACCGCAAGTTTGGAGCGTATCCCACCTCGATCGACCAGCTGAAGGAGAGCAACCAGATCCGCTTTCTGCGTCAGGACTACATTGATCCCATGACCGGCAAGAAGGATTGGAAGATGCTGCATCTCGGTCAGGTGCAGATGGTGACGCTGGGTTTCTTTGGACAGGAAGTTCAGGGGGCCGGAGCGATGCCAGGGACGGGAATGCCGGGTGTGAATGGCGCCGCGACAGGAATGTCGGGAGCAGGCGGCATGGCGGGCGGCATTGGCGGCAGTAGCCCGATGGGCGCTGCCAGCGGCTCATTGGGCGCTTCTTCGGGCCCCGGCTCCTCAATGGGCGGCAGTGGACTGAACAGCAATTCCAGTGGCAGCGATAGTTTCTTTAGCGACTCTCCCAATTCTGGCAACAACGCCGGTGGGGATCAGCCAAACGGAAACGCTTCTTCTAATGACTCAGGGAGTGGTCCATCCGCCTCACCCAACGATCAAGGCCAGGCGGCATCCACGGGCGGTAGCGTAGGCGGCGATAGTTCCGGCGGGGGAATTGGTGGCGGAGGATCGTCACCAGGTGCGCCGATGAGTAACGGCCCCGGCGGAATGAATTCTGGAGGAATGAATTCAGGCGGAATGAACTCAGGAAGCATCTTCGGTTCCAGCAACTCCCAAGGCAATGGATCGCTCGGTGGCGCAAACGGGTCGCCCAGCGTGCCCGGATTGCCGGGAAGCACAGCAGCCGGCGGCGGCTTGAATGGCGCGGGAGCCTCTGCCGGACCCATTGTCGGGGTAACCGTTCCCTTGAAGAAGGCGTCTATCCTCGTTTACCGAAAGAAGAAGGCATACGACCAATGGCAGTTTGTCTATAATCCGCAGGAGGAAATTACCGCCGCAGTCGGACAGGGCAACGGGCAAGCTCCCGGAGCCGGTATTGGCACCCCAGCCGGGATGTCATCGCCGGGTGTGGGCGGATCGAACAGCAACTCGTTCGGTTCTCCCAGTTCTGGCCTCGGATCAGGCAGCGGTGGACTGGGATCTTCGAGCGGAGGACTTGGTTCGGGCGGAGGACTTGGTTCGAGCAGCGGCGGGTTTGGATCCAGTCCATCCGGATCGAACGGACCGTCTGATAGCTCCAATTCCAGTCCAAGCCAGAATCAATCAAATCCCTTTTAGCGTAGCCTGATTTGCCAAAAAAGGGCGATATATTCTCGCGAATACACCGCCCCTCAAAAGATTTATGCTGCAAACTTATGCGCTGAACGACGATCCGCAGCCGCACGTGCTCTTAACGTTCGGATTCTCAAACTTGAATCCAGCCGCCTCCAGGGTCTCAACATAGTCCACCACGCAGCCGCCCAGGTACATCAGGGAGGTGGAGTCGACGAAGACCTTTAAGCCGTCGAAATTCAATACCTTGTCCATCATGCCGGACTGGTTCTCAAACGACATGGAGTATTGGAAGCCGGAGCAGCCGCCACCCACTACACCTAGCCGCAATCCCGAAGGAACTGGATCCTGGGTCGCCATAATTTCGCGAACCTTCTTGATCGCCTCCGGGGTTAATGTGACCGGGGGAGCCTTCACAGTTTCAGGGGTGGGAGTTTGCGTCGTCGTTGCCATTATGGATAGCCCTCGTCTTTCTTTACCTCTTATATGATACGGCGAATTGGGCCGCAAAACAATTGGAAACCCCGCGCGAATCGCGCAAGGTGGCTCCGGTACGCCGCTTATATGTTGATGCGAAAGACTTGTGGGGGATGCAGAGAATCTCTACCACTACCGCTAATTTTGGGAGTACGATACAGGCAAAAGCGGTGTCGGCACGTGGACGGCACGAATTTCGCGTGGACGCCGGAACACTATAACTGGCTACAATGCATCGGGAGGTCATCTTATGAGCTACGTATTGGTTATTTGGACCGTTTGGGGAGTATTGGGACTCGTCCTTTTGGGTCTCATTGTGTATCGGGCCTCTATCACGCGCGCCGAGGAAGATCAGCTCTTCCTGGAAGAGACGTCCACAATGCAACAGCAGGAGCAAGAACTCATCATGAAAAAGGTGAGACCTGTTGAGAACATGATTCGGATCTGCGGAGGCGCAGAAGGGGTGGTGACCTTGGGGATTCTGGCTTTCTACCTGATGGATGCACTGCACCAATTTTGACGCGACGGTAGCAACGCAACGGCGCGCCGAAATTGAACCGCTCGGAGCCCGTCTCATGCCCCGAACGGACGGGTGTTCCCGGCGCATAATTCAGAGTCGAAGCTTCAATCCTGACGCTTGCGGAATGCGTCGCGACTCCCCGAATAACCCACCAGCGACCGAACCAGACGGAATTTTCCGGACAGGATGAGAAAGCACTCGATGGCTTGGATTGATCGTTTCACGTGTGACATCTGCGGCAAGCAACGGGCAGGTGTGGAAGAGAAGTGGTGGATCGCCACCAATGAGTGTGCCCCTGCGCTCGATTCCAGCAGTGGTCAGCCCACGCTCAAGCTCACTCCATGGGAAAACGGTCTGGCTCACAGCGCAGAGAGCAAGCACCTGTGCGGCGCCGGTTGCGCCCACACCTATCTGGATCGATGGATGGCCGACTTTCGCGCCGGAACGGACACCTGTGTCGAGATATCCGCTCAATCTCAGCCACTGTCGGAGAATAAAAAGACTGCGCACCTCGGTTGAGTCGGAGCGCGCAGTTTTCGTTCATCAAATGTGATGGCTGTTCCCGGCTTCTGCTTGTCGATATTGCTCAGAAAATCCTGGAATGATTCCATCCGCGTAATCCTTCACCTTGGTTGCCGCGATTCCGACCAGCGCGCCCTGAAGGTTTTGCCACGTTTCTGTGGCCTTCTCCATCGCGCGAGAGGGGGGCCGCGGCGTCCGCGAGTTCGCCCCCGCCCAGCTGGTTCGATTCTCAATCGCAGAATTCGAGTTGCGCCGCCGGTCGGAAGGACGTCCGACGATCGAAGCCAGGACTGCTCCGCCGCCAAACGCCAACCCTAGGAACACCATGGGGCGGCTCCTAAACTGACGATGCCAGTCCGTGACAGACTTCACCTTATCTTCCAACTCGCGCAGATTCGAGCCCAGGTCCTCCCGCTTGTTGTCGATATGATTTTCTATTTGACTTGCTGTTTGACCCATTGCACATTCTCCTTCACGCTTGCGATGGTGTGTTGTGGTGGATTTACTTTTTGCAACGCCTTCACGCCGGCCGAAGCCATCAGGCCCCCCACTAGGCCCAATACTCCTGACACAATCAAAGCTGCTGCCCACATCGGTAGAACCAGCGACAACGCAGCAAAAGCTGCCCACGCCAAAAAGAACGCGGCCAGCAATCCACCCACAGCTCCTGCCACCAGCAAGGGAGCGGCTGCCTTCACCTTGACGAACTCGTCGCGTAACTCGCTTTTCGCCAGCCGCACTTCCGAGCGAACGATGTCTTGAATATTCCCGACAATGTCCTGTAATACATCGCTAATCGAACGTTCTTGCGTCGCCATTGGCGTTCCCACCTATCCGCGATCGCGGCTGAACGCCCGCGCTGCCAAAAAGCCCAGGCCGGCGGCGACCGCAAGAGCGGGGCCGGGATTCTTCTTCACCACCGCTTGAACGTCTTCCATCATGTCCTTGAAATTGTTTTCGCGAACGTAGTCGGCGGTGGCGCTGAGCTTGTTCGCCGCAGTATGCGCCATGTCCGAGACCTTCTCGCCACCCTGGTGCAGTTGGTCGGCCTTCTGGTGGAGTGTCTCGGCTGCGCCTTCCAGGCCGGCCGCTGCTGTTCCGCGGCTCTGCTCCGCCTTGTCGGCCGCCGTTGCGCCGAACTCGTTGAGTTTCCGCTTCGCCTGTCCCACCGCGTCAAAGCCGCGGTCGGAAACGTTGGATTCAGTCTGTGGATCTACATTAGTGGTGGACATCGTGCAAACTCCTTACGTCGAATGGTTGAGAGTAAAGGCGCCATCTTGGTCTGGCGTCGACCGTCGGGCGAAAGTATCGCCCGCCATTTATAGGAGCAGGCGCAAGACGGTATCAGTTGCCCTACATCTGACTTCCGCGGACCGCATCTTCAATCGACATGCGTGTCATAAACAAATCGGATGGATCGTCGGCAAGGTGAAGGATGCCGCTCCGCAGGCAACCTATCTGGCAAATCGGAATCGGCGTATTAGGATGAGAACGGATCGCGACTGCAACCGAACCGCGATGGGAAGGACGAGTGACTTGGCATATAGCGATCTGCGGCAATGGATTGGAGCCCTCGACAAGGCGGGAGAACTGAAACATATCAAGGCGGAAGTTGATCCGATACTCGAGATCGCGGAAATCGCCGATCGGGTGTCGAAGCTCGGAGCCCCCACCCATGCTGCCGGTGGCCCTGCGCTGCTGTTTGAAAATATCAAAGGCTATCCCGGCGCCAAAGTTTTTATGAATCAATTTGGCAGCGAGCGCCGCATGCGCCTCGCACTCGGGGTCAACTCCTTAAACGATGTGGCCGATCGCATTCGCGAGCTGATGAATCTTCGCTCTCCCGAAGGCTTTCTCGACAAAGTTCGCATGCTCCCCATGCTGGCCGAGATGGGAAAATTCTTCCCGAAGCTTATCGCCGCCAAAGATGCGCCCTGCAAAGAAGTCATTCTGCGCGAAAATTTTAGCGTCCTCGATTTTCCCATCCTGCAATGCTGGCCGCAGGATGGTGGCCGCTTCATCACACTGCCCTGTGTCATCACCCGCGACCCGCGTAATCCGGCAGGGAAGCGCAATGTCGGCATGTATCGCATGCAGGTGTACGACGGCCAAACCACCGGCATGCACTGGCAGCGCCAGAAAGTTGCTGCCGAACACTATCGTGAACGCCTCCGCCAATCCGCCGAATCAACCTCCGGGGCCGCGGCCAACTCTGCCGACGCGATCTCGGCCCGCGTCGCGCGCATGGCAGAAACCGGCGGCGGAGCCATGTTGCCTTCGAACAAAGTCGAGGGTGCCCCATTCAAGCTGGTCTCCGCGGCGACTGGCTTGAATGGGAGCGAAGGAATGCCAGCAGCCGATAACATCACCGTTCGCACCAAATCCTCCGGAGACATCCTGCAAGTCGCCGTCGCCATCGGCACCGATCCCGCCACCACGTTTTCCGCCATCGTGCCCGCACCGCCAGAAGTGGAAGAGTTCATCATCGCCGGCTTCCTCCGCCAAAAGCCCGTCGAGCTGGTCCAGTGCGAGACCGTCGATCTGCAAGTTCCGGCCGCTTCGGAAATTGTTCTCGAGGGTTACGTCCGCATCGACGAGCTGCGCTCCGAGGGTCCCTTCGGCGATCACACCGGCTTCTACACCCTGCCCGACGACTATCCCGTCTTCCACATCACCTGCATCACGCATCGCCGCGATCCTATCTATGCCACCACCATTGTTGGCAAGCCGCCCATGGAAGACGCCTGGATGGGCAAGGCCGTCGAGCGCATTTTTCTGCCGCTCATGCAGCTCACCATTCCGGAAATTGTCGACATCAATCTGCCCGTCGAGGCCGTCTTTCACAACCTGATGATCGTCTCCATCCGCAAAAGCTATCCCGGCCACGCGCGCAAAGTCATGAACGCGATCTGGTCGGTCGGGCAGGCCATGTTCACCAAGTGTGTCATTGTGGTGGATGAGGATTGCGATGTGCAGGACATGCGCGAAGTCGTCCTCCGCGTGACCAACAACATCGATCCGGAGCGCGACATTCAATTCACCCTCGGCCCCATCGACTCGCTCGATCACGCCTCGCGCCTGCCCAACTACGGCAGCAAAATGGGCATCGACGCCACGAGAAAATGGGCCGCCGAAGGCTTCACCCGCCCCTGGCCAGAGATGCTCCGCATGGACTCCGTGACCAAAGCCAAAGTCGACGCCGTGTGGGAAAAGCTGGGCATTTAAGACGGCGGCATGCCCAGAAAACAGCGCGATTATGTTATACTAAAATATAACTTGTGAGGGTCTCATCATGCATACCACTAACCTGCGTAAAGTCGGCGGCTCCATCATGCTGGCCGTCCCCCCGGCTCTGCTGAATCTATTGCGACTAAAAGCGGGCGCGACCGTGGCCGTCGAAGTCGAAAATGGCCGTCTCATTGTCGAGCCGCAGCAGCGCCCTCGCTATACCTTGGAAGATCTGCTCGCAGCTTCCGACTATTCGCAGCCGCAACCGCCCGAAGAGCGGGAGTGGGTCGACGCTCCGGCCGTGGGTGGCGAGCTGCTATGAATCGAGGAGATATTTACACCGTGTCGCTCGATCCCACCATCGGTCACGAACAGCAGGGCCATCGTCCCGTCCTCATCATCTCCCCCACCGCGTTCAATCAGGCCACCAGATTGCCGGTTATCCTGCCCATTACCAACGGGGGAGAATTCGCCCGCCGCCTCGGTTTTGCTGTCCCTCTCACCGGCATCCGAACCACCGGAATCGTTCGATGCGACCAGCCCCGCGTTCTCGATATCGAAGCCCGCCACGGCAAAAAAGTCGACGCGCTGTCCACAGAACTGCTGGAGGAGGTGTTGGCAAAAACCATCACCCTGTTTCAGTAAAACCAAAACCCGCCATCCAATATGACCAGAAATTCGGCCGCCAAAGGCTTCACAAGACCCTGGCCTGAAATGCTAAGAATGGACCCTCCACCAAATCCAAAGTCGACCGCGTGTCGGACTGTGAGTCGTAGCAAACTGAATGAGACACGTAGAGAGCGACGGGGACAGAAACAACTGCGAGGATTGTGCAAAAGATTAACGGCGGAGGGGGCCGCTCTTTCCCGCGGTCAGCTGTTTGTACCCTGGAAGGCAGTCTTCCAAGGTGGACCTGTGCCACGAATAGGCAGAGCCGATATCCGTACCTGCAGGTAATCTGATAATGCAGAATCTAGCGATGTAATGTTCTCTAAATGGGCGCATGAAGCCATCGTCGTAATTGATTTCGATATACAAATGGTCGGTAGCGCTTTGGGTCTCATCGCTTCGCGGAAAGCCTGTAAAGAAACGATTTGTTGGTTGATCCCTGTCGAGGCTGTCGCTGGAAGACATGACCTGCCACGGAGATGTGATCTGCAAAATCTCAGTAACGTGCAACCCCCTTGTTCGCGACGTCGCGAACGTCTGTGCTGTTGACGATGAAAACCATCCAAGGCTCGTGAAGGTGAGATTAACGGCCTGCGTTGCACCATCGTTCTTGAAAATGACCTGCGTATCTAAATCGGCATGGGTTCCCTCCTCATGTTGATACGGATTTGGCGCTGTGCTTATCTTCTCAAGAGCGATGTAAGGTGCGTTCTGGACAGTCTGCGTTTTCATCGCGGCATAACCGACGAAGAGAGAACCTACTGCGGTTATCGTCGCTATCCACGTCGCCCACGCAATCTGCTTCCGGACCTGCGGAGTGTCTGACGAAGGTCTCTTAACCATAGGTTGTTCCATCTTACTCGCCCGCAAAGCCGTGATCCTCGCGAGTAGCCACGGCGGCGAAGCCGAATACTAGGCCCATTAAGGATGAAAGGCTTTGCCTTCCTCCATCATGGCGAGAATCGCCTTCATCCGTTTCTCTCGGGTCTCCGGCCTCTTTGCCGTTTCCAGGCGATACACAATCGCATACACATTGGCTTTGTTGAGCGTCTTAAACAATGCCTCTGCCTTTTTATTCTTCCTCAACTCTTTGAGAAAATCCTCCGGCGGCGCAGCACTTCTGGAGGAAGCATACGCGGCTTCCCATCGACCATCGGCCTTGGCAGCTTCCACGGCTTTCATCCCCGCAGGGGTCATGGCTTCTGCCTGGATAAGACGTTCCACATGCTGCGTGTTGATTTTCGACCACCCGCTTTTGGGACGCCTCGGTGTAAATTTTTGCAGCCAGGAGTGTTTGTCGAACGGTTTTTTCTGGCCATCAATCCATCCATAGCAAAGCGCCTGATCCAGCGCTTCCGCGTAGGTCAGGGATGTCTCCTGCGAATCCTTCCTGGAAATGCGCAACCATATCCCATCGGACGCGGCATGGTTTTTCTCCAGCCACTGACGAAAATCCGCAGACGTTTTGAAGTCTAAAGTTTCCATGTACCGGACCCTGTTCGTACTGTAACCCGACGCCGCACTCGTCGCGCCCGCCCCTGTCTCAACGACGCAGATCCTGCCACTAGCCGCCAGCATGGATTCACCCGCACACACTCCGCCGGCTCGCTATCGCTGTACAATTCGAAGCAATGTTGGCCGGCTAGACAGAGTCCTCGAATGTAGCGCCCATCCGTATGCACATCACTCTTCTGATCCTGTTCTCCGCAGCTTCGCGCACGGTGGTGGCCATGTGCAGCGCCGGCGTCCTGCTTTTTCTGGTCGGTCTATGGTCCGCGAAGTCCGATATCGCGCGCGCTTACCGCCTCGACAAATTCGTCGCCATGACGAACATGTGTTTCGCGATTCCGCTGGCGGTCTTCGGCGCATTGCATCTCGTCAGCGTCGCCTTCGTCCTACCCGCCGTGCCGGACTACATGCCGTTCCGCCTGTTCTGGGCGTATCTCGTCGGCGTCGCATTGCTCGCCGCGTCGTTCAGCATCGCCACAAAAATTCAGGTGCGCTGGTCCGGCCTGCTCTTCGGCACAATGATGTTTCTTTTTGTCCTGATGTCAGATTTACCAGGAGCTATCGCCAACCCCAGTAACAGGTTTGGATGGACATTGGTCCTCCGCGAACTGTCCTTCGCTGCTGGAGGCTGGCTCCTCGCAGCAGCCGCAATACGCAGTCCGCACCGGAACAAGCTGATCACCGTCGGCCGCATCATCCTCGGCGTCGCCGCAATCTTCTACGGCGTCGAACATTTTCTGCACCCCCTGCATTGCCCCGGCGTGCCGCTGGAAAAAATCATGCCCACGTATATTCCGCTGCGCCCGCTCATTGGCTATCTCACCGGCACAATTCTCGTCATCTCCGGCGCAGCCATTCTGCTGAACAGGAAAACGCGCCTGGCGGCGACGTATCTCGGCTCATGGATCGTGCTGCTGGTCTTGTTCGTCTATGGCCCCATCCTGATTGCGCAGCTGCTCGCCCCCAGCATCGCAGCCAAGGTGGAAGGGATCAACTACTTTGCGGATACGCTGCTTTTTGCCGCTGCGATCCTCGCACTCGCCCGCGCCATCCCTGATTCTCCGCGAACTATACCGGGCAGCCGGCGTCCATCCACTTCTTGAAAAGTGAAATGCGATCGGGCGGCCAGGGCGCATCCGGAGGCATGTGCCCACTCGACACCTGGTCGTACACACTTTGCGCGTTGGCGGGCACACACATCCAGGCGGGATCGTCGAGCTTGACTCCAGAGGGTACCATGCATTGAATGTCTCCCTCTCGGAAACACGGGCGAATTTCTGTAGCAAAGCTGAGAGCCATGATTAACCTCCTTGGCTGATTCGAGTTTAATGTCGGTATCGGCGGATTCCTCCGCGAGAAAGAATCCGCGCCCCCAGGATAAAAGCTGAGTATCTCAATGCAAGCGTGGTTTTTGGTTGACAATCTGCGCGCCAGCATTCGACACTCAGGAACCATGCGATCGGTCGTTCTTTGTCTGCTCGGCTTCGCCTTGATGCCGCTGGGCAGCCGCGCGCAAGCGCCGGTTTTCTCTGTCACTCCAAGGGAAAGCAGCATTCGTTTTTCGGTCAAGTCCTCGGTCGCCATCATCGGAAAATTCGACATCTGGCACGCCACGCTGAAATTCGCCTCCCCGGACGTGACATCCGGCGTGCTGTCGATTGCTATCGACGCGGCCACGGTGGATACCGGAAGCGGCATAAAGAATAACAAGCTGAAGGGTCAAGACTTTTTCTACGTCGAGCATTACCCCAAAATCACGTTTCACTCGACGAAGGTGGTCCAGACCAGCCCGACCACCTTCGATGTAGACGGGGATTTTTCCATTCGTGGAGTCTCGAAGCAAGAGAAACTGAAGTTGACGATCCCCGCCAAGCAAACCGGCGAAGATGAAGTTCAGGGAGTGCTCGTCTTCAATCGCAAGGAATATGGAATGAACAAAGGCATCCCGTTCGTGAAGATTGAGGACCATGTGGAAGTCAGGATCAACCTGAGAGTGCAGCAACTCAGCGGGCCGCGCTTGCTATATCGGAAATAGCGCTGCATCGAAATCACGGATCGCGTCTCAACCCTCCGGCGAAGGAGCTGGATGCATCCTGCTAACAAGAATCCGTGAACTTTATTCCTTTTCTTCCGTCATCCGCTCCTGAATAATCAGCCGGTCCAAGGTCAGTTCGCCAATCTCCAGCTTCTCGACGCGGCCTTGTCGACTGCCGAGCTTTCCAATCGCGAACGCGCCCACAGCGACAGCTCCAACCGCGATGGCTCCCACAGCGGCCGCCCCCATCGCGACTGCGAGCAGTGCAAACCCGGTCGATGCTGAAATCAATGTCTGCTTTGGATTTTTCATCATGACCGAAATTGTACCCGCCAAGCATCGGTGGTTGCGGTAACATCATCCGAGCGAGGGTTCAGCCATGCCAAAATTCGTGATTGAACGGGAGATTCCAGGAGCCGGGAAGATGTCCCCGGACCAACTGCAGGCCGTATCGCAAACCTCCTGCGGCGTCCTGCGACAGCTTGGTCCTCAGATCCAATGGGTCCAAAGCTACGTCACCGATGACAAGATCTACTGCATCTACATTGCTCCGGATGAAGGAACCGTGCGCAAACATGCGGAGATGGGCGGATTTCCAGCGAACCGTGTCTCGCAGGTTCGGTCGGTCATCGATCCCACCACGGCCGACTAGCCCAGCCCGATCCGTCGATAGGGGCGTTGTCGGCGCGAGTTCTCCGCGATCTGGCGAATTATCCCTACCAACATTGGCGATTCGTAACGATTTGGCAGTAGCATGGTAGGCCTATGGCATTCGTCCTGGAGCACTTGGATCACCTGGTTCTGACCGTGGCCAACATTGATGCCACCGTCGATTTCTACACGGAAGTTCTGGGAATGGACCTCATCAAGGTCGACGGCCGCAAGGCGCTCGCCTTCGGCATCCAACGACTGAACCTGCACCAGCGCGGACATGAGTTCGAACCCAAAGCCGCGCATCCAACGCCGGGAGCCGCCGACCTCTGCTTCCTGACAACGACCTCCCTCGAAACTGTCATGGAATATTTGCAAGAGCAAAAAGTTCACATTGAAGCGGGCCCGGTCGAACGCGACGGCGCTATCGGAAAACTTCGCTCCATTTATCTACGCGATCCCGACCGCAATTTGATTGAGATTTCCGTCACCGTATAAGGTGACATTCGCTCCGGCCGCTCGCACGATAAAATCGCAGCATGCCAGACACACCCACGCCAAGCCCTTCGCTGCTGGAACGCGCCAAAAAGATTCGCCTCTTTCTGATGGATATCGATGGCACCCTGACCGACGGCGGTGTCTGCCTCATTTCCTTCCCCAACAACGGCGGCATCGCGGAGCTGAAGGTCTTCAATTCTCAAGACGGCCTGGCCATCAAGCTGGCGCAGATTATGGGCATCCAGACAGGCTTCATCACTGGAAGAAAATCTCCGGCGGTGCAGCAGCGCGCCGACGAGCTTTCGGTCGCCTACGTCTATCTTGGCCAGGCCACAAAAACCGCGGCGTTTGAAGAGTGCATGCAGAAAGCCGGAGTGACCGCTGAGGAAGTGGCGTACCTGGGAGACGATCTGCCGGATATGCCAGTGTCGAAACTCGCCGGACTGGCGGTCGCGGTAGCGAATGCGGCGCCGGAGTTGAAGGCGATCTGTCACTATGTGACGCAGGCGAACGGAGGCCAAGGTGCAGCCCGCGAAGTCGTGGAGCTAATCCTGAAGGCGCAGGGACGATGGGAAGAAGCGATTCCGAAAGCGCTGGCGTAATCGAAATGCGCGCAGGTCGGGGCAGTGCGTGCTGCGTCGCCGCAGAGGTCCTTCCCACTCGTTGGCAGAATCGAAGGAGAAGTTTCATATGAAGCGATTCATCGGGCGATTTCGATCGACTGCAGCCTTTTTGTTTCTGGCCGCGTTCTTTTTCATCACGGCTGCGACAGCGGCGCATGCGCAACCCGACGCGGAGAGAGGAATACGAACACCCCCACCATCGCCCAAACCGCAAATCAATGGACCCACGCTCTACGGCGTCCATCCCGGTCATCCGCTCCTCTATCGGATTCCGGCGACCGGCGATCGTCCCATGACATTTTCCGCCAAACATCTCCCCGCTGGTTTGATGCTTGATCCCGCGACCGGCATTCTGCGCGGTGTGCTCTCGCATCCCGGGAAATACGACATCACGTTGCAAGCGCGCAATGCCCTGGGAACCGCCAAGCGGCATTTTCGAATTGTTTCCGGCGACAAAATTGCCTTGACTCCACCCATGGGCTGGAGTACCTGGTACATGGTCCACCTTGAAATCAGCGATGCCATGGTTCGTGCGCAGACCAACGCAATGATCTCAAGTGGTCTCGTCAACTATGGATATTCGTTCATCGATATCGACGACGGCTGGAACATCAAACCCAGCTCTTCCGATCCGATGATCGGCGGCGCGCCCCGTGATGTCGAGGGAAATCTGAGATCCAACTTGAACTTTCCCGATATGGAGGCGCTTGCCGATTACGTGCATGGCCAGGGGCTGAAGATCGGCATCTACATCTCCCCAGGTCCCCGAACCTGCGGAGGATTTGAGGGCAGCTATCAGCACGAGGCGCAGGATGCCGGCTTGTTTGCGAAATGGGGCTATGACCTTCTGAAATACGATCTGTGCTCCTATCAAAGGTTGATGAAAAACAAGAATGATCCTGGGGAATTGAAACCCCCGTATCAGTTGATGGGCTCGGAGCTGGCGAAGCAGAATCGCGACTTT
>JAJXZK010000077.1 GCA_021780095.1 Acidobacteriota bacterium | reverse complement strand
TGGGAGCGCATGTGGTGCTGTTCACCACCTCGCCGGGCAAGAAGGACGATGCGCTGCGGCTGGGTGCGGATGAGGTTGTGGTTTCGCGTAACGCCGATGAGGTGGCGAAGCATTCCGGGAGTTTCGACTTTATTCTGGATGCTGTTTCTGCGAATCACGATATCAATGTGTATATCAACCTGCTGGCCCGCGACGGAAATTTGACGCTGGTGGGTGCGCCGAACAAGCCATTTGAGATTCCAGCGTTCAACCTGATTATGGGACGGCGCAGTGTTTCCGGCTCGCCGATCGGCGGGATTGCGGAGACGCAGAAGATGCTGGATTTCTGCGGGGAGCACAACATTACTGCCGACGTGGAAGTGATTCCGATCCAGAACGTGAATGAGGCGTATGAGCGGTTGTTGAAGTCGGACGTGAAGTATCGCTTCTCGATCGACATGGCTTCGCTAAAAAGCGCCTAGTTATCGAAAGCCACCCTCGTTTCCGCTATCCCGCGTTTGGTAAAATCGGCAAAGCGCTTAAGTGGATGAGGCTGTCGGCACTCGATGCGAGACGTCGCTAAAAGCGCGAGGCGATTTGTGCGGTGTCTGTAGGCTCACTCAAGCCAAAAAGAAGGCTTGGATAGTGCACCCCGTTGATTCTGCCATGACATAGCAGAGTTGCGGTCTTGCGCGTGTTCGCTGTCGCACAATACTCTCAAAGATCACGACTTCCTCGAAGGTTCCCGCCATCATTGCGGACAAGTGGTTTATGTTTCGTGGATATGCGAAACAGGTAATCGGCTCAGGAAGTGGTCCACATTCGATGCCAGTCCTTCGACGACGGCCAATTCATCTGCCGAATAATAAGGACCGCCATTGCTAACCCGGCTCTTCCTTCGCCAGTCACTCACAATGCCAAGCGGTCGCAATGTTCTGTTCGCTCGCCTAACGAGAAAGTCCAGATTTTCGAGGGCTCCTCGGAACTCCTCAGCACCTGAGCGATATCTTTGCTCGACGGCCATAAAACTGGTGAGCACCGGCATGTTTGCATCGTTCCATTGTTCGATCTCGCGGATATGCTCTTCCATCTCATTTGCGACTTGATGCAATCGCGTTACCAAGACTACCCAGGTAACCCCAATTCCTACTCCCGGCAAAATAGCGTGCCCCAGGGCCATGCCTCCTCCACCCGTTGCCAAGGACCCTCCACCGAACCATGCCCAGCCGGCATTATGTGCAGCTGCTCCGTACAGTCCAGCTATCGCCGTATGTGTTGAAGCATAACCAGCGACCTGGACAGCTCCCCATAATCCCACTGCTGTTGCAGTGCCAGCACCAGCCGCAGTAGCAATCTCCACAAACTCGGTCCGTCGAACACTAAGATTCTGCACCTTCGATTCAAGATTAAAAATCCGCCTTACAAGGACAGGGCTCGCATCCTCATTTGCTTCGGAAATGAGTGGCTCGATGATTCGACGGCTCGCGCGTAGCAATTTGAATGCGTGATCAATGCGGGTGGCGGTTGAAGCGACACACTGTTTCATGTTCTCCGAAGCTCGACGACCAACGATTTCCATTGATTGGGCAAGGTAAGCTGCCGCTTGAAGCTCGTGCGCCCGTGCTCTGCGGCGTGCAGAACCTCCTAACGTCAAAACATCCCAAAGTCCCTGTGCCACAGCTACGACAACACCGCTATCGTTTAGCTTTTGGCTGAGATCCTCGGCCCACTTGTCGAAAAAATCACCACGTCGGCGGTTTACAAAGCGGATGTGCAAGCTTTTCACGTTGTCGAATTGCGGTGCCAGGTCGTGATAGGCTTCGGATCTAAACATGCGTTCTTGCTTTGTTCGCCGAATCCACGACAGCAAAGAGATTCCAACAACGGTGGAACCTAATAACGCGAGCGCGACGATTTCCCGGGTCTGTACCATGCTCACCTTCAGACGATTTTAGGACTCGATTTATACTCTAACCCGTCTTAGGCGTCGGTTGCGGGTCTTAATGAGGCGTGAAGTAGATGTGGGGGACATCACTGCAAACGGCGGAGACTTTCTACGGAGGGGACGAAGTAGTAGGAGCCGGTGAGGGGCTGGGTGTAGCGGGTGAGGGCGTCGCGCTGGCCATTCACGAGGCCGGCCATGCTGTCGAGCATTCTGGAGAGGCGCTTCTGCTCTGAGCTGAAGCCGACGAACACGGTGCCGTGATTTTCGACGTTGCCGTAGGGCATGTTGCGGCGGAATATCTTGCCAAACTCGTCCTGATCGGTGCGGGCGACGTGGGAGTCCTCGGGCTTATTTTCGAGTTCCGTGCTGTCGGTCTGGGTGCGTCCCATGATGAGCTCCTGCTGGTGGACGGGCAGAGCTTCCCACTCGCCGACGTTGTGCTTCCATTTCTGCAATAACAGGACGGAGCCGGCGGCGCCCGGAATGTTTTCGGGCAAGAGCGCATCGACGGGAGCTTCGAGCAGGGTCGGATTCTCCGAGCCATCAATGAAGCCGGTCAGATCGCGATCGTGCCGATAGGCCCAACTGGAAGTTTCTTCGACCAGTGTGGCGTGGCCTGCGAGGTCGTGGATGACGGAGCGCGCCATATCGAAGATGATGTCGTAGGCGCTGCCGGAGAGCCAGACGAGCGCATCGTGCTGCGTGGCAGGTATAACGAAATCTTCTATACCCTGAATGTTTTGGTTGAAGCCTTCGACGTCCGCCGGGGAGTCGTCGGGAAGAATCTTGCGCCAGAGTTCTGGGCGAAAGCCGATGACGAATTCACTCCGCCGGTGGTGGTTCTCGGTTCGCGGAT
This sequence comes from Acidobacteriota bacterium, assembly GCA_021780095.1. Next base: position 935 of record JAJXZK010000077.1, on the reverse strand, counting down.
GGCTGCGATGTTCGCGGCGAACTGCTTGTATCTCTTCGCGTCGAGAATGTCGAATTCCAGGTACGCGTGAGGCGGGGTTCCAAGGGCGAAGATTCCAGCCTGAGGGGTGTACATGCGGGCATTATATCGGGCGGCTGCAGTATACCTCAGCGCCTGAAGGCGCGTCCTGGGCTCCCCTCGTTCCCCCGGACTCAAGTCCGGAGTCTACCTGCGACCCTCAACAATCGAGTAGCTTGACATCAGGTTCTGAATCTCGCGAGTCGTGGCAACAGGCCTTAGGCCCGGGTCAGGAAAATCGGCAGACCGAGTTTGTGATCGTAGGCTGGGCGGTAGCGCTCCGTGTTGTACATGGTGGCGATGTCTACTTTGCGGGGACCGAGTTTGGGATCGGGGATCGGCACCATCGCGTAACAGCCGCTGCTGATTGCTGTCATCAGACCACTCTTGCCGTCTTCGATAGCGTCCATCGCCATACCGGCGTAGGTGGCTGCCACCATGCGGTCGATGAAGTCCGGACTGCCAGAGCGCAAATCGTAGGTCAGGTCACTGACAATGGTCTCTTCGCCGGTAGCGGCTTTAATCTCATCGCTCAGGTCTTCCGCCACACTCATCTTCTTGCGGTGGCCGAAGGCATCGGCGGGCCCATATTCCTTGATTTTGTAGCCCTCCCACTCCGCGCCCTCGGAGAGAACCACCAGCGCATAGTTGCTGGGATTATTGCGTTTGTCCGCGATGAGGATTTCGATCAGGCGCTGCAGGTTTACCTTGTACTCCGGGATGCAGCAGCGCAGCGATGTGACATACGCGGTGTAGAGAGCGGTGTAGCCGGCGTCGCGGCCGAAGACGCGGAAGATGCCGATGCGCTCGTGCGAGCCAACCGTCGTGCGCTGCCGCTCAATGGCGTCCATGGCGCGGGTAATCGCAGTCGAAAAGCC
>JAJXZK010000025.1 GCA_021780095.1 Acidobacteriota bacterium | reverse complement strand
GAGCGGCAGAAGTGAAACCTTCGGAACCGGACACAGCATGGACTCTCCCGGCTGACAACGATTTCGGACGCGGGTTCGACTCCCGCCGCCTCCACCATAAGTGATTGATAATAAATGGTTTATTCGAGACAGCAACTCGTGTCACGTCTGGCTATCATATTTGTAATCAATGAATTATGAAGAATGCGTTTCCGCCGCCTCCACTAGCGCAGTTTTCATCGACATGGATCGCTTTTTGAACTGGTAAGCCATTGCCGGCAAAGCTCGCTTCGCTTTTCGCTGGTCTCGCACATCCCGAAGACGATTCTGCCAGAGCTGACAGGTATACCAGCGAACCTGAGGAAAGCAACGAATTGGATGGGGTTGAGGTTGCGTGATTTGCTGACTCACTTTTTCTTGGCCTCGGTGTCTAGGTTTACTCCGCCCTCGACATACCTCATTCAACAGTCTTTCTTTTTGCACATGCGGCGAATGCTGATTCGGCCGTTGCTTACGGTGTAGAACAACCGACATTCCACCCCTTTTGGAATAGTGAACCTTGAATGATGCTCGTGAGAATCATGCATTCGCGACCGGCTGAGCTTCACTGGGTCTGGAGCATCTGCCAATTCCTTTAGTGCACGCTCGACCTCAAGGCGACCGCTGAAGTCCTGTTCTGCGCACCACCTGAGCGGCTGTTGATGGAAGTCAATCTTCGGGAAATGTATTGCCCAGAGCGACTGGAGCTCCTTTGCCCTTCGTTCCCGTCGACTGACAAATCGCATTTCCGCTTCAGTGAAATCTCTCTTGCGTTTCTCCAAATGCGCCTTGAGCTGATCGTCGGACTTCCTTGCGTTCTCTAACTCAACGTTCAATTCGCGGATTGCGCTCTGCTGCTTGTTAATCAATGATTGTAGGGCGCTATTCAACTGTTGCTCATTGTGCTGGCTCGCAAGAGCAGAGGCCAACGATGCCTCTGCTCGACGCAGGCGCTCTTCAAGAGACTGAACGCGATGTAATGCTTGATCGGCTGATTTTTGCGCCTGACTCAATTCCGTAGACGTGCAAATCTGTGTCTGCCGTTCGAGTTGCAATGCAGAGAAGTCTAGCTCCTCAGATGAAGGAACCTCTGTAACACCATTTTTGCTGTCGCTCAAAAGCCGGTGGACTCTTGCAGACGGCAACGATGCTGTGGAGGGAACCAATGATTGTCCGGCGTGCAAAACGCAGGTCCAAACAATCATGGCATACTGACTGCGCTGGATCTTTCTCTGGCCCCAGAAGTAACCAAGAAGGCCAATTGACAGAGAGAGCATTACGCCAAACGGCCCAGTCAGAAACGACAACGCGCTTGTCGCCCCTGTATATGCTGCAAAGGGCAGGGTGATTCCCAACATGCTCGTGAAGACCGCATGCATGACGGTTGTAAGAGCTAGGTAGGCGCCGAAACCTCCAGCCTGTACAGCAACCATGCCTGCGATTGGCAATCCGGTCGAGAGAACTGCAGACCTCAAGCTGCTCGCCGAAAGCGTCTGTAGATTAAGTGCCTTTTGTATCTCAAGCCGTTCTTCCGGAGTCATCGCTGCAATTTGTTTGGCAATGAGTTGTTCAGTGATTCGGACCTGTGTGGGATCCTGCTTTTTCAATTGCTCCTGCAAACCTTTCACGCAGTCTTCCAGGTATTTTGCCGCAACTGCCTCCGCCTGTTGACTGAGTAAAAGATCTGAAGATATGTCGTATCCTGCCGCAGCCTCTTCAATAAGACGTGTGGACAAAGTGCCGTTGTCAGTCGATGGTATCCCCAAGCGCGAGGCCAAGGTGCAAACAACGAACTCCCGAGCGGCTTTGCCTCGGTGCGACCAGTTCTCAGCGCGCTGAAGTACCAATTCTGCGATGGACTTCGCGGGGGTGTCGTCGATACTGTTGTGTATCCCAATTCTGTCGAAAAATCCCTTTGCAATTCTCTTTGTTCCCGTGTAAGCCTGTTGGGTTCCCGTTCCAATCACCTTCAGGTACGTGACTTCTTCAAGAACGGCGGCCTGTACCGATACTGCTTGTGAATCGACTCGCGAATAATAATCAAGAAGCGGTTCCAACTTTCCTCCAAACGCGCCCGAGAACGCCGGGTTTCTATCCATTCAGCCAAGTATTCGCTTCAGCGCGGCAAGAAGTCCGTTGCCGCTCATAGCACCCAGTGGTTTTCGCTTGACTGTGATCGCTTTCTGATATCGGAGTGGACCTTTCCCTGCATACACGCGTGTCTTGCCATGAATATCGATGCTGGCGCGTGCGCCGGGAACTCCGACACTCACGCGCGGTCCGCTTTTCGATAGGTTGACCCGAATGCCGGGCAACAAACGGAACGACTTCCTGAAGAACCAGCCCATTGATTACTCCTCGAAGGCCACACGCTCGGCGAGCTTTTGCATTTCTTCGGTTAATTGAATGCCTTGGAATGGCCTCAGCGGTGGAAGGCGCAATTCGCGTAAGGCGCGAAACGCCGCGTCACAGTATCCGATCAGTTCAGCGATGTTGAGGCTGAGGCATACGGTCCTGTATGTGTTTATGGCAGCCGCTTCGAGGACCCGAACCTTGCGGTTATCATCCAAAATCGCCCGCCGGTACTCTCGCAGCCTGCCGGCAAGAAGGCGACAAGCTTCAATCGTTCGAGTATTTCCTGAAATATTTGCGGCCAACTGCTCACGTGGGCCGCCACTCCTGATTTGTGCCTCGGCATCAGCAATATGCTGGGCTGCGTCCTTTTCGTGCCTGGCGATCCTGTGTAAGAAAAGTTCGTCGATCTCGGTCACGAAATGGGTCTGGAGGCGATCAACAGCAAAGACCAGCAGTACGTACATGCCGTAGTACCGTTTAGTCTCCGCAGAAGCCTCTTTGCTGGCGTCTACCAGCCCCTGCAACTGCTCTGTTATGCGACTGATGTTCGATATAACCGCGGCCATCGGAATGACGTCATCAACCACGGGAAGTAGAAAGGAATCGGCTTGCTCCGGCGAAATGTTCAACCCAATGTGCTGTAGATGTTCGCGGAACCCAGCTTTGAAACTTTCGATCTGCCTGTTTCTTTCCGCAATTATGTCTGTCTCATCGGCAATACTGTCGGTCAGGTTCTCTTTACTTTGAACGAGTAAGCCCTCGACGAAGTTCTGTGCGTTTTCGGCCGGTGCCGAGAGCATCTGTTCCCGGTACCTTGCGATCCGGGTCTGAGACACCTTGTTATCAGCTTGAAGATTTCGGATGCGGGTTCGATATCCAGCTGCGCCGCAGGTGCCTAGGACCGCCAGAACAGTGTTGAGAATTTCTTCAATATCCTGCTGGCAGCTCTTCTTTGTTTCACGCCAAGGAACCCAGGTCTGCTCGGGTGTCTCCGGCGATTCTTGCCGGTCATAGACCGCCAGGGCCTTTTCAAGCGCGGGGGAGACGTCTTTCCAAAGATCGCCTGTGGTTGGCTCTTCAGTGTCGGAATTCTTCGAAAGAAGAATACGTGTCTGGCGTTGAACACCCTCAATCAATCGTCCTGCTTGGTTCGCAACACCCTGAACGTTCAATGTGCATCCCCGGGCCCCAAACAGAGGGGAATCAGTAGGTTGAAAAGGAAACTACGCGAATTCTAGCAGGTCGGACTCGCAGACTTCCTGCGACTTTTGCAGCATCCGAAAAGCCTTAAATCCATCAAGCCATTCAGACTTCATGAGACACTTCATCCGCTGATCGGCGAACGGGTGCCCTTATTGATCTGAGATGCGGCGTGGGCAGGTTAAAGATCGTCGTGCGGGTGGCCGCGATCTTGGGAGCAGATTTCTTGACGTGCTCGGTGATCGGTGAGTGGGAGAAGTCAGCGAGACGTTGAAGACCCGTGTACTCCACACGTACTCCGAAACCGCGTATCGGTCGGTTCGTGTGTTTTGAGCGGTGTTGAAAAGTAAATAAGTTATTTAGAATCAGTGCAATTGTTTAATCCGACTCCCGCCGCCTCCACCATTACTGACCTGTTTATCTTTCAGAAGTTTGGAAATTCAGACGGAAAAACTCTGGCCAAACTCTACAGTCACTGTCGAGTCGCGATGCGGAGCTTACGCCAATTTGGCGATTCGAGCAGAATGTCGCTGAAGTAGGGATGTTCATGCTTTTCCGTCTATACCCTGCGGCACAGTGAATGTAGAGTAGTGCGGTCGTGTTGGCCATAAACAATCCTCCGAGGGTCAATTCTCAGAGGTCGGCGATTCTTGACAGGTTATCGTGACAGTGACTGTATCTTATTAGTCAGTATGGAGTGGCCGGTTCCTCTCCGCTTGTGGCTCTGATCCGTGCTGCCTTCAGGTCTCACAGACTAACCCGCGCATCGCGCAGGGAACCGGTCACTCCATATTGACTAGTCGGGTTACTCAACTTGCAAGGCGGCGAGCAGCGAAAACACGCGCAGGTGCCGCTATGGACAGCTTGTCGACGGCCCTTGAAGGATGACTGTCCGATGCAGTCCGGCGGTTCGCCGCGGACGAAGCAACCTTCCGCTGGGAACATGGTTCGCACTTCGAGTCGCAGTTGCCCGCATTCTTGAATTTAGGACGAAGAGAGGAATCTTGAGAGGAGTTCGAGTATGAAGAGCAAACTATCTCGTCGTAAGTTTATCGCCTCCGTCGCAGCCTCCATGATTCCGACGGCTGTGGGGCACGGCGCGCTCCGTGCTGACGGTCTGTTCATGCCGAATGCAGACGAACCGCAAACCGGCGCCAGGCCAAGTATGGCGTGGAAAGACGCAGGCGTCATTGACCTGACCCGCTCTCCCTTTGCCAAGCTGAAGACAGTCCCGGTTCGCGCGGTCACCATTAAGGAAGGATTTTGGTCAAAGCGGCGCGATACGAATGTGAATTCCAGTATTCCTACCATGCATGATGAATTGTTGGCGCATGGACGCATGGACAATTTTTTGCGGCTAGCCGGAAAGTCCTCGGCACGGCAAATAGGGCCGGTTTATTCAGACTCGGATATTTACAAATGGACCGAGGCAGTTGCCTTTACCCTGCAGACAACAGACCAGCCGGAGCTGCGCAAGACAGTGGAAGAGATGATTCGCGAGGTTGTTGCAGTTCAGGAGCCGGGAGGCTATCTGAATACATTCTATGTTGGCGAGAGGAAGCCATTACGGATGTTGTATCCGACGCAGGAGACCGGCCATGAGTTATACAACATTGGCCACCTGCTGCAGGCCTCAGTTGCGTACTATCGGGCCACGGGCGACCGTACGTTGCTTGATGCCGGTATTCGATTTCTCGATGAGTTTTTGATGCCTAGCTATGGTCCGGGAGCGGAGCAAAAGGGAATCGTCGCAGGACATCCGGAAATCGAGATGTCGCTGATTGAACTGTATCGCACGACGGGCAAGCGCGAGTACGTTGACCTTGCGGGCTATATTCTTCGCGGAGACACCAGGATTCCCTTGACGCCGCGGCAAATCACATACATGTTCTGCGGGATTCCATTCACCTCGCGTACGAAGCTGGAGGGCCATGCCGTTCGCGCAATGTATGCATGCTGCGGTGCCACCGATTACTACCTTGAGACGGGCGACCAGAGCTACTGGAAGACCCTCAACGCGCTGTGGGAGGATCTGACGGCACATCAGCTTTATGTCACAGGCGGAGTGGGCGCACGCGAGGCCGGCGAAGCATTTGGAGATGCCTACGAATTACCGAACGCGCGCGCATATGGCGAGAGCTGCGCCGCCATCGGCAACATGATGTGGAACTGGCGCATGCTAGCGGCCTCTGGAGAGGCGCGGTTCACGGATGTAATGGAGCGCGCACTGTACAACGGCATCAACTCCGGAATGTCGCTGGATGGTACGACGTATTGCTATCGCAATCCACTGGCATTCGATCCGTCGGGGGACTCAAGCGACCGGCATTCCACAGAGGGCAAGATTCGTAATCCGTGGTATGACACGACGTGTTGTCCCCCCAATCTGGAGCGGACTTTTGCGTCACTGCCCGGCTACTTTTACAGCACCAGCTCCGACGGGGTCTATGTGCACCTGTATGACAACTCCGAGATGAATTGGCACCTGCAAGACGGCAACGGCCTGAAGATTCAACAGACGACGAACTACCCGTGGAATGGCGACGTAAAGATCTCAGTCAGTCCATCGACGCCGAGCGAGTTTGTGGTCTATGTTCGCATTCCTAGCTGGTCGGCCAAGAATGTCGTCAAGGTGAATGGGGGGCAAATCGACGGCGCGCAGCCTGGCCGTTATCTAGCAATTCGTCGCCATTGGCTGGCGAACGACATCATCGAGTTGAACTTCGATATGACTACGCAACTTCTCAAGGCGAACCCGGCAGTCAACGAAGATAGAGGAAGAGTTGCATTTCAGCGCGGGCCGATCGTGTTCTGCATGGAACATCTGGACCAGAGCAACCGAGATCACGGAATGAGCCTTGCCGGCTACGCAGTAAAACTGGACGGGCTCACAAGCGCGCAATTCGATGCGCTCCTTTTGAACGGTGTGATGGTTCTGGAGCATCCGGGGTCGATCAGTCAGCCGCAGACGGACAGGGGTCTCTACTACTCAGCTGACAAGACAATTAAGGAGCAGGAGATTCCTGTCAAAGTGAAATTGATTCCATACTATGCCTGGGCAAACCGCGATCCTGCCGCGATGCAGGTCTGGATACCCTACCTTCAGGCATAGAGTGCTTCAGCAAGGTCGTTCAGAGGCAGGTTAGCGCGAGCAGGATGACGTGTTCGGAAAGGTAGATCTTGTGGAGCGGCCGTTTCTCTTCGATCTGGCCGTTGTCTTTGCGGAGCTATAGGACCGGCTTGCAAGGCCCATGTGGCAAAGAGCCGGGAGGGGACATTTCTTGATGGACCACGCGGTGCGCGGTGGTCTGGGAGATACGTTAAGTCCTGCCGATCTGGGCGCGGCCCTGTCCTCGCTGGCGGCCCCCGATGGCCTCACGGCCAAGGTCGAGCGGCCGTCGTCCGATAGGCCGCCTGCACCTGACTCTCAGTCGATTCTCCAGAGTTCAAATCGGTCCTCTTCACTCTCACCAAATCCCCACAGCCAAAAACCAGCCTTGTTGGAGTAAAGGCCTTTTCCAGCTCCCATTGTTCTTCCGAACCGATATTTGTGATAGATCGTTTCCACCAATGTTCGATGTGGGAAATGCTGTAGGGGAGAATGGTCTGCAGCCGCAAACACGTCCACCACCAGCAAATCTCCGGGCTTTGGCTGAGGGCCCCCCGGGAATGTAAGAGTTGCCCCGGCCAGGGGCGCATACCAATACGACCAGTACTGCCCGGGGAACCAAACTCTTTCGCCTTCTGCAACGTGCGGTGTAATCAATTGGTACAAGGCATCTCGATCAAATTCGGAAAATTCTGCGTCAGAGCGCAGGATCAGAACCGAGCAGGCGGTACAGCAGGCGATGAAGGCCAAGATTGCAGCCCGGGTAAACCGGATCGAAACTTCTTCCGACCACCGGAAGCAGACAAGAATTACCGCGGGTACGCAGGGAAGCAGATACTTCGTCGGAAGATAACCATAGTCCCGCGACTGGTAGCGGGACCAAGATGGCTATTGGCCCCAACATGGGTTTCCAGACAATCCGCTGCGCCGCCGATATTGACAATTCCAAAGTCATCAAGGCATGGGAAACGGATGCTGAAAATGACATTGATCTGTTGCATAATTACAATTGCAGAAGCGCGTGACTCGTGCGCATAGATTCCACCACCGTGTCAGCTAGGAGAAGTGATTGAGTTTGACAACCGCATCGCCGCAAGTCCAGAACTCAACGGCTAGAGCCCTCGCTTCTTGGAAATGCTATCTCCTCTTCACCATCTGCTCGAGTTTTTACCTCATTCCCATGATGCGTTTTATGCTCCTTAATAGCGACGAAGGGATCTTCCTTTCCGGCGCTGAAAGAATTGTTAACGGACAAGTCTTCGCACGAGACTTCTTTGAAGGTATGGGACCTGGAAGCTTCTACTGGTTGGCAGCGTTCTTCAAATTATTTGGGGATTCGTTCGCTTCCGCAAGGATTTGCCTGTTTGTTTCATTGTTCGGAACGGGAGTATCGATGTACTTTTTGGCGCGGCGCTTATCTCCACGATTTTCAGCGACGGCGTGCCTCGTGCTGATGGCCGCACTTTTTCCGTTTTGGCCCAGCCATCACGTGGACAGCAACTTCGCGGCCCTTCTCTCCGTTGTCTCAATGGTGCTTGGGTCCCAGAATCACAAACGGATATATTTCATCACAGCGGGAGTTCTTGCAGGCCTCACAACATGCATTCTTCAACCCAAAGGAGTCCTCCTCCTTTGCGCCCTTTTGGGTTGGACGTGGCTTCAGCGAGGGCGCTTTCCGGGGTTCCGCCCGTCTGCTCTAATCGCCGCAGGATATTCGGCGGCCATCTTCTTCACGCTGTTGTTCTTCTGGAGCCGACATGCCCTGCGAAGCTTGGTCTATGCAAACCTTATATTTCCCTTCAAACAATACGGGGCTATTAACCATGTTAACTACGGCATGGGCATCACTAATTCGTGGCGTGAATTTGTTAGCATCGGAGACCATTCACATTTGTCGGTTGCACTTGCTTCAGTTCTAATCATGCCATATGTATTTGTTGCCGCTTTGCCTTTACTTTCTGTCATTCTAGGATTGACTTACCTACGTAAACCACTCGCCCCCGAGGTCTCGCTTTATGCGGTAGCAGGGGTTGCAATTTGGCTCGGCGAATATCAACGGAGAGATATTCCCCATCTCGTATCGGGCTCGCCGCTTCTGTTGATCTTATGTATTTATCTCCTAGCTGAGGCTCGAAACAGAGTCGTGCGAATCATGGCGCGCACGATAGAGTTCAGTGCATTATGCCTGGCTTTGTTTAACTTGCTGATAGTTACCGTAGTTGCTCATCCTTTCCAGACGCGGGTCGGGGTCATTAATACTCTTAGTCCCACGGCAAACGTAAGCTTTCTGATGAGTCATGTGCCGGCCGGAGAAGAGATTTTCGTGTACCCTTATAAGTCAGATTACTATTTCGTCTCCGGCACGAAGAATCCGACCCACTACAGCTTTTTACTGTACAACAATAACCTTAAGTCACAGTTTCAGGATGTCATTGCCACGCTGGAACGCCGCAAGATCAAGTATGTGGTATGGGATACTACATTTATCACCGGAATCGGATCAACAGCGTTCCCTGGAATGCGCCCTACAAACCCGTCACAGTACATTTTTGAGCCTTACCTTCAGTGCCATTACCGGGCGGTACAGAAGGACCATGGCGAGTGGGTCATGGTACGAAAAAGCGATTCCGAGATTTTCGCTAATCAATGTAGCGCAATGCCCATGTGACGGGATGCGGAGTATTCTAGATCCAGTACAAACCCTTCGCGTCCCCCAGGCCCGTTACCTCAAACTCTGCTCCAGCAGCGCACGGCCGAGATTGGGTGGTGTCCGGTGCCTTAGCGTTTTGGCCGATGGGTCCGCTAATCAGGTTCCACCAGGACCGCTAAGCCGGCGAAATGGCTAAGCTAATCGAACGGATTGAATTATCTGCATATCCGCTAATTTTTTACCGCAACGCAAAAGCAGCTGCCTCCAAACGGGCAGCGCTTCCGGGCTCGAAGGTGGCGCAGTTCGAGGTCGAGCATGCGATCCATCACCCAGGCGGCAGGGCCCCGCGGCGTGTGTTCCGAGCCAGCAGTCTCATGTCTCTCCCAGTGACGCATGCCAAAGCGTGTCGGGATCGTCCTGGCGACAAAGATCAATGGCGGAAGCGGAGTAAAGATGTAAGAGGAAAATTCGACCCGGAAGTTGCTCTTGGCCAGAACACGATGCAGGCGAAGGATTGTATAGCGGCGAAAATGGCCTGCCGCGACGTCTTCAGAAGAATAGAGGGATTGATAGGACGGCACGGTCAGGAACAGGCGCCCGTTTGGTTCCAGAATCGAGTGGATGAGCCTAAGAGCGGCAGCTTCATCTTCGATATGTTCCAACACATCGAAAAGGCCGACCGATGCGGCGCACCCGGAAGGCAGGTCCGCATCTTCCAGCCGTGCGCAGATTATCGGGTCAACTCCGCGGGCGCGGGCGGCCAAAGCGCCATCTACGCCGGGCTCGATCAGAACGCATTGAATGCCTGCAGAGATAAGAGCCTTCGCAACATAACCGTTGCCGCCGCCAACATCAAGGAACATTCCGCGGCGATGGGAACTTCTTACGAACTCCAGAATCACCAGATTGCGGTGCCTGAACCAGAATGAGCGATCCTCAACCTCAAGGCACGCGGCATTGCCGTGCGCCGGATAGGATATCCTCTCTTGCTTTTGCCTGGCGAACCAAAGACCGGACTCGCGCTGCTCCAGCGCCGGCGCCAGGGATGCGAGATCGAATTGCCTGGCTATAGGGTCCTCCGGTTATTGTAGAAATCGAGCACGGTCTCGGTAACTTCCGTCACTTCGCGATCGCTCAGATCATAGTACATGGGCAGCCGTAGCAGCCGTCTGCTCGTATCGTCGGTAACTGGCAAATCGGGCTGTGGCAGGCCGAGAGATTTGGCGAAGGGTGAGGAATGGAGCGGCACATAATGAAAGACCGCGAGAATCCCGGCCTGGCGTAGATGCTCGATAAGCGCGGTTCGCTCCGCGAGGTCGGCTGCCAACAGGTAGAACATATGGTAATTAGGAGTGCAGTGCTGAGGTATGAGCGGGCTGCGTATCAGGCCGCACTTGACCAGGGGGGCGAGCATACTGTCATAGCATTTAAAGATTTCTTCGCGCCGCGAGGTAATCTTTTCCATGTTTTCGAGCTGGCCAAGCAGGAAAGCCGCCAACATGTCGGACAGCACGTAGGACGAGCCGATATCTACCCAAGTGTATTTGTCTACCTGCCCACGCATGAACTGGCTGCGGTTGGTACCCTTCTCGCGCAGAATCTCGGCGCGCTTCTCCAGGGCAGGGTCGTTAATCGCCAATGCTCCGCCTTCACCGCACGAAAAGTTCTTGGTTTCATGAAAGCTGTAGCAGCCCATGTGGCCAATGGTGCCGAGCCACCGGCCCTTGTATTTGGCAAAGACACCCTGCGCCGCATCCTCAACAACTAGCAGGTTATGACGCCGGGCGATCGACATGATCTCGTCCATCTCGCAGCCAACTCCGGCGTAATGGATCGGGAAGATCGCGCGGGTGCGTGGCGTAATCGCGGCTTCGATCAGTCGCTCGTCGATATTCAGCGTGTCCGACCGGATATCCACGAATACTGGTGTGGCGCCCCGCAGAACAATCGCGTTGGCGGTGGAGACAAAAGTAAAGGAGGGAAGAATTACCTCATCCCCCGGACCGAGGTCGCACAGCAGTGCCGCCAACTCCAGTGCTGCAGTGCAAGAAGTGGTCAACAATATGCGCCGTGCTCCGAAGTGCTCCTCCATCATGTTCTGGGCACGCCAGGTGAACGGGCCATCGCCGCTGGCATGACCGCCCGCAACGGCTTGGCCGACGTAGATAAGCTCGGAACCGACGATGCAAGGTTTGTTGAACGGAATGTGGATCTTCATGCGGCTGACCTTTTGCAGAGAGCTATGACTTGGTTGCAATGAAACAATGCTCATGTGTACTGCAGGAAGTTGTGCTTATGTGGATAAGCAATGGTGGCGCAGGAATGAATTCATGATTGATCATGGCGCAGACGACCGCAGAGAACCGAATGGGCACCAGTGAAGGGTGATTGTGGGCGCGGGAAAACGAAAACCGAGATCAACGTACAAGTTATGTGCGGCGACATTGTGGGATGAGATGCTTGTGGAAACTTCATTCACGCCCTCACTGTTATGGAAGGCGAGCACTGCCTTCCAGACGCGCCGACCGAGGCCCTTTCCAGTCAAACCAGGGGCAAGTCCTACCAAGGACCAGAACCGACTGGCGGGAGTTGGCTGTTCCACAACCATGAAAGCGACGATGCGGCCACCCATCAGACATTTCAGCACATGCTGATCCGGGTGATGGAAGGCGTTTGCTGCCCAAGCGCCGTAGCGACGATTGCCGATCTCCGGCCCTACCAGCGGGTCAACATGAAGTCGCCCGGTCGTAAATATCTGCGTCGCGAAGCTGGAGATTTCTTCCGCGTCTTCGGGGAGAGCTGAACAGACGGTAATTTCCGGATCCACAGAGAAACCGTTAAGACCAGCCAAAAAGGGGCGATAATTCAACTCGATGTATCGGAAACCTTGCTTTTCCAGAAACCCGCATTCCGCCAACTGATCCTGAGGCAGCCGGCAGCTAACGAGTTTGGTACGGTTACGATAGCACCAACCCCGGAAACCCTCGAATACCGCTGCTGCTTCTCTCTCGATACATAAGTGGATCGACGCGATGACGGCTGTATTGCCATGGAAAACCGGTTCGTCCCAAGGCGCCAGGTGATAACTCAAGTCCAGCGCCAGACTCTCAGTTCGCTCTTTGACGAAACTAAACAATTCCATTCTCCTGAATGGAATCCGGAACAGATTCTGCGACGGTTGTGCCCGTCACGGGCAAAGTGACCATCTCCCCGATTAGGTAGGGCGGGCGGTCCATGGTGCGGAAATGCATGCGGGCGAGGTATTCGCCGAAAATACCGAGGGCGAAAAGCTGTGCCCCGGAGAATATCGCAATCACAGAAGCCAGAAATGTGAATCCCGGGACCGTGGCGCCGCGGATCATGTAGTTGGCTAAGACATACGCCAGGACAGAGAAGCCGAACAAGACGAAGGCAAATCCAACTACGCTGGCGATCTGGAGCGGCAGTGTACTGAATCCCGTCATCAAATTGACCGCATGGCGGATGAGTTTACCTGGGGTGTAACCCGATACGCCCTTGGAGCGGAGTGCATGACGAACCTTGATGGCAGTAAACCGTGAAGTGGTCCAGGTCAGCAGCACGTCGATTGACACAGAAGGACTGCGATATTCCTGGAAGCCCTCGCGCAGGCGGGTCCGGAAAACGCGGAAGGCGCTCACGTTGCGGGCGGTCTCGGCGCCCATGGTACTGGCAAGAGCGATCTTTGTCAGGCGCGAAGCGAGAATGCGCAGCAAGCCATGCTGCTCCTCTTTCGGCGAGCCGTAGACGACATCGTACTCAGGCGTCAGCGCCGCCAGCATCGGCGCAATTTCACCTACTGGATGCTGCAGATCGTCGTCCATTGTAAGGATGACGCCGTACTTTGCCGCCCGGATGCCGCAAAGGAGCGCGTTGTGCTGACCGTAATTCCGGCTCATTCGGATGCCGCGCACGCGGTGGTCCGTGCGTGCCAGGCGCTCAATGATCAGCCAAGAACCATCGGCACCTCCATCTTCGACGAAGATGATCTCGAAAACCGCTGTTATCTTTGACATCGCATCCGAGAGCTGGCTGTACAGCTCGAGCAGGGTTGGCTCGGCGCGATAGACAGGAATCACAACGGAAACCGTAAGCATAAACTAATGGTCCTGTTCTCGTGCGCCATCAAGAACGCACGCATCAACAGCTATGAGTTGTGCTATTTGTGAAAGCCCTGTTGCAGCCTGCATGGCAATTGTCGTCACATTGTAGCCGATATACTGGACATCTTTTACCCCGCCGCGCTGGCCTAGTTTTGTGCTGCTTTTAACCGTGCAACTGAAGCAGCCATCACAACAAAATCGGGAGTTCTCTCTGCAGATCGAGGGGAGTTCACAGGAAAGCTCATCTGGGCAGTTTCACTGCGCCAAGTGCCGAAGGGTTTTCCCCCGCTGCCGGACCGTGCATGAGTATATCGCAGCTCCAAAAGTGCTCAACGGGAATAGAAAGTGAACGCAGATCGATAAACTCGCCATCGACTCCAGGAAAATCATTGACTGCGCAAGTACAGTATTCCGAGACCCAGGCTCCAAGGCCGCACCCGACATCCAGTACACTTCTGGACGCAGGATTTCCAAGAGAGACGACGGCCTGCGCGGAACAAGCAGATGCCTTATTCATGTCGCGATGAAACCCATCGCTATAGACGTAAACGCTCGAATCTGAGAAAGCCCGTAGCTCAGACTGGAACTGGCCTGCCCTTGAGCAAGGGGGAGAAACAACCATAGCATTGCTCAGCATAGGCCACGATTATATCCGTGGTTTTCATGCCCGGCAATCCAATTTCGTCCCGAATGGCTCGCCTGATTCTCCGTAGTAACGTGACAGATGCCTGACTTGCTTCAGCCCCGGAAAGCTTGGGGAGCCTGCGATTATTCATGCCATCCCAGGGACCCTGTTGGGGTGATTGAACTGAAGACAGGCACACGGATTCGGATCTCAGCCGGATTCACCGGTCTTCGTCGCGGCTTTTAAGGATTCAGCTCTCTGGTCGAGACGGTGCTGGAGCAGCAACGGTATTCCGGCCATGTCTTCGTCTTCCGCGGCAAGCGCGGCGACCTTCCAGCAAGTTTGTGATTTAATCGTTCGGGAATCCTATTTGCCCTGATGCGATCATTTCTTACAGGGGCAGAGCGGATCCGAGCACTCAGGTGCTGCTTGCGCTCGGATTTTCAAACCGACACCTGCCAACCCACCCGCAACCGCAACCATTCACCAGCGAGTGCAGTTGAGGCTGATAGAAACGGGCCCAACAGCGCTCCTCCATCGAGCAGGCAAGTTATGAATGTTGACCGTCGAGATTTTCTCACTGGCATGATCGGTACAGTTGCGTTATCGACTCTCAGCCGGGATCTCCGCTTGACTCCGGCGATGGCTGCCACTGTGTCCACGGATTTGGCCACAGATCCCCGCCGCCCGCAATTTCACCTGCTTCCGGCGGCCAACTGGATGAACGATCCCAATGGCCCCATCTACTGGAAAGATCGTTA
>JAJXZK010000013.1 GCA_021780095.1 Acidobacteriota bacterium | reverse complement strand
CCTTTCGCCCACTCTGTCTCCCGATGGTGCCACTCTATACATGCGCAGAGTCATTAAAGGTGCCAGCATGAGAAACGTCTGGGAAGAACACCGCACGGCTGACGGGTGGAGCGCGCCTGTTCAATACCTTGAGGAGAGTTTCGGAGTCTACGATTTCATGCCTGCGCGCAGCGGCAATGCTTATGTCGGCAGTGACCCCGATGCGGACGACAAAGAGCACGGTATTACCTATGCATACAGCGTGCTGACCTTCTCCGAAGGTCATGTCCACGTGAGAAGCCTCGGCCGTCCGCTGAATGAGCCGGGGTTCAATGGCGACCTGTATATCGCACCCGATGAATCGTACATCATCGTCAGCGCCAAAGAGACCAGTACGTTCGAGTCCCAGCTTTACATTTCCTTCCGCAGACACGACGGGGCCTGGACAGAACCTGTCAGTCTTGGAGAGAAAATCAACCGTGGCCGGGCACACCGCTGGGGACAATACGTTACTCCGGACGGGAAGTTCCTGTTTTTTACCCGCGGAACCAGCGAGAAGGACTGTGACGTTTATTGGGTCCAATTCGATAAGCTGCTCGCGCGGCTGAGGCCGAAAGCCCTCTAATTATCAGGCGCGGGCAGGCTCTTGATTCAGTTGGAGGCCAGACTTCTACTGTTGCATTCAGCCCTTACCACTCATCCACCACGATTGCGCGCGCCTTGCCGGGAGAATCTCGGTGAAAGAGCATGCCGTCAATCGATGGCGTTGTACGTGTGTCCGAGGTCCTGATTTCGGGCAATGTCAGCTTGACCGCCCGTAAAATGTTTCAAACGCCCGTACGACCGCCTGCTCTTCAGTTTGCGTCTGGTAAACATCCCTCCATTTCCGAACGTCGCCCCAGGAACGCTCCAGCCTGGGTGGAGGCCGCTTTCGGGGCTTTGTCCCGCTTGCCGAACAATACTCCCGGGACCCCTTCCTTGAGCGATGTCTTTGTCCGCTGGAATGCCCATAACTACCTAGCCGTTCCAGGTTTCTGGTTGCCAATCCTGACGATTTTTCAATGCATTCGGCAATCAGGGAACAGCTTCGAACATCTTATCCTCTAAGAGGTCAAGCAGATGGAGAGGTTCTTACAGGACGCCCGGTTCGGCATTCGGTCTCTCGTAAAAAACCCGCGTTTCACTCTTGCAGCCGTTCTCACCCTGGCGTTAGGGATCGGCGCCAATACCGTAATGTTCAGCGTGGTTCGCTCGGCCCTTCTCAGAACCTGGCCGTTCCAGGATCCCAGCCGTCTCGTGATGGTCTGGCAGCGGCAGGCGAACGGGAGCTTCAATACCTTCTCCACGCAGGATTTTCTGAACTGGAAGCAGCAAGGTGGAATGCTAGCCAACATGGGCGCGCATGCGCCTTGGGAATTCAACCTCAGCAGCACCGGCGCTCAACCTGAACGCCTCACTGGCGGCGAAGTTTCGTATGACTGGCTGCGGACGTTGGGTGTTAAGCCGGCACTCGGAAGGTTATTCTCTCCGCAGGAGGATGTGGCAGGAGCCGGCAATTTCGTTCTGCTGAGTTCGGCGCTCTGGAAAGACCGCTACGGAGCCGATCCCAAAATCGTCGGCAAGCCCGTTCAACTGGATGGAAAGCCCTATACCGTGGTCGGCGTGATGCCCACCGGGTTCAATGGTTTTGGGGGCAAGGAATTGTTATGGACCCCGCTGCAGCTTCACCCAGGCAAGGAGATCAGTTCGTCTCCGGACATTCATTGGTTAAGCGCCTTTATCCGCCTGCCAAGCGGGGTGAGCCTCGCTCAGGCGCGCAACGAGTTGGATGCCGTCGCGTCTCGTCTGCATCGAAAGGACCCGAACGGCGACACGGGCCTCGGCGTTTACCTTCAGACGCTTGACGACGCATACACCGGCGGTGCGCGACCTGCACTGCTCATGCTGATGGGCTGCGTCGGTTTTGTGCTTCTGATTGCCTGCGCAAACGTTGCCAACCTGCTGCTGGCTCGCGGAACGGCCCGGCAGCATGAGATGGCTGTCCGCAGCGCGTTAGGCGCTTCTCCGAATCGCATTATCCGTCAATTGCTAACTGAGAGCGTGCTGCTGGCAGCGGCTGGCAGCGTAAGCGGAATCGCGGTCGCCTTTGCCCTGCTGCGCGGAATGCTTGCCATCCATCCGCCCTCGGTTCTCCGGATCGAACAAACCAGCATCGACGGCGCAGTTTTGATCTTCTCGCTTGTTGTTTCTTTGGTTGTCGGAATACTTTTCGGACTCGTGCCGGCGATCCAGGCTACCCGCGTCGATGTGAACGACAGCTTGCGGGAACGCGGAAGCTCGTCTGGCCATGGATCCGATCGCACAAGGTCAATCCTGGTTATCACAGAGACCGCGCTGGCTTGTATGCTGCTGATCGGAACCGGACTCGCACTGAAGAGTTTGTGGGCACTCAGAAATGTGCAACTCGGTTTTATGCCGGAGCATGTACTCACCTTTCGTATCGCGGTGCCTTCGCAGTTGACTGGAGCACGGATTCCCGATTTCTACCACGATGTGGCCGCACGAGTGCGCGCTTTGCCGGGTGTGGAATCGGCAGCAGTGGCCCGCAATCTGCCGCTGAGTGGCTGGGACACCCAGATGCCAATCGACACGGAAGGCAAAACGCCGGCGCCAGCGCAGGGCGAGATTGTCACCCGTTACCGGGCTGTAGGCGCGGATTATTTTCATACGCTTCAAACGCCGATTCTCCAGGGTCGCGCTTTTGATGACCAGGACACGGCAATATCCAATCCTGTCGCCATCGTGAGTGAGAGTCTTGCGCGAGAATACTGGCCGGGAGAAAGTGCGATCGGCAAGAGAATCAAACCGCGGTTGGCGGGCAGTCCGTGGTATACCGTCGTCGGAGTCGCAGCCGATGTTCGCTACTGGGGCGCAGGCGCCGCGGTTGAGCCGACCGCGTATTATCCCTACTCCCAGGTTCCCAAGAGCGTCCTTGCCATTGCCGAAGCAAACATGGGGATTGCGCTTCGCAGCCGCCTCGCACAAAACGCACTCCTGCACGCTATTGCCGAGGCCGTGGCCGATGTGAATCCGCAGGTTCCGGTGTATGACGTGAAGACGATGGAAACAATGGTTGCCGATTCCGATTCGCTTCGCAACTTTGATCTGCTGTTACTTGGCAGTTTTTCCTTGCTGGCGTTGGCGCTGGCCGCTGTAGGAGTGTATGCGGTCATGGCATATTCCGTTTCGAAGCGCACGCGGGAGATCGGCATTCGTATCGCGCTTGGCGCGCAAACAGGCGATGTCTTGCGCCTGATTCTTTATCAGGGAGCAAAGTTGGCGATCGTGGGGTCGGTGATTGGTGTTGGCGCGGCATTTCTTCTGCGAAAGTTCATGGCAAGCATGTTGTATGGAGTTAGCGCCAACGATCCGCTCGTCCTGAGCCTCATTCCGTGCTTCATGGTGGCTGTGATCCTTGTGGCAAGCTGGCTTCCGGCCCGGAGGGCTACGAGGATAGATCCCGTCACAGCTCTTCGCTACGAATAAGTCCCGAATGAGAGTTCTGGCTCGCAGCAAGCAAGCTGGGTCACCGATCGCTTTGTTGTTCAATCAATTTCGGATGTCGCCAATCCGTCCGAAGGGAGAAAGTTGGCCTTCCGGGCCAATGACCGGCCAAGGGCCCGTTCGACCGGCCATGGTCGCGTTACAAAGTAAGCAACATCCGCAGAAAGGTTAGCTGAGCGGTTGCCCGCACCGCGGGGCATTTGAC
>JAJXZK010000082.1:12198-14930 GCA_021780095.1 Acidobacteriota bacterium | reverse complement strand
CGCTGGTTTTAGCCAAGGCGCAAAAGCCTTCGTGTAGATTCGCTCCTGTCAATAGCGGGCAAAATGAATGCCCCGCAATACCAGATTCCAATTTCTATCTTGTAGACTAAAAGATCGGCGGCTTCAATCGCAGCGAACCGAACCGCACCGAACTGAGCTCAGCCGTATTTCCCATGCTTCCTCGCATCCGGATTGCCCAGGTCTTCGCCGTTTTTCTTGTCATCACCTCCGTCGCGTGGGGCGACGGCGCTCCTACCTCGCGAGCGGACGCCATTCAGCGCAATAATCTCGGCGTGGCGTACATGAATCAGCAGAACTTCAACCAGGCGGAAAAATTGTTTTCCGCCGCCGTCGAGAAAGATCCGACGCTCCTGATTGCGCAACTGAATCAGGGAATCGCGCTGCTCAATTCCCAGCAGCTATCGCAGGCGAACACGGTGCTGCGCAAGGTGATCGCACAAGACCCGAGGAACGCGGCCGCGTGGTACAACCTGGGACTGGTGGCGCGCAAAGACGGCAATACCGCGGAAACGATCGAGGCTTTCAAACGCGCAATTGCGCTCGATGCAAATAATGCGGATACGCATTATTTGCTGGGCAGCGGCTATCAGCAAAACAAGGATTACAAGAACGCAATCCAGCAATACCAGGCAGCGTTGCAATTGAATCCGCTGCATGCATCGGCGGAGTTCGGGTTGGCGCGGGCCTATCAGGAAACGGGAGCGCTGGACGATGCCAAGCAGGCGTTTCAACGGTTCCAGCACATCACCGGCGAAAAGCTGGGATCGCCGATGACGATTTCCTACGGGGAGATGGGCCGCTACTCCATGGCGCAGTCGATCCACGTGGCGGAACCGGAGGTCGGCCCGATGATTGCTGTGCGATTCGGCCGCGAAATCATCGGCAGCCACGTGAAAACTTCGCCGGGCGCGATCGATCCAGAGGAAACCGGTGGTGGCGCATGCATGGCGGATCTGTTCGGCGATGGGAAAGCCGATCTGATCTCGCTGGGAGACGGCACACCCGCGATTCATGCGTATCGCAATCTCGGCGGTCGATTCGAAGAAGTCCCAGCGAATCAGATGGGACTGGATGTGACCGGTGACGCGATCGCCTGCACGGTGGGCGACTTCGACAACGATGGCCTTCCTGATATCGCCATTTCCTTGCGAGACCGCGTTGTACTTTTTAGAAATTTAGGCCACGGAAAATTTTCGGATGCTACCAAGGCTGTCGGCATTACGCCGCAGAACGAGCCTGCGGGGCTTACCTTTGTGGATTACGACCACGACGGCGACCTTGACCTGTTCGTGACCGGCAAACCTTTGACGGAAGCAGGCGGCCCGAGCGTCTTGTGGCGCAATAACGGCAATCAAACATTTACCAATGTGACTGGCCCCACTGGATTGGCCGGCCACGGAGCGACCCGTAACGCGACTCTCTCCGACCTGAACAACGATCGCGCGGTCGATCTGGTTGTGACTGGCTCAGATTCGGCGCCCACATTCTATGCAAATCCGCGTGAGGGAACGTTTCGCGCGACTCCTCTCTTCAGCGATGTAAAGCTGGCACCGACAAATGGCGTCTACGTCTTCGACTTCAATAAGGATGGATGGATGGATGTGGCGGTCACGCACACGGGCGCGCCCGGCGTGACGCTGTGGCGCAATGTCGACGGCAAGCGCTTCGAACGTGTGCCACTGCCGATTCTAGACGCAAAGCGCGGATGGGGACTGACTGCGATCGACATTGACAATGACGGTTGGATTGACCTGGTTGTGCTGGTCGACACGGCGCACGGCGCTGAACTGCGAATACTGCGCAACCGCGGACCGCGAGGATTTCAAGATGTAACGGCGGCCGTGGGGCTTGCAAACTTAAAATTGGATCATCCGCGCGCGCTGCTTGCCGGGGACGTCGACGGCGACGGCGATGCGGACCTGATCGTGACGCAATTGAATGGCCCACCGGTGCTGCTGCGCAACGATGGCGGCAACAAAAATCATTGGGTGCGGCTGTCGTTCAAAGGATTGGCGGACAACAAATCCGCACTCGGCACGAAGGTAGAGATCTTTTCCGGCAATCTTTGGCAGAAGTGGGAAGTTGCCGGCGCCACCGGCTACATGGGTCAAGGTGCGCCGGAGATTCTTGCGGGACTCGGAAATAGAACGCATGTGGACATTGTGCGCATGCTGTGGCCGACGGGCGTGCTGCAGGATGAGCTGAAGGTCCCGACCGATGCCTACACGCCGCTGGATGAAATTGATCGCCGCGGGAGCTCTTGCCCGGTGTTGTTCGCCTGGGACGGAAAGCAATATCAGTTCGTCACAGACGTGATTGGGGCTGGCGTGGTGGGCCATTGGACTTCGCCCACGTCCAGGAATATTCCCGACCCAGAAGAATGGATCAAGGTGGCTGGGGACCAGCTCAAGCCGCACAATGGCTACCTGAGCCTGCGCTTTGGCGAACCGATGGAAGAGGTCAACTTTATTGATCAACTGCGGTTGGTCGCCATCGATCATCCTGCCGATACTGAGGTGTATCCGAATGCGCGCTTCCTGGAAGCGCCGCCGTTCCCCGCGGATAAAGTGATTGTCACCAGCGCGGCGCGACCCGTGGCGGCGGCATGGAACAATCATGGTGAAGACGTGCGCACTCTGCTACTCGATCGCGACCATCGTTACGTTCACGACTTTACCAACCTGCCCTTTGCGGGTTTTGCAAATCCGCAT
>JAJXZK010000082.1:0-12188 GCA_021780095.1 Acidobacteriota bacterium | reverse complement strand
CGTGGACGGAGCAGAACCCGCTGCGGTTGTTGCTGCACGGTTATGTCGAATACTTCAGTGCATCGTCGATGTATGCGGCGTGGCAGGCGGGACTGAAGCCCGTGCCGCCGGTGTTGCAGGCGCAGATGGCAGATGGAAGCTGGAAAACAATTTTGCCGGACATGGGCTTCCCTGCCGGGTTGCCGCGAACGATCACCGTCGACCTGACGGGCAAACTAGCCCTTGGAACGCGACGGCTGCGCATCGTGACGAATTTGCAGATTTATTGGGACCAGATTCTGGTGGACAACGGGCCGGATCGATCCGCGGAAATCCATCGGACTGAATTGCCGTTGGCGCTTTCGACACTGAGATTTCGCGGCTATCCGGAACAGATCGAGGAGCAGAGTCCTGGCGACTTGACCTATCGCTACGACCGCATCAGCGCGACTGGCCCATTCGCTCGCCAGCGCGGAGCCTATACGCATTACGGCAATGTGACGCCGTTGCTGAAGTCTGTCGACAACCACTTCGTCATCTTTGGCACTGGAGAAGATATCGACGCGGAATTTAGCGCCGCTGCGCTGCCGCCGCTGCCCGCCAACTGGAAACGCGACTACTTCTTCTATGCGAATGGATACGTGAAGGACATGGATTTCTACGAGGCCTCGCCCTTCACGGTGAATGAAATGCCGTTCCATGGGATGAAGTCGTATCCCTATTCCAAGCCTGCCGCATATCCTATGGACCCTGCGTCGCTGCGATATAGCTTGCAATGGAATAATCGCTTCAATTCCGGCAAAACTTCGCAGGAATATTTGTTCCGCTACCTGCCCGCGCACTCGACGCCGATCGATCCGGTTTCTTCGGCCCCCGTCGCGCCGCGCATGTCTGATGTTCAGGGCGCCAATTGAGCCAAGTCACACTGCTGTCCGCAACGCAGCAGTTGGCATTGCTGCGGACGAGAAAAATTTCGCCGGTGGAGTTGGCTGAGGAGCATATCCGGGAAATCAACCGGCTGAATCCCCAACTGAATGCCATCGTGCATTTCAACAATCTGGATGAAGAGCGCATCCGGGCGCAGGCGCGCGCATTGATGACGGCATCTGGACCGCGCGGCCCGTTGTACGGATTACAGATGACCATCAAGTCTTCAATCGCTGTCGCTGGACTCGCCTGCGAGGTCGGCAGCCTGCTGCGGCGGGGCGTTGTAGCCGAGGAAGACGCCGTGGCCGTCTCCCGCCTGCGGCAGGCAGGCGCGAATCTTCTGGGCACGACAAATTGTCCGGAATTTCTGATGGCGTATGAAACCGACAACCGGCTGTACGGGCAAACCCGCAATCCGTGGAATCTCGAGTACTCTTCCGGCGGATCGAGTGGCGGCGAATCGGCGGCCATCGCGTGCGGCATGTCGGCTGGCGGGCTCGGCAGCGACAGCGGCGGTTCGGTCCGCACGCCGGCACACTTTACCGGCATCTGCAGTCTGAAGCCGACGCCAGGACGAATTCCCGCAACTGGACACGAACCTCCGTGCATCGGGCCATTTTCCGTACTTGGCGCGATTGGCCCCATGGCTCGCACCATGCAGGACGTCCGCATGTTCTTCGAGACGCTATGCGATCCCGATCCAACCGATCCCGTCAGCCCGCCGGTCGCACGTCGCACGATACCTCGCAGCGAATTGAAGCAAATTCCGATCGGCTATTTTGAAGACGATGGGCTTGTGCCGGTGACCGCGGAGACGCGGCTCGCAGTCCAGGCGGCTGTTCGTGCACTGCAGCAACAAGGATTTTCTGTGCGGCGATTTCGGCCTGACGCGTTAGAGGCGATGCGGCAACTCTGGTGGAAGTTCTTTGTGCGCTGCGGAGCCATGTTTGTCGAGTCGATCGTTGACGGCAGGCACGAGCAAGTGAGTCCGGTGCTGCTCGATTTTCTTTCGATTGCGCATCGAGAGCCGCCCCCGAGTGGAGAGGAATTATTGTGGGCCTGGGCCAATCTAGACCGGGTACGGAGCCAGATGCTGCGGGAGATGCAGTCGTTTCCCATTCTGCTATGTCCTGTATCCGCCATTCCGGCGTTTCGCCACGGCGAACGCTCGTGGATGATTGAAGGCCAGTCGGTCGACTATCTTGACGCGATGCGCTACACGCAATGGTTCAACTTGCTGGGCGCGCCAGCAGCCGTGGTGCCCGTCGGCAAGTCGCCGGAGGGTTTGCCGATCGGAGTCCAAGTTGCAGGGCGCCCATTCGAGGATGAAATCGTTCTTGGAATCGCAGAGGCGATCGACAAGGAGTTTGGATTTCTCGCACCATCGGTCTCGGCGAATCGCAATCAAGCGCAGCGCGGTTAACTCTCTCGCTCAAGGAAGGATCCAGCCAGCAATTCCGCACGGCTGATCAATCTGCGGTTTTTCAACATCTCCATCGTCAATGGTTTGCTCTGTTTCAGATCGTCCTCGAATTGATCCACTAAGGTTTCTGCCAGCTTTCGGTCGATGGCCGCGACGTTGATCCCATCATTCAACGCGAAGGAGCGATGGTCGAAATTCGTCGATCCAAACACGCACCATCGTTCGTCCACAACCATGATTTTTGCGTGAATCATGGATGGCTGATATTCGTAAATCTTCGCTCCGGCCTGCAGCAGATGGCGACTATCATGACGACTCACGAGTCGAACGGCAGGATGGTCGATGTGCGGTCCAGCAACCAGGATGCGAACTTTTACGTCGCGCTGGCTGGCTTCCTCCAACGCATGGCGGGCGCTGCGATCGGGCAGGAAATACGGCGTTGTGATGACGATGCTTTTCTTTGCGCTTTTGATGAGAGCTTGAAACAAGATGCGGGCGGGCGTGCCGCCACCGCTGGGCGTGCTGGAGACAATCAGGGCGGGAACGCCTCGATGGCTGCCATGAAATTCAAATTGATTGTGGCCTGTTAGAATCCGCCCGGAAGCTTCCAGCCAATTTTCTGAGAAGGTAGAGACTAAGCCGCGGACCGCATCCCCTTGCAGATGAAACACTGTGTCGCGCCAGCGCGGACCCTGACGCGTATCCATCATCCAGTGATCTGCCACACCCGCGCCGCCGACGAAGGCCGTATGCCCGTCGATGACCAGCAGCTTGCGATGGCTGCGGTTGTTCGCGAACTGCCACGTGTCCCAACGCAGCGGATGATACCAATGCATCTGTCCGCCCGCAGCCTTCAAGTCTTTAAAATAGGAAGCCCGGGTGGTAAAGCTACCAATGGCATCCAGCACCACGCGAACTTCGACACCGGCTTGCGCGCGCTCCGTCAGCGCCTCAAGGAACACCGCACTGACCTTGCCTTCTTTAAACTCGTAGAATTCCATGTCGATGGCGTGCCGCGCCCTGCGAATCGCGGCGATTTCCTGCGGATAAAATTCCGGGCCATTTTTCAACACCTGGATATGCGCGGGACGGACGGGTGCATCCGTGACCAGGCTAAGAAATTCGAGAAACTCCGCAGACTCGTTGGAACCGCCGGGACATTCCCTCATGGAATACGGCAGGGAGGGTCCGAAGAGATTGATCAGCACGCGTGCGCCATAGACCACCAGTGCGCCTACACCGATCGCCGCCAGGGCTCGTTTTCCGGCGCTGCACTTTGGGTGATTTTCCCGATTGTTCTCGATCTTCTTCCGTGTCGTTTCGCTGGAATGATCCATGAAAATCCTCTCCACCAATGGATGCGATGAAGCGGGCTCGGGGCTAACCTTGGGTTATGCTGCGGCCCCGAATAATGCACCTACGCCTGCGGTTACGGCCATCGCCAGCGCTCCCCAGAATGTAACTCGAAGCATGCCTGCCACGATTTTTGCGCCCCCCACTCGAGCCGCCAACGCACCGAGGCCGGCGAGAAATAGCAGCGAAGTTCCGGCGACCAGGTACAACAACTTTGTGTCCGGAGCCATAGCGGCAACACCCAGCGGGAGCGCCGCCCCCCCGGCAAAGCTTGCCGCCGATGCCAGTGCCGCCTGAATGGGACGCGCCTGGTTCGTTGTGGTAATGCCCAACTCATCGCGTGCGTGCGCCTCCAGCGCATCATGGGCCATTAATTGCTGCGCAACTTGCTTCGCCAGTGCTGCGTCCAGACCGCGCTCCACATAAATCGCCGCCAGTTCCTTATGCTCGCCCTTGTTATCGGTCTTTAGCTCCGTCCGTTCCATAGCTAGCTCAGCGCGCTCCGTATCGACCTGAGAATGAACCGAGACATATTCTCCCGCCGCCATCGACATTGCCCCGGCAACCAGACCAGCGACACCTGCTACAACCACGCCGTTGTGCGAAGCGTGCGAGGTTGCCACGCCCAGTACCAGGCTCGCCGTTGACACAATGCCGTCGTTGGCGCCCAGCACCGCGGCGCGCAGCCAGCCTACCCGACCAATCCGATGTGCTTCCTGGCTGCGCATTATTCCTCCTGCCTTTCTTCCGCTGCGGCCAGTACCAACGGCTCATCCCAATGGTCCGACTGCAAACCGCGTGTCGCGCTTTCGATCGGCAACACCTCGGGGATTTCATCCTGGCCGATCTTCAGCTCATGCAGTTTGGATGCTAGCGAGAAGACGCTGCCACGGCCCTCCACGGCCCCGACCAAATCGTTGTACTGTTTCACTGAGCTGTTCAAGGCATTCCCTAACCGAGTGAAATATCCCTGCGTGCCTGCCAGTTTTTTGTAGAGGTCTTCCCCGGCCTTGCAGATGGCGATGGCGTTGCGCGTAATTTCCATTTGCTGCCACCCGTACGCCACCGCCTTCAGCAACGCGATCAGCGTGGTTGGCGTCGCCAGAATCACATTCAACTGACTGCCTACTTCAATCAGGCCTGGATCCTGCTCCAATGCGGCGCTGAATAAAACTTCGGTGGGCAGAAAGCAAACCACGAAGTCGGGCGAATTTTGCAGGCGCTGCCAATATTGTTTGCCGCCCAGTTGGGTCAGATGTGTCCGCACCTGCGCGGCGTGCGCCTTCAGAAAAATCGTCCGCTGGACTTCATCGGTCGCGCTCATCGCGGATAAATATGCATCGAGAGGCGTTTTGGCGTCGATGATGATAGCTCTGCCGTTGGGCAATTGCACCACTACGTCGGGACGTTGTGCCGCATCGATATCGTTGCCCTTCATGTGTTTCTCCACGTCGAAGGAACACCGCTCAACCATGCCGGCAAATTCGATGCAGCGCTTCAATTGCAACTCGCCCCAGTTGCCGCGGGCTTTGGGTGCACGCAGCGCCTGCACTAATTGCGTCGTTTCCATGCGCAGAGTTTCGTGTGTGCGCTGGATATTCTTGATTTCGGTGAGAACCTCCGTGTACGCTTTGCCCCGTTCCGTTTCCAACTGCTGGGTCTGCGATTCCAGCTTGCCAAGTGTTTCGCGAACCGGCGAGAGCAGTTTTTCGATCGACTCCTCTTTTGCGGATAACTCGCGATTCGCCAGACCCAGGAATTGCGCGTTACTTTCTTTCAGAATGTCTCCGGCCAGAGACTTGAAAGTGTCCGTCAGCTTGTCTCGCGCCTGGGTCAGCAATTCGCGTTCGCTAGCGAGGGCTGCGTGGCCGGATTTGAGTTGCTCCTGAGCGCGAGCGATCTCAGTTGCCAGGGCCGCGCACTGGCTGCGAAGCTGCTCCAGTTCGGCTTTCTGCACGTCTGCCTGCTGGCCAAGCAGGGCTGCCTGGGCCTGAAATCGGGTGCGATCGGAAATCAAGGCTTCCCGCTCTCCGCGCAGACGTTCCAGCGCCGATTGTTCAGATCGGTTGCCCAGCCACCAGCCCACCAGTAGGCCCAAAACAGCCAGGCCGACCATACCCATAACGGAAGCGATATTCATTCCAAATTTGCCTCTGCCTTACTGTACCCTTGCCGGAGTCGGGAGCGGAATTCCGCACAATTCCGGGAAGACTACGGCTGAAAGTTCCCCTGCGGCTTTACACTGGCACAGGCCCTCAGTACACTCGAATTTCGAGCATAAAAGCTAACTAGCTGGAACCCGCCGCGTCGGGTGTCCGCAATGGCGGTTTGGCTGTACTCTGAATGAGGTGCCCGAAGCGCGATTGCAGGCGCATGACCCTCCCCTTGGAGAGTCCCATTCGCCGATTCGATCTTCGCAATGCAGCAAAAGTTTTGCCGTTCAAAACAAAGAGTTTTAGGAGAAAGACATGGCCGTTGAAGAAAAAGTGAAACAGATTATTGTGGAGCAGTTGCAGGTCGATGAAGCAGAAGTAACCCCCACGGCATCCTTCCAGGAAGACTTGGGAGCGGACTCATTGGATGTGGTCGAACTGGTCATGCAGTTTGAAGAGGCATTCGATCTGGAAATTCCGGATGAAGAAGCCGAAAAGATCAAGACTGTGCAGGATGCTGTCGACTACATCAAAAAGAACGGTAAAGGCGGCAACTAGTCTTGAAGCGGCGTGTCGTTGTCACAGGCATTGGCCTCATTTGCGGTGTAGGAAAAACCGCAACCGAGGTATGGAGCCATCTGTTGGCGGGCGAAAGTGGTATGGCGCCCATCACAGCCTTTGATACGACAGGCTTCTCAGTCACCTTTGCCGCGGAAGTCAAGAACTTTGATCCGCACCTTTTCATTGAAAAAAAAGAAGCCCGCAAGATGGGTCGATTTATCCACTTTGCGCTGGCGGCCGCCCAGGAAGCTTTGGAGTCTTCGGGACTACAAATCACGGCGGAAAACGCCGAACGGGTGGGCGTGCATATCGGATCCGGAATCGGCGGATTCGACATCATCGAGCGGGAACACAGTGCCATGCTGGCCGGCGGGCCTCGAAAAATCTCTCCGTTTTTTATTCCCGCAGCCATCGTGAACCTTGCCGCTGGTCAGGTCAGCATCCGCTACGGTGCCAAAGGTCCGAACGAAGCGACCGCGACGGCCTGCACCACCAGCGCTCACTCTATTGGGGATGCATATCGAATCATTGAGCGCGGTGATGCGGACGTGATGTTTGCCGGCGGGTCGGAAGCGGCCATAACCCCCATGGGGGTTGGCGGGTTCGCTGCTATGCGTGCCCTGTCAACGCGCAATGGCGATCCCAAGCACGCCTGCCGGCCCTTCGACAAAGATCGCGACGGTTTTGTGATCGGCGAAGGCGCGGGAATTCTGATTCTCGAAGACCTGGAACACGCTAAGGCCCGCGGCGCAAAGATTTTGGCCGAGATTATCGGATACGGCATGAGCGCGGATGCGTACCACATGTCCAGCATGGCGCCGGAAGGCGAGGGCTGCGCGCGCGCGATGCAGAATGCCATTCGCAGCGCCGGAATCCAGCCGCATGAAATCGATTACGTGAATGCGCACGCCACATCCACGCAGTTGGGGGACGCGCTGGAATCAACGGCGATTGCTAACGTCTTCGGCGAACACGCCACCAGCCACAAGCTCAAGATCAGCTCAACCAAGTCGATGACCGGCCACCTGCTGGGCGGTGCCGGAGGCCTGGAAGCCGGCATCACGGTGATGGCCATGCAGCACAGCATGCTGCCTCCGACCATGAACATGGTGGATCCTGACCCCGCCTGCACGCTCGACTACACGCCGAACAAGCCGGTGGCGCACAGGGTCGATATTGCCCTGTCCAACTCTTTCGGCTTCGGCGGCACCAACGGTGCGCTCATCTTCCGCCGCTGGACCGAATAAGCCTGGCCCTTCACCGGCCGACCCAAGCACAACTCAGAAGCACAAGGTGACAGCCTGCCCCGCGCTTCTGAGAACCAATAAACCTCTCAACCTTGCCGCGCGAATTTATCCGCGAACAAATTCCACGTCGATGTTGATTTTCACTTCGTCGCCAACCATCACACCACCTGTTTCGAGCGCTGCATTCCAAGTCAAGCCAAATTCCTTGCGGCTGAGCTTGGTGGTGGCAGACGCGCCGATGCGCTGCTTGCCCCATGGATCCTTCATTTCCGGCGACGGGCCTTCGACGTCCAGGGTGATCTCGCGGGTGACGCCGTGAATCGTTAAATCGCCGGTGATTTTGCCACCGCCCGGCTGGATCTCAACCTTCTTGCTGCGAAAGGCGATCGTGGGAAACTTCTCCGTATCCAGAAAATCCGGGCTCTTCAAGTGCCCATCGCGCTGCGCATCGCGGGTGCTGATGGAGTTGGCGTCGATGGTGGCCTCGACGGTGGACGTTTCGGGCTTTTCGGCGTCGAACTTAACCGTACCGGAAACCTTGGTGAATTCCCCGCGCACGTTGGAGACCATTAAGTGGCGAACGCTGAAGTGAACGGCAGAGTGGGTTGAATCAATTTCGTAAGTAATGGGCGGCATAGGTGGTTCTCCTTTTCTGATTACTATGGATGCGCAGATTCCGGAATCGATGCTCGTTATCACAACTAATTTTCGCGGCTTGGCTTACGCAAGGTATGGCGCAGAATTGAGGATCGCCGGCAGCATGGGAATCTTTAACGAAACCGCTGATTTACTTCAGCAGGCCGAACACGGCGACGCCGTTGGTCGTCCCCACGTACACTTTGCCGTTGGCGATCATCGGCGTGATGTATTTGTTCCCTGGGCCAAATTGGTCGCGACCCGCCGCCGCCTGGTTGCTGTCGTAGAGCTCCTTCGTCAGGTCGCTCGCGTCATAAGCGTATAAAACTGCCGGATTGCTGTTATCGACTGCCCAGAGAATTCCACTGGAGGTGCCGTTCGAGGAGACGCTTGGCGTGGCGCCGGGGTATGGAAATTGATGCGCCGTTTTCGAGCTGGGAGTGACCGCCAGTTTCGCCTGAGTAAGGGGATAGGCGCGAATCGAATCGCCAACGCCGCCGTAGTACACGGTGTTATTCCAAAAGGCCGGCATGCCGAATTCCTGCCCGGTCAGCGCGCCACCCAATTCCTGATAAATGGTATTGCCGCTGGAATTGAACTTTCCCATGTTGCCAGTGTCCACAACATAGATGTTGGCATCTTTGCCGGCGCCGACCGCCAGATGCCGCACAGTTCCAGACGCATCCGTCTCATCGGGCAGCACCATAGCTCCGCCGGAGCCCAGGTCTTCATCGGCATTCGACTCCGCCACCGTGTTCGACATGGTGAAGTAATCCGCGGGCGTCAGCTTGTTGCCGCCGGTAGAGACTTTCATGAACGCGTTGCCGTAATCACCGTTCGCGGGCATACCACTGGAGTTCAAGGCGGTGCCAAAGCTTCCGTTGGCATCGAGAAAGTAAATGTTGCCCGAGGAATCTGCCGCTAGTCCCGCACCGGACTGCCAGATGGAGCCCTCCGACCCATTGGGCGTCAAGTTCAACACGCTGGTTTGCGCCAGCGAATTCTCGTTGTATCCCATGAGCCAACCGGTGTAGGGCTCGATGTCGCAGTGGGACGACCAGCCGAGATACACGACGCCATTCAGCAGCAAAAGTCCGGCGCGTTCGTTATATTGCTTGGGATCGAAGACCACTTGGCCGTTCGAACTTTCTGGCCCCATGCTGGGGAATGTGGCCTGAATCGTGACCGGGCTCCCAGTCTGCTCCGCTCCGGTTGTCAGGTCGAGACCATGCAGGCGTTGATGGTAGTTACCGCTGCCGTCCTTGCTGGCCGCGACCATGTAGATAGTGCCGTGGGAGCCTGCCTTGGGGTCGATGACAGGAGTGGAGGTCATGCCGATTTCCGGCGAAACCTGGCCGCAGTTGCGCGGATCGCTGGTGGTTTCGTTGGAGCCCAGGGTAGAGACGTGCCAGAGAACTGCGCCCGAATCGGCATCGAAGGCGTAGGCGGAATCGTGCTCAGTCACGACATACAACACGTTATGGACGGCGCCCGCAATTGTTACTCCAGGAACATACAAGGGTTCTGCATCCACTCTGCCATCCGCCGAATAAAAACTCACCTTGCCGAAGGTGGACGAGGTGACATTCGCAGTCGTCAGGATCGTTTCCTGTGTATTCTGACCCTCGCGGGTATTGTCATCGTGATACGTCAGCACCTGCATGCTGCCGCCGCTTCCTGTGGTGCCGGTTGTCCCGGTCGTACCAGTCGACCCGGTTGTTCCAGTGGTGCTCGTAGTGGCTGTGGTTCCTGAGGAATTATTGCTAGAGCCGCAGCCGCTACATCCTACAGCGCAGGCGAAGCTCAACATCAGCAAGCCGGACATAGCACGAAAACCACACTGAAGACGTGGACGCATTCTTCACTCCTGTATTGCAGACCGCTCTGCCGCGTGATCTCTACCTGTTTAGATGCAGCTCTTTCGCGGAACCGTCGAACCTTTGCCACAGCGTACCACCCGAGTTGTCGCGCAAGCCACCGATCCGCGATTAGCCCGCGATCCTGAATTTTGACCCCATAGCTGTGAGACGATGGGTACGTTATGGAATCTCACTCATTTGCCACTGCAATTCTTGCCGCCGGAAAAGGTACGCGGCTCAAGTCGAAACGCGCCAAGGTGCTGCACTCGATCGCTGGAAAACCATTGTTGCAGCACGTGCTGGACGCTGTCCTGAACGTCACTTCGCCGGACCACGTTTTTGTCGTCATGGGTCACCAGGCGGATGAAGTGGAGCGCTCCATATCTTCCACGGGTGTGCATTTCGTCCTGCAAAGGCAACAATTGGGTACCGGACATGCGGTGCAGTGTCTGCGTGAATCCGTCCGAGGGCTGGGCGATCTGCTGGTGCTTTCCGGCGATGTCCCTCTGGTCCGACCGGAAACCATCGAGCATCTGCGTAACTTTCATCAGACGCAAAAAGCTGCCATGACCATTCTGACCGCGCGACCAGAAAATCCCTTTGGATACGGACGCGTAATACGCGCATCGCCGACCAGCCCGGACGTCGCCGCTATTGTCGAACAAAAGGCGTTGGCGGACGACCAGCTGCATATTGCAGAAATCAATTCCGGCATCTATGTGTTTCACATCGACACGCTCTATCGCCATATTGATGCGCTGCAATCCAACAACCCTCACGGGGAGTATTACCTGACCGACATGGCGGCTATTCTGCGGGCGGCCGGTGAACGCGTGGTGGCCTATGAGGTCGGCGACGCAACGGAAGTTCTCGGAGCAAATACGATTGCCGAAATGATGGATTTGGAAGGCGCGTTACGCATGCAGGCTGCGCGTCAGCTAATGGCGCATGGGGTGACCATTCACCGACCGGAGACTTGCGTCATCGACGCGGCTGTCACCGTGGGCGCGGACACGATCCTCGAGCCGTTTGTGCAGTTGCTGGGCAACACTCACGTGGGCGAGGATTGTCGCATTCGGTCCTATTCCGTGATTCAGAATTCGACGATTGGTAACGGCGCGATGGTTCGCAATTCTTGCGTGCTCGACGAAGTGACCGTCGGTGACGGAGCCTTCATCGGACCTTTCGCGCATCTGCGTCCGGGCAGTCAAATTGGTCGCGAAGCCCACGTCGGCAACTTTGTCGAAACCAAAAATGCACAGGTGGGAGAGAAATCGAAGGCGAACCATCTTACCTATCTCGGCGATGTCTCGATTGGCTCCGGCTGCAATATCGGCGCCGGCGTCATCACCTGCAACTATGATGGTGTCCATAAGCACCCTACGCAGATTGGAGACCGGGTTTTTGTCGGCAGCAACTCCACGTTGGTCGCGCCGGTCGCGCTGGAAGACGACAGCTATGTGGCGGCGGCCTCCTGCATTACGGAGCCGGTACCCGCTGGCGCATTGGCTATTGGCCGCTCCCGGCAAACCGTAAAGCCCGGCTGGGTAAAGCAGCGTCGCGCGGCGCAGCGGACAAAGAAGGAGGATTAGGCCGCCTCCTGGACTGGGATGGAGCTTGCGTCCCTTTGTTGCAACAATTTAGCTTCGCGATTCCGGCACCGCTTTCTGGCTTCATTCAATGCCACCAGGATGAGCACTGCAAAGGTGACTGCGACCAGCGAAATCGCCACCATGCCGTGGAGCTGTTCCACCTCACCATATAGCAGTGCCAACCCCGCAAATACGAAGAACAGGTGAGCGCAATACACGTGCAGGGAGGCTTTGCCCAGAGTCAGAAATGGTTCGACCACCACCGCCCGCAGCACGTATTTCCGCAACGAATAAAAAACGACCATGAAGGCCAGCAGGTTGAGCACGCGCAGCGGGCCGATCTGCCACTTGTCCAGCCACATTCCCAGCGCCTGTTGCGTCAGGTGCGGCCCCATCCAGCCATGGCGGACGCCGACGAAGAAGAGGCAGACAACGGCGGCCACGGCCGCGCCCCAATT
>JAJXZK010000065.1 GCA_021780095.1 Acidobacteriota bacterium | reverse complement strand
CCTACGAGAACTTTGCGCACATTTTGCAGACAGCGCGTGGCGCCAATGTCGCTTTCCTGTTCGCGCTTCAGAGCGCGCCGCAGCTACTCCAGGTCGGCCGGGGATTCCGTAACGACGTTTCGAGCGCCCCCAACACCACGTTCATGCTGCGCACCAAGGACGAGGAAACCGCCAAGTATTTCCTCAACGCCAGCGCACGGGTGCGCCAGATGAGGCGCAGTATGCACGTCGAAAAGCGAGGCGTGTTCAACACACAGTTCGAGGAAGGAATGGAAGGCAGCCAGACAGAGATCAAGGACACGCTGGCGCAGGACGAGCACATCAAGAAGATGCCGGTTGGCCAGATGGAAATGCTGGTGACCGATCCGATCCTCGGCACGATCCACAAGCACCTGCACATTCGGAAGGCGTCGAGCCACTGGCTGCCGCGCGTGCCCATGAACGTATATCCGAAACTGCTGACGCTCGCTTCGGACACGCACGGCCTGAACCTGAGCTTTCCGACACCGGAGCTCGAAGAGAAGAGACAAAGGAGGCGGAAGAAATGAAGCATCATGCACTGCTCGTACTCGTCTTCCTGGCGCTGGCCACAACTGCAAATGCTCTGCAGGCCGATCGCAGTTCGTACGATCCAATGGCGCACCAGTGGAAGGCACAGCAGCACAAGGGGATAGTCGAGAAGACTCTCGCGGGGATCAATCCCCAGGACAAAAACTACGGCGCCGTGGTCGGAGAGTGGCGAACAGAGGTCTTCGAGAACACGCTGCACCAAGTCTATTTCTGGAGCCTGATCCTGCTCGGCATGGGCTTCGGCATCTCCCTTACCGGAAACGGCTGGTTGCTGAGAGACCGGGAACGGCGGCTCACGATCTCCGCCGACATCGTTACGCAGCTCTTCAATGCGTACATCGGCTCGCGTGCCAAGGCTCTCGAAGTGATCGCCAGACACAATGCGCTGGTCGACCGGTACAACGCGCTTGATGGCGAAAGGCAGCGGCTTGAAAACCAGATTGCCGAGCTTTCCGAGAAACCCGTCCAGTCAGAGTTGGACTTCAGCCAGGTACGGGAAGGCCGGGGCGACGTGGAAGAGCGTCAGTTCTCGCCAGCCGCGACCGTTCCGAATCACCCCCAAAAACAGGAGACTGAGATCACCGAAGTCGGGGGTCTGAAAGCACAACTTGCGGAAGTTGAAACCAAACTGCAGCGAAAGACGGCACAACTTCAGGCAAAGGACAACCAGATTACCAACCTTCGAGAGCGGCTGAGCCGGGCCCACGACAGCCTGGAAGAGCAGCGCAAACCCAAAGCGCAGGCAGTCTGATTGGAGCAAACGGATGGTGATTCGGTGCCTCAGTTTCGGATCATTGTGGTGGTTGCGGCCGGGCAATCAGGCTTCCGATCCGTTACGCTTTTCCGTTCGTGCCGCGGTATTCAATACCACCGGCTTCTACTGCGGTTCCCGTGAGCGGCGACTCTGGCACGTTTCTGGAGTGGTGAGGATTAATCTCGCGTCGCATACCCAGACAACAGGTGCCCGCAATTTTGAGAACATGTCCTACCAAAGTCCAGGGCCGGAACGGCGGGGAGAGTGGAATCGGCTCCTGCTCGGGAAGAGCATCGGAGAGGCCGTTCCATCCGATCGACTCCTCATTTGTATGCGAAGCACAGTCATCGGCCGCATCGATTTCGACGGCCGCTGGCACGACGGGAGCGTCGTGGTCGTCGCTGCGAGCGCGCTCCGTGGCGTTCAGGAGACGTTAGTTCTGGCTGAGCCCGGTGCCGAATTGAGGACAGCAACCGGGAAATGGGAGGTCACATGGAGCGGTTTCGAGATGAGGGAGTCGTCATAGCAGTAGACGAAAGTCGCGATCATTTGAGGCGGGGCGTTCTCCATTTCAATCCTGGACGCGATCTTCCGATGATTGTTGCGGTGCGCAATGCGGCCTTTATCAGCCATGGACAGCTGTTTTCCCAACTCGTTAGTCAGGGAACGGAGTCCAACCGGCAGGGGTTTTGCTGGCGGCTAAAGCGGTTGGTCGATTCCGGCCTGATCCAAAGACTGCCTCAAATCATGCCGTATTCGGGCGCGACGTACACGATTACCCGCGCCGGTCTCATCTGCCTTGAGAGTTGCGGAGAAGGGCTGGTCAGCATCACCTCCGAATCCAGATCGTTGCCGAACAGCCGTCAGGCTGCGCACTATCTGGAGCTTGGCGAAATCAGGGGCGCCCTCAGAAGGGCCAAAATCCTGCGCAGGTGGATCTCGGACGTGGAACTCCGATCCATGAATCAGTCGATTGACCTGCCGCTCGCCAAGGATTACGACGCCGTTGCTGAGCTAGCAATCGATCACTGCATGGAGGTATCGGCGGGAATCGAGTACGAGAGAACCCTCAAAGGATCTCAGCGTTATCGGGAGATTGTGAAGGCGGTGAAAGACGAGAAGCAGCTTGATCTTCTTGTCTACCTCACCTCATCGATCGATCTTGTTTACCAGCTCAGGGCGGAATTTGAGGAACTGGATTTTCCAACCGTGTTCGCGCCGTCCGGAGCATTCCGCCGCAATCCGCTGGATCTTCTCTTGTACTCGACGCTGTTTCCAGGTCAGAAAAAGGCGACCCTGCCCGAGATCGTCTGCGCCTTACCGCGCCATTAACGTCGCACTCGTGGAACTGGTCCGCCCCTGAAATTGCGCCGAATTGCCGCCGTGAGCAAGGACAGCAGACCGTTCATTTTGGTGGTATTTGGGAGACTCCAGAGATCGCGTTGACAACGCTTCGATGACCTCTTTCCTTCGCCAATAATGTTCTTTACATTGCGCAGACAAGTCTTTACAACCAGCCACGTAAGCCGTTGGGCGCCCTGCGGTTGTTTTTGACTATCCCTCAAAAGTCCTGATTTGTGGCTGAGAATCGCATTTGTTTTTCGCCTCGCGGGAGCCCGCACGGATCTGTCGGCTTAAGCTATGTTGAAGGACCTCGGATGGAGGTTTTGTAGCATGGCGAAGCTCGTGTATGAATTGAACCAATCCCTGGACGGCTACGTCGACCACGAGAAAATGGGGCCACCCCGTCCCGCGCTTTTTCGTCATTTCATCGAGCGCGTGCGCGGCTTGTCGGGCATGGTATACGGCCGCGGCATGTACGAGGTCATGCGCTACTGGGACGAGGACCTTGCGGATTGGGGTGCGCAAGAACGCGAGTACGCCGCGGCATGGCGGGCCCAGCCGAAGTGGGTTGTGTCGCGCTCCCTGAAGTCGGTCGGCCCCAACGCCACACTCGTCGACGGCGACATAGAGGTAGCGATACGCGGGCTGAAGGCCCAGTTCGACGGGGAGATTGAAGTTGCCGGACCCGTTCTGGCAGGAAGCCTGACCGACCTTGGCCTCGTTGATGAGTATCGAATCTACCTGCACCCCGTCGTGCTTGGGTCTGGCCGGCCATACTTCACCGGGCCCCGGCCGCCGCTCCGCCTGGTGGCCAGCGATCCAATTGTCGAGGACGTGATCAGGTTGACGTACGTACCTGCTTAGCGCGACTCGTCCGACGGACTGCGCCGATTCGTAGAACTGAGACACTACCTGTCCGGGCGGAAGGTTGAGGATCGCATCCATCTGCGTCCCCTGAATGGTGGACGAAGTGGCATGAAGATTCGGCATAACGGCCATTCGGCGGGTACGCCAGAGTCCTAAACTGAACCTGATGACCTACGACGATCTCCGCCTCCTCATCGACTACCACTACTGGGCGCGCGACCGGGTGCTCGACGCTATAAGCGCGATAACGCC
>JAJXZK010000209.1 GCA_021780095.1 Acidobacteriota bacterium | reverse complement strand
CGTCGACCCTTCCATCGTGAGTTCCACCAGCCCCGCAATGAATCGCACTGTACTGGAAGCCGTCAAGCAATATCGATTCCAGCCAGGTACCCTCGACAATTCGCCCTGCTCTGTACCCATGAATCTCCGAGTCGTTTTACGCAATCCCATCGACTGACACCACAGTCCCTCGGGATGCCGATCTTCTTCTGACATCAGCAGCGTTCGAACGTACAGGTCCATACTCAAAGTTTCAGAATAGTCATGATGGCGACCACGGAAGCCAGGAATTTTGGCATATCGTGGAGGCGATGCAGTCGTGTCTCTACGGGATCCACCTCCGGCTTCCAGTTGCCAGCATGTGGTTGCACAACTCTGTCAACGCATCTCCCTGGGGAGATAGAAACGCAGCGATGCGCGTTCTACACTAGGGCTGCATGCCCGGCCTGATCGATCCCGATCGTCTTTGCGTCATTCTCGTATCGACGCGAAACCCTCTCAACATCGGAGCGGCCGCGCGTGCCATGCGAAACTTCGGCTTCCATCATCTGCGCCTGGTGCATCCATACGACCTTGCATTTCGCGAAGCCCGCTCTGCTGTTGGGGCGTCCACCGTGTTGACCGATGCAAGAATTTTCTCCACAGTCGCCGAGGCCGTTGCAGACTGCACACTCGTCGTCGGCACAACCGCCATCGGCCATCGACAGTTGCAACACCCTCTCCAAGTTTTGAAAGATGGCGCGTCGTCGATCGTGCAAGAGCTTGCCTCGCCGCCCGAGCACGCGTCGCGCGTCGCCATTTTATTCGGCTCAGAAAAAGTTGGCCTCTCGAACCAGGATCTCAGCCATTGCCACTGGCTGCTCCACATTCCCACGCGCGAAGAACAAGCCTCCATGAACCTCGGCCAGGCGGTCGCGGTCTGCCTGTATGAACTCACGCGCGATGCAGCCCCGCCCTTCCGCGCTCCGGAAATTCCGCGTGCCTCCGCGGAAGAAATAGCGCGCCTCACCACGGTGTTGCTGGAAACTCTGCGCATCAGCGAATACATCGCCGCCCAATGCCCCGACTCGAAAGAAGAAAATATTCGCCGTATGGTGCGGCGCATGCAGCTCTCGAGTGCAGACGCCTCCACCTGGCTCGGCATGTTGCGCCAAATCCTCTGGAAGCTCCGCGCGAAGAACTAAAGCAATCGCGACGAGCTCGTCTTGTTCCGCCAGCGCATGGCCGCATAGATGGGAACACCCGCCGCAACAATCGCCAGACCCGGCCATGTTGTCGCCGGGCGATACACGAAAAGCACCACCACAATCACGCTGCCGCCCGCAATATACAGCAGTGGTAGCCATGGATATCCCCACACGCGATACGGTCGATTCGCATCCGGCCGCTTGATCCGCAGCCGAATCACACCGCCGATGGTCAGAATGTAGAACAGCAACGCTGCGGAAATCACATAATCCAGCAAATTGCTGTAGAGATTTCCATATTGCTGCGTGATTGGATTCCAGGTGCGCGGCAGCACCAGAAACGCGGTCCAGATTCCCTGGATCGCCAATCCCCAGCCAGGAACACGTGCGCGATTCAATCTGCCTGCCTGTTGAAAAAACAGCCCATCATGCGCCATCGCGTAAAACACGCGCGCACCGGCCAGGGTCATTGCATTCACTGTGCCAAAGGTTGACACCATAATCGCAATCGCCATCAGTGCCGCTCCCGCGTACGGATAAATACTCTGCAGAGCCGCCGTCGCCACGCGATCGGCGGGCGCATGCTGAATCGCGCTCAATGGCAGCGTGCAAAGATAGGCGATGTTCGCCAACAGGTACAGCACGATCACCGATGAAGTCCCAAGGCCAAGGGCCAACGGTAAGTTGCGCGCGGGATTCTTCACCTCCGCCGCGACAAACGTAATGTCGTGCCACGCATCCGCCGCAAACAATGATCCTGATTGCGCAATGCAGATCACCAAAAACATTCCCACTCCCGTCGAAGCATCCATCCCACGGGCAAATGAAATGGGTTGGCGCACCGACCAGAAATGATGGAAATTTTCCATCACCGCCGCATGATGAACGCCGATCGTGCACCCCAGCACCACCAGCGCCGCCAACGCCCCAATTTTGGCGACGGTAAAAATATTTTGCAGGATGCGACCATAGTTCAGCCCAAGACTGTTGGCAAACGTCAGCAGCACAATAATCGCAATCGCCAGCAGTTGCGTCGTCGACAGCGAAAGGAAATAATTTCTAAACACGTGTACCGGCGCAACTAGGTAATGATTGTCAGCAACGGAAGGCATCAGCACTCCTGCAAACCGCGCAAACGCAATCGCAACCGCCGCAATCGTCCCCGTCTGGATCACCGTCCAAAGCGTCCAGCCATACAGGAAGCCGATCAGCGGAGAAAATGCCTCGCGCAGGTAGACGTACATCCCGCCAGCCTCTGGCATCATCGCCGCCAACTCGCCGTACGTCAGCCCAGCGGTCACGGTTAGCACGCCGGTCACCACCCAGGCCACCAGCAGCCATCCCGGGCTGGCGATCAGGCGAGCCATTTCCGCCGGCACAATAAAAATGCCGGAGCCCACCATGATGCCAATGACAATCATCGACGAGTCGAACAGCCCCAAACCGCGGGTGAAATGTCGCGCTCCAGACTTCTCTTCTTCATCCCCAGCAGGGTTCAGGGTCATATGTACACAACATAGAGACGCGACGCGTTTGGCGCAATGCTTTTTGCCGCGATCTTCGGCCGTTCCCACTCGGCATTGTCGAGCCTCAACGTTTTGGCCTATCCTCAGGCAGTCATTGAAATTTGCCGTTTTGTCGCATTCGGCCTTCCACCAACCTGAGCATTTTTTGCAATTCGCTCCAAACTGCCCGACACTTCAGCCAGGAGAATCTTGTGCTCTTTTTAGGAATTGATGTTGGCACCGGCGGTTCCCGCGCCGTTCTGATCAATGAGTCCGGAAAAGTTGTTGCCTCCCACGCCACGGAACACGTGCCCTTCCAGTCCAAATTTCCCGGCTGGGCAGAGCAAGACCCGGAAGACTGGTGGCGCGCCTCCCAGGAATCGATCCGCACCGTTCTGGCCGCCGCTGCGTGTTCACCGGCTGACATCGCCGCCGTCGGCCTGACCGGACAAATGCACGGAGCTGTCCTGCTCGATGCCGACGGACAAGTCCTTCGCCCTTCGCTGATTTGGTGCGACACCCGCAGCGGTCCCGAGTGCGACTGGCTGCACGCAAAACTTGGCCGCGAGCACGTCATCGAGCTCACCTGCAATCCCGCGCTTCCCAACTTCACGCTGACAAAGATTCTCTGGGTCCGCGAGCATGAGCCGGAGATTTTCTCCCGCATCGCCCACATCCTTTGCCCGAAGGATTATGTTCGCTTTCGCCTGAGCGGAGTCTATGCTATGGATGTGCAGGAAGCCTCTGGCACGCTCTTGCTCGACGTCACGCACCGGCGTTGGTCCGTTCCTATGGCCGAAGCTTCCGGCGTTCCCATGGAATGGCTGCCGCAGTTGTTTGAGTCCGCCGACGTATGCGCCACTGTCAGCAAATCCGCCGCTGCCGCTACAGGCCTCGCCGTCGGCACGCCTATCGTTGCCGGTGCTGGCGATCAGGGTGCAGGCGCGGTTGGCATGGGAATTCTCAAGCCCGGTTCCGTCAGCGCCACCATCGGCACCTCGGGCGTCGTCTTCGCCGCAACTGATGCGCCAATCCGCGATCCCCTCGGCCGTCTCCACACCTTCTGCCACGCCGTGCCCGGACGCTGGCACGTTATGGGAGTCACCCAGGCTGCAGGCCTCTCGTTGCGCTGGTTTCGCGATGTCATCGGTGCCGGCGCGCAATATCAACCCGCTCCCTATGAGCAGCTAATGACCCTCGCCGCCGAAGCCCCTGCCGGTAGCGATGGCGTCTTCTGGGCGCCCTACCTTTTCGGCGAGCGCACGCCGCATCTCGATCCCGACGTCCGCGCCGCTTTCATCGGCCTCACCGCAAGTCACCGCCAGCCGCACCTCGTCCGCGCCGTGTTGGAAGGCGTCGCCTACAGTCTGCGCGATACGTTCACTTTGTTTGCTGAGCTTGGCATTCCCGTCCGCGGTGTGCGTCTCGGCGGCGGCGGCGCGCGCGGTCCACTCTGGCGGCAGATTCAAGCCGACATCTACGGCCGCCCTGTCGAACTGCTCGTCGCCGAAGAAGGTGGGGCATACGGTGCGGCATTGCTCGCCGGTGTCGGCGCAGGTGCGTGGTCGGACATCGACGTTGCTTGCGAATCGTCCATCCGCGTTGCGGAAACCATTCGTCCCGATCCCGCCGCCGTCGCAGTTTATGACCGCGGCTATCAAACCTATCGCAAACTGTATCCCGCGCTAGCCAGTTTGCGCGCTTGATCCACGAACATGGCCGTCATCCTAGGACTCGATCAGGGAACCAGCAGCTCGCGCGCCGTGTTGATGCGCGACGACGGCACGCTCTCCCACATTGCCCAGCGGGAGCTGCCGCAGATTTATCCGCAGCCCGGCTGGGTGGAACAAGACCCTGAAGCCATCTGGTCCTCGCAGTCCGCAGCTGTGCGCGCTGTTCTCGGCGACGCTGGCCTCGACCCCGCCGCCATTCACTGCATCGGCATCACCAACCAGCGCGAAACCACCCTCGTGTGGGAGCGAGCGACCGGTCGCCCCATCGCCAACGCCATCGCCTGGCAGGATCGCCGCACCGCCGAAGATTGCGCCCAGATCGCCGCCACCGAACACAACGGCCGCAATATCGAATCGCTCGTCTCAGAGAAAACCGGCCTCGTCCTCGATGCCTACTTCTCCGCCAGCAAAATTCGCTGGATACTCAAGCATGTTCCCGGCGCGCGCGCACAGGCGCAGGCTGGCCAGCTCGCCTTCGGCAACGTCGACAGCTGGCTCATTTGGAAACTCACCGGCGGCCGTCGCCACATCACCGACGTCTCCAACGCCTCGCGCACCCTGCTCTTCAACATCCACAAGCTCGCATGGGATCAGGAGCTACTCGACATCTTCGACATCCCCCGCTCCATGCTGCCGCAGGTCGTCGACTCCAGCGGCAACCTCGCCGTCGCGAGCGAACTTCTTCCCAACGGAAAAATCACCGGCATCGCCGGCGATCAGCAGGCCGCGCTGTTCGGACAAATGTGCCTCCGCCCCGGCATGGCAAAAAATACCTACGGCACCGGCTGCTTCCTGATGCTCCAGACAGGCACCACGCCGGTTCGCTCGCCCCACCGGCTGCTCACCACCATCGCCTGGCGCATCGCCGGCGAAACCCACTACGCGCTCGAAGGCAGCATCTTCGTCGCCGGAGCGGCCATTCAGTGGTTGCGCGATGGCCTCGGCATCCTCAACAGCGCGCCCGAGGTGGAAGCCCTCGCGGCCTCCGTTCCCGACAGCGGCGGCGTCATCTTCGTGCCCGCGCTCACCGGCCTTGGCGCGCCTCACTGGGACCCGCACGCGCGCGGCGCTATCTTCGGCCTCACGCGCGGCGCAACGCGCGCTCACCTGGCCCGCGCTGCACTCGAAGGCATCACGTTTCAGGTTGCGGATATTGTGCGAGCCATGGAAACCAATGCGGACGGTTCTGCCGACGGTCTGCGCGTCCACGAGCTTCGCGTCGATGGCGGCGCTTCCACCAACGATCTGCTCATGCAGATGCAGGCCGACGTGCTCGGCATCCCCATCGTGCGCTCGCAAACCTCGGAAGCCACCGCGTTGGGAGCCTGTTATCTCGCAGGCCTCGGCGCGGGCCTCTGGTCCAACGTAGAAGAGCTGGAGCGCCAATGGTGTGAGTCGCGCCGCTTCGATCCGCACTCCGACCCCGAAGAACGACGGCGCAAGATGGCCGCATGGCATCAAGCCATCCACCGCACCCGCAGCTGACAACGCAAAAGAGAGACTTGGCGCGGGGATGCTGGGTGCCCCAGGTCTCGCCTCTGAGACCTGGGATTTTCCACCCGTCATGCAGTCGTGGCGCTACCGCGTATCCCCTGGATGCCGGGGTGCCCCATTCAAAGCCTGCCTGAGCTTGGCGAAGGGTGGGCTTGAGTGGGATTGAAGATGTGCATCCCTCAAACTAACGGCATTCTCTGACCTATATAGCATCATCTCCCAGCCCGCGACCCGCCTAAGGCACGATCAGGGGGTCGGTTGACACGTCGAAACGGCGCACATCGAAGCACGCGGGCAACTGGCTGTAGGGAACCTTGATCTTTGCGAAGACGTTCTCGTACAGCGTGACTGTAGTTGTTCCACCAAGGTCGCACAGATGGCCGACGGCGCTGAATGACGTGTTCTGGCTCTCTCGAAGCATCCGGTCTTTTCCGTTGAACCAATGCGACGGGGTTGTGGATTCTCTGTCTCTTAAGATCGTGTATGCGCCATACATCGCGGCAGTGAAATCCATGGGCTCAGTGCCGAAGGCCTGAAAGACCGGATCGATGTTGTTGTAAATCACAAGAATCGAGGGAATTCCTTGATCGGCCCCGAATTGGATCTGCTTCTTTGAGTCGTTGATCGTGCGCCGGATATGACGGCCAAGGGTGCGCGAACTGCTCTTGATTTGGGGGTAGGTCGGATCTTTGACCACGCCGAAATTCCCATCCTCCGCCAGTTCCT
This sequence comes from Acidobacteriota bacterium, assembly GCA_021780095.1. Next base: position 8,445 of record JAJXZK010000209.1, on the reverse strand, counting down.
TTATCTCGAAGATGATCACGCAGCCACCGAACGAGACGCGGTAATCGGGCCTGGGCGTCTCGTCCTCCTTGATCTTCTCGAAAGGGAGATTGTTAGTGGAGAGAAACCCTTCAAACAAACCCTCGGATTTGGTTTTCATGAAGACATCCCTCGGGTGATGGGTGCCCCAGGTCTAGCTTCTGAGACGTGGGATTGCATCTACACACAAAAAACTTGCCGCACACAAACTTCCATTTCAGAAAGGCTGCATGCGGCCAGATACATCATTCACTGCATTCGTACAAAGCTAATAAGGTTCTCTATCGCGTGTCGCCCGTCGAGGCCGCGCCGGTCTGCTTGGCACGAGCTTCTTCCACCGCTGCCTGAGCCGCCGCAAGGCGCGCCGTCAGCAACCGGAACGGAGAGCACGAAACATAGTTGAGCCCGATTCTGTGGCAGAATTTCACCGACTCCGGTTCTCCGCCATGCTCGCCGCAAATCCCCAGCTTCAACGCCACCCGGCTTTCGCGTCCCTTGGCGACCGCCGTCTTCAACAACTGCCCCACACCCTCTTGGTCCAGCACCGCGAACGGATCCTGCTTGAAGATTCCCTGACCGATATACGCCGGCAGGAACTGGTTGATATCATCGCGAGAGATGCCGAACGTCGTCTGCGTCAGGTCGTTAGTCCCGAAGCTGAAGAATTCCGCCTCCTGCGCGATCTGATCGGCCACCAGCGCAGCGCGCGGCAGCTCGATCATCGTTCCCACCAGGTACTCCACAGACTCGTCCTTTTCAGAGAAAACCTGCCGGGCGATGCGGCGAATAATAGCAGCCTGGTTCTTCATTTCCTCAATGGTGCTGATCAGCGGAATCATCACTTCCACCTTCACATCCTTGCCCGACTTCTTGACAGCCACCGCCGCCTCAAAAATCGCGCGTGCCTGCATCTCAGTCACCTCAGGAAAGGCAATTCCCAAACGGCAACCGCGCAGTCCCAGCATGGGATTCGTCTCATGCAGTTCTTCCACGCGATGCAGCAAGGTGTGCAGCGTTTTCAGTTTCGGCGAACGCGGCTTGGTAATTTCCAAACGCGCAATTTCTACCAGCAGATCTTCCCGCTTGGGCAGAAACTCGTGCAGCGGCGGATCCAGCAGCCGCACCGTAACCGGCAGCCCATTCATCGCCTTGAACAGCCCGGTAAAGTCCGCCCGCTGCATCGGCAACAACTTCTTCAGCGCTGCCTGGCGCTCTTTCAGATTGTTCGCCAGAATCATTGCCTGCATGTGCGGCAGCCGATCTTCCGCGAAAAACATATGTTCCGTGCGGCAGAGTCCGATGCCTTCCGCGCCAAACTGGATCGCCTGCTTGGCATCGCGCGGAATGTCCGCATTGGCGCGAACCCTCAGTTTACGGAGCGGATCCACCCACGACATGAAGCGCACCAGTGTGGGATCGTCCGGCGACGCAGGCAGAATGCCCAGCTTGCCGAAGATCACGCGGCCGGTGGTTCCGTCCATGGAAATCCAGTCGCCCTCTTTCAGCACCTTGCCCAGAACGCGCATTTCCTGCTTCTTTTCGTTGACGTTGATGTCGCCCGCTCCGGCCACGCAGCACTTGCCCATGCCGCGTGTCACCACCGCCGCGTGACTGGTCATGCCGCCGCGCGATGTCAGAATTCCGGCCGCGACTTCCATGCCCGCGATGTCTTCCGGGGTCGTTTCAGATCGCACCAGAATCACCGACTTCATCTTGCCGTTTTGCGTAAATTTCACCGCATCCTCGGCGCTGAAAACGATCTGTCCTACGGCCGCGCCCGGCGAAGCCGGCAAACCGGTCGCCAGCACTTCAATCTTCTTGTCCTTTTCATCCAGACGCGGAACAAGAAAGTCGTACAGCTGATTCGGTTCCACACGGAAGATGGCTTCCTTTTCCGTGATCAGCTTCTCATCCACCATGTCGATCGCGATGTGTACCGCGGCCAGGCCCGTGCGCTTCGCATTGCGGGTTTGCAGCATGTACAGCTTGCCTTCTTGAATGGTGAATTCGAAATCCTGCACATCGCGGTAATGCTTTTCCATCTTGCTGGTTAGCGTCTGCAGTTGGTGGTAGACGTCCGGCATCTGCTTTTGCAGGTCGCTGATCGGCTCCGGCGTGCGAATGCCGGAAACCACATCTTCACCCTGCGCGTTCAGCAGGTACTCGCCGAAAAACGTGTTCTCTCCAGTCGCGGGATTGCGCGTGAATCCGACGCCGGTTCCGCTGGTCTCTCCCAGGTTGCCGAACACCATGGCCTGAACGTTCACAGCCGTGCCCAGCATGTCGTCGATCTGGTTGATGCGGCGATAGGTCTTGGCGCGATTGTTATTCCACGAACGGAACACGGCATCACGGGCCATCACCAGTTGCGTGTGCGGGTCCTGCGGGAAATCCATCTTGGTGTGCTTGCGGATCAACTTCTTGTATTCCGCAATCACCTCCTGGAGCGCTTTCGCATCCAGGTCCATGTCCAGCTTGGCGCCCTTTTTCTTCTTGATTCCGTCAAAAACTTCTTCAAAAGCTACCTTGTCGATGTCCAGGACAACGTTGCCAAACATCTGGATCAAGCGGCGATACGAGTCATAAGCGAAGCGGGGATTGTTGGTGTTCTTAACCAGCGCCTCCACCGACTTGTCATTCAGTCCCAGGTTCAGAATGGTGTCCATCATTCCCGGCATGGAGAACTTTGCGCCCGAGCGCACCGAGACCAGCAATGGATTGTCGCCTTGTCCCAGCTTCTGGCCCTGCAGTTTTTCCAGCCGCTGCAGCGCGGTGTCCATCTGGGTGTCGATCTCCGGGCTCAATCCGCCCTTCATATACTCCCGACATGCTTCCGTCTGGATGGTGAAGCCCGGAGGCACAGGCAGGCCAACATTAGTCATCTCGGCCAGGCCCGCGCCTTTGCCTCCCAGGGTCTCCTTCATGCTGCCGTTGCCTTCTGCCGACCCACCGCCGAAGAAATAGACGTATTGCGTTTTCGCCGGCTTGGAACTCGCCGAACCATTCTTGCCGTTCTTACTATTTGCCGTTGTTTTTTTCGGAAACTCTAAGGTACTTGCACTCATCGGAAATCCTCGCTCCTGTTCGTCCGCGGACCGCACTCGAGGTGCGTTCCGGCAATCTCCACTCAGTTCAGGACCGGCTCGCCGCGGCGAGCCCGCCCCAGTGTTCCTAAACTGCAAAAAACAAGCGCCGGCTGAAAAGCCGACGCTCTAAATTACTCCTGAAAAGTGCGGGCAAAGCCGCCGGAAATAGTTCCGCATCGGACCGTTGGAAGGTCTGTGGGTACTGTCATTCGTGCGTCTCTCTTGTTCAATGTCAAAGGCTTCGCTTTCAATATGTTCTCACGCCAGGTGGGTGTTCGTTTGTGTTCGCTGTCACACGGCCCTGTCATACCGCGCGGAGAGATCGCTCCAGGCCCCTCTACGAGGCACAGAAACTGTCTCGGACACCTTATTTTATGCCCTGCGACGGAGACCGAAAAGGGGCACCTCCGGTTCGATCTATCCGCCGCTCGATTTCTCTCAGGTTGGCGGCGTTTCCAGGTTGAGAATTCCGAGGCGGAAAAGTGCGAAATCGCAGATTCGACGAATTTTGCGCCACAATTTGCGGATTTTTTTGAAGCGGCGGATTCAGCAAAAACTTTTAGTTGCCTTAGCAACCAGTTGTGCAAATATGGTTGCTAAGGACACCATATTTCCTGGGCCCAAAAAGGTCGCCCAAAAGCCTGTGCTCCCTCCGAAATCACCCCATGGAATACCATGGCCGTAGAGTTGCGCCTGCTGTTCCGGAGCCGAAACAACAATGACGAAAGAAGTCATCACGATTTCCAAAGAAGATTATCTAAAAGCAATTCTGGAAGCCGAGTCAGAAGGCCAGACCGTCATCTCGTCTACGCTGGCTCATTGGCTCTCTGTTTCACCGCCCGCAGTTACGATGGCTTTGAAGCGCCTGAAGCGCGATGGATATGTGGAAGTGAAACCCGACGGGATCGTTCGCCTGACACCGAAAGGAAAAGAGACGGCCTATCACACTGCGCGCCGCCATCATCTGATCGAGCGCATGTTGTCGGAAATGTTTGGCATGGACTGGTATCGCGTCCATGACGAGGCGGAGCGCCTGGAACACGCGGTTTCACCGGCTTTCGAGGCCAAGCTGATTGAAAAACTCGGGGAAAATGGAACTTGTCCGCACGGCAATTCTGTTCTGCCGGAGAGCCCTGAACAATTGAGAAAGCGCGGTCTGGTTCCCTTGTTTGATGCTGCAGAAAATGTCTCGTATACAGTTTCTTCTCTGCACGAGCGAGATCCTAAACTGCTGATTTTTCTTCATCGTTCCGGTATCGGACCCAACGCCCGAGTACAACTCCAGGCCCGCAACTATGATGAAACAGTAACCATCCAAACGCCCTCGGGAACCATCACCCTAGGCAGGCCCGCCGCAGAGAGAGTCTGGGTCAAACGGCGGAAACGTTAGCGCAAATTAATTTGCTCACTTAACCATCGTTAACTAATTGTGGCATACTGCGGTAAGAGGCCTACATCCGCCAGAATGCCTGATGTCCAATCCCAAATTGAAGCGGGACCCAAGCCACGACGGCCTTCGCTGCCCGATGTGTTCTCCTCGGTGCGCGTATCCTCGTCGCCGCAGTTGTGGCGGCGCGCGCTTGGCTTCATTGGCCCTGGCTTTCTTATTTCCGTGGGATATATGGACCCCGGAAACTGGGCGACCGACTTAGCCGCAGGCTCGCGATTCGGCTACAAACTACTGTTCGCCATCATGCTGTCGAACCTTCTGGCGATCCTGCTGCAAGGGCTCTCGATCAAGCTGGGTGTTGCGACAGAGCAGGACCTGGCCCAGGCCTGCCGCGAACACTACAGCAGACCAGTGACGATCGGGCTTTGGATCTTCGCCGAAATTGCAATCGCGGCCTGCGATTTGGCAGAGGTGATCGGCTCCGCAATCGCACTGCAGCTTCTTTTCGGTATTCCTCTTCTCCTCGGTGTCGTGATTACCAGCCTGGATGTGCTGATGATCTTGCTGTTGCAGAGTCGCGGCTTCCGCTATCTGGAAGCAGTGGTAATTGTGTTAATCGGCACCATCGGAGTGATGTTTGCGATTGAGATTTTCTTTTCGCACCCGCAATGGAGTTCGATCGCGTGGAATTTATTTGTTCCCTCCCACGAGATATTGTCGAACGGGACCATGCTGTACATCGCCATCGGAATCCTCGGCGCGACAGTGATGCCGCACAACCTGTACCTGCATTCTGCCATCGTGCAGACGCGAGATTATCCGCGCACATCGAAAGGCAAGCGGGAGGCCATCCTGCTGGCCAGCCTGGATTCCGCCGCTGCCCTGTCCGTGGCGTTGTTCGTGAATGCAGCCATCCTAATCGTTGCGGCCGCGGTGTTCCATCGCAGCGGGCACAATGGAGTGGCCGAGATCGGCGACGCGTACAAACTGCTGACACCGCTGCTCGGCGTCGCGGGAGCCAGCACGATGTTCGCAGTTGCACTGTTAGCCTCCGGACAGAACTCGACGCTGACGGGAACGCTCGCCGGCCAAGTGGTGATGGAAGGTTTTCTTCATCTGCGGCTTACGCCCTGGAAGCGGCGATTGCTGACACGCCTGCTCGCCATTGTTCCGACCGTGATCGTGACGGCGTTGTGGGGCATGTCCGGCACGGCGCGATTGCTGATCCTGAGCCAGGTAATTTTAAGTATGCAGTTAAGCTTTGCCGTCTTTCCGCTGATGGCCTTCACCAGCGATCCCAAGAAGATGGGTGAATTCGTCAACCGACCTTGGCTTCGCATTCTGGGATGGACCTCGGCGATCTTTATCGCCGCTTTGAATGGATGGCTGTTGCTGCAGGTCGTCGTCTTTGGACATTCCTAATCGAACCAGCCTTCATTTCAACTCCGCAAGCCACCCAGGAATTCCAAATCGCATCCACACCTTAGGCTCCGGCGTTCTTGCGGGAGCCACTGCGCCACAGAGGAGACGGGATGGATACCCAGGAAAAAGAAAAAGCCGAGAACCGGACAGAGGATCGGAAACATGCGGTCCAGCCTTCCGGCTATGACGGAAAGAATCCTGCAACCGCTGGTCCGGGAGACACAGCCGTGCGCAGTCCTACGCCGGAGACGGAAAAAGGCGAGATTAATCCCTCCGCGCCGAACGACGTGAACCGGACGCCTGAGAAGAAGTAAACGGTTCCAACAGTTTCGCTGGAATGGATTGACGCTTCTTCAGCATCGCCATCCATGGATCATGACGCAGCCGCGATTTCCAATCTGAAAAATCTGCGACCAGAAAGCGCGGCGGCTTGGCAGCATCCAGTTCTTTCCAGTCCATCGGCACTGCGACGGGCGCACCGTGACGCGCTCGCGGAGAGAACGGCGCGATCGATGTGGCGCCGCGATCATTGCGCAGATAATCAATAAATATTTTCCCCTTGCGCTCGGCCTTCGTCATTTTCGTCAGAAACAGAGCTTTGTTCTCAGCTGCCATCTGGTTGGCGATGTCGTGCGCAAATTCTTTGATGACCGGCCAATCATGTTCCGGCTGGATGGGAGCGACAACGTGCAATCCTTTTCCGCCGGTGGTCTTCAAAAAGCTTTCGAGCTTGCATTGCTTGAGCCGCAAACGAACTTCTTGCGCGCTCGCTGCCAGAGTCTGCCAGGGAATCGCCTCATCCGGGTCCAGGTCAAAGACAAGCCGATCAGGCTTTTCAATGTCGATATTAGAGGAACCCCAGGGGTGAATTTCAAGAACACCCATCTGCGCTAAGCCAGCCAGCCCCAGGGCGCTGGACAAAGTGATATAGGATTCGACAACCCCGCTTCTGCGTCCTCGAATGTCAATGCCGTCGATCCCGTCGGGGAGATTTTCCGTGACATGTTTTTGAAAGAAGCACGGCTTGGTACTGCCTTGCGGGCAACGGACAATGCTGAGCGGTCGATCGACAATATGGGGCAGCATGTGTTCCCGAACGGCCCAGAAATAGTCCGCCAGCTGCTGTTTGGTCAACTTGGATTCTGAGTCGACCTGCTTGTCGGGATGGGTCAACGGAATTGGAAAAGGATCGCCCGCCTCGCTGGGCTTGCTCGGATTTGTTTTGGAAGCGACGGCGCGGCCTGAAGTTCGGCTGGAGCGCTGGTTTCGCGACGAGACTCCGACCGTGGCGGGTTTCTTGCGCGCCCTCTTTGACGGTTCGGGTTTTTTGTTTTCTGCTCGGGGGCGGCGCTTTGACGAATCTGTCTCGACCGGCAACTCGCGCGTCACCTGCTTCGCAGGCTTGTCTTCTCGCAGGCCCTGGAAAGACGCCTGGCGGACGAGGTTGTCGGCGGTCCAGGTGGCAAACCTTACCTCGCACACATACTTTGGCTGCACCCATTGCGCGTCGCGAGCGCCGTCGGGCGGTACGCTGGAAAACGCCGGATGCGGCTCACGGATTTCTTCAAGCCGCTTGCGCATTTGTTGACGCGCCTTCTGCGTGAACCCCGTGCCGGTGCGGCCCGCGTAGATCAATTCTCCGTCGCGGTAGTAACCCAGCAGGAGAGCGCCAATGCCCACACCGGTTTTTGAAGGCGGGGTAAATCCGCCGATCACAAACTCCTGCTGGCGCACGCATTTTATTTTGAGCCAGCTACCGCTGCGGCCTGAGACATACGGCCCGGAAGCTTTCTTCGACACGATACCTTCCGCTCCCAATTCGCATGCTTTTTCAAAGATATCCGCGCCGCGTGTTCCGAGGTGCTCACTGTAGCGCAGAACGCCTGCATGGTCGCTCTCAGAAACTTCGGTCAGGATTTTCTCGAGAATATTTTTTCGCCGCTCCAACGGGAGGCTGCGCAGATTGTGGCCATTCAAATGGAGCAGGTCGAAGATCACATAGGTGAGCGGCTTTTTCTTCGCTTCCTGAAACGCAGCCTGCAGATCCGCGAAGCTTGTCTTTCCCTCTCCGTCGAAAACCACCACTTCGCCGTCTAGCAATGCATCTTCCACGGGCATCTCTGCCAGGGCAGCGGCAATGTCCGGCATGCGATGCGTCCAGTCCAGCCCGCTGCGGGTGATGAGAGTTGCAGAGCGGGAGTTTTTGTCGCGGGCCGCTGCGATATGGCCCTGGATGCGGTAGCCATCCAGCTTCAACTCATGAATCCACTCGGACCCATCGGGCGCTTCAGCCACCTGCAAGGCCAACTGCGGCGGTACGAATCTCGGCAGAGATTCTTTCGGCACGCCTTTCAATTCGCTTGCGAATGACAGTACCTCAGTTGGGCGAGCCTGCCTTTTTATTTCGCGAGGATTCGGGCCTTGAGATGTGCGCGGTGACTTTCTCTCTGAAGAACGCGACGGCGACTTCTTCTCTTCCTTCTGCTGCTCGCTGCCGTGCGTGCCCCACACATGGTCCTGATTTTCGGC
>JAJXZK010000139.1 GCA_021780095.1 Acidobacteriota bacterium | reverse complement strand
ACGTGAAAATCATCGCCGACTCGTGGTCCTCCACCATGGAAGAACTGCTGGCGGTCGAGCCAAATCTGGTGATCGCCTCCGTCCCCTACCGCATGGAATCGCTCGCAGCCATTCTGCGCGCTGGCTGTCCCGTGTTAACGCTGGCTCCGCATACACTCGCCGACATTTTCGCCGACATCCGCCTGATCGGCTCCGTCGTCCATGCCTCCGATCGCGCCGAAGACCTGGTCGCCGAACTCACCCGCAGCGTCGAAGCAATTCGCCTTCAGGCTGCAAATGCCTTTGAACATCCCCGTGTCTACTGCGAGGAGTGGGGCAAGCCGCTCATTCATTCTCAGCCATGGGTCAAGGAGCTGATCGAAACCGCCGGTGGCAAATTCGTCGGAAACCCTGGCGAAACCACCCCCGCGGAGACCATTGCAGCCAGCGATCCCGACATTCTCATCTTCGCCTGGTGCGGCGCCGGCGATCGCGTCCCCCTGGCTCGCGTCATCGACCAGCGCGGCTGGCATTCGCTGCGCGCCGTCAAGAATGGCCGGGTCTACTGCATCCCCGACGAATTTCTCAACACCCCCGCCCACCCCATCCTCGAAGGGCTTGCCTGCCTCGCATCCGCGATACATCCAAATCGATTTCCAGCGCATCCCCGCCTTATTTCACTTGCCCATTCGCAGAAGCAGCCCTAAATCACTATCCTAAAGAAGTGATGGATCCGGATGTCGATGTAGCACCGCAGCCTCAATCAGAAAAGCCTCGGATGCGTGCCGTGGTCGCGGCCTTGATTTTGCGAGACAAGCAAGTCTTCATCTGTCAGCGCAAGGCGGGCACTGCCATGGGGTTGCAATGGGAATTTCCCGGCGGCAAAATCGAGCCCGGCGAAACTCCCGAGCAGGCGCTGCGTCGCGAATTGGAGGAAGAACTTGGCATTGAAGCCAAAATCGGCCCCTTCATCGCCGAGGTGCAGCACAACTATCGCAACGGCGGATCGATCCACCTGCGATTTTTCGCCGTTTACCATTTCGAAGGCGATATGCAGAACCGTATCTTTCAGGACATGCGCTGGGCGGAACTGCGCGATTTGCCTGCCTACAATTTCCTCGCCGCCGATCGAAAATTTATCCGCGACCTGGCACAGGGAAAAATTCTTTAACTTCCCGGCGAAAACAGCATCGCAATCGACAAGCCGATCACAATGACAGCCGTTCCCCACGCAATCACATTAAACCAGCGATTGTTTGTGTGCTTGCCCATCAGCTCCGGCTTGTTAATCAGCACCAGCATCAGGATCATTACAATCGGCAGCAGAACACCATTCAACACCTGGGAAAGAATCGTCACCTTCACCAGCGGAAAGTGCGGCCACAAAACTACTCCCGCGCCTGCCGCAATCAACAGCGTGTAGAGCCAGTAAAACGCGGGCGCCTCGCTGAAGCTTTTATCCAGGCCCGATTCAAATCCCATGCCTTCGCAAACCGTGTAGGCAGTCGACAGCGGCAGAATAGACGCCGCAAACAGCGACGCGTTGAACAATCCAGCCGCAAACAAGATAAATGCGTACTGCCCAGCCAGCGGCTTCATCGCTTCCGCCGCATCCGACGGCACCTGGATCGCTCCCATCCCGTGAACATACAGCGTCGCCGCGCACGCCACCACGATGAACCACGCCACGATGTCTGTAAACATGCAGCCGACAATCACGTCCCATCGCGACGGAGTGAGTTGCCGCTCGTTGACGCCTTTCTCCACTACCGACGACTGAAGATAAAACTGCATCCACGGCGCAATGGTCGTACCGATGACTCCAACGATCATGTAAATGTACGAAGAACTTTGCCAGGCCTTCCGCGGCGGCAATGTCACCGTGGCGATCGCCGCAGTATGCCAATTGGGGCCGGCCAGCACCCCGGCAGCGATATACGCAATGTAAAAGGCCGACGCGCCTAAAAAGATTTTTTCAACGCCCTTGTAATCGCCCTTCACCACCAGCAGCCACACCAGCACCGCGCAGATCGGCACCGAAATATATTTGCTGATGTGGAACAGCTGCATGCTGCCCGCAATGCCGGAAAATTCTGCAATCACGTTCCCGAAATTCACAATGACCAGCAGGATCATCATGATGAACGTGATGCGAAGCCCGAACTCTTCGCGAATCAAATCGCTCAATCCCTTGCCGGTCACCGCGCCCATGCGGGCGCACATTTCCTGCACCACAATCAGCGCCAGCGTCACCGGAATTATCGTCCACAGCAGCATGTAGCCGAACTGCGCGCCTGCCTGGGAATAGGTGAGAATTCCGCCGGCGTCGTTGTCGACATTGGCGGTAATAATGCCCGGCCCGATGACCGCTAGAAATAATACGAGTTGGGTCTTCCAGCGTTGCTTCATCGTCGGCTCCGGATGTTTCAGGGTACACGATTCCAATGAACATCCGCACCTGTTTCAGGCGTTCGATTCATTCTTTTCAGACAAGCCCCAGCTCTTCCCGATCCAATGCCATCAGCTCCAAAAAATTCCTTCCCTTGGAAACTGCGTCAGCGTCTTGTGCCGCTTGCATATTGGCGAGAATATGGTCACGATTTCGCGAAGAGAACAGCACCATGCCGGTTGGATTGGATTCCAACACAGCCGCCAAAACCGTCGCGATCACGGCCTGCGGGTCGCTCAGATCAACGCCAATCTTGTCAGACCAGCGCCGGCACAATGTTGGATGGTCCGCGAACATTTTTTGAATTGCGACCACCTGGGCCACTACGCGGTGATAGATGAGAAATGCCTTTGGGAGTTCAACGTTTCCCTCGACCGCAGACCAGTCGAGCTGGAGCAGGCTGCAGTACGCGCGCTGCCGTTGCCACAGTTGGCTTAAATGGCTGCGCTCGCCGCCCACACCAAAAATACCAATCAGTCCGCCTTTCTGGGCATCCTGCAGAAATGGCAACAAATCCGAACCGTCGAGGTCCTCCGCCGTCGCCTCATGCAGCAGCCAAACATCGACGTAATCGATGCCCAGCTCCCGCAAACTCCGCTCCAACGATCGCCGAGCTTCTTCCGCGGAAAACTTCGCCTTCGCCCGAAGCCGACCGGCCGCCTGCGCCACTCGCTTTCGAACCGCGGGCAGCCGCGCCACCGCAGGCCCCACCAAACTACGCGCCACTTCAAGGAGTCCCGCATGCGCCGGGGGCAGGATTCCGTATTTCGTCGCAACTGTAACCTGATCCCGTTTCCCCCGCAAAAATTTTCCCAGGCAGCGCTCCGCACGACCATGCCCATACGCAGGCGCTACATCGAAGTGCCGAATCCCCGCGTCGAATGCCGTCTCCAGCAGCAACAGAGACTCACGCTCGCTGATCCCACCCATCAACCCGGAGCCGCCAAATCCCAGCCGCGTGGTCCCGCGACCACTCCCCGGCAACGCAATCGTCTCAAGCATCCGCCCGCACCCGTGCGTCCACTGGCTCCTCGGTCACCGTCGCTCGAGCCACCAAATGATCGGCCAGCCGAATCGCCAAGGCCAGCAACGTATGCACCGGATTTGCAAATCCCGAGGTCGGATACACGGACGCGCTGCACACATACGCATTGCGCACCCCATGCAACTTCAAATCCGTATCGACCACGCCGTCCGCCGACGCAGCCATGCGCGTCCCGCCCATCCAGTGATAGCTGTCGTCGAACGTCACCTGGCGAAACCCGTCCTCCAGCACCAGCTCCGGCTGCGGCTCCAGCTTCGCCAGGCCGGCGTTCTCCAGCGCCTGCTGCGCCATCTGCGTGAAGCGCCGAATCGTCTTCCACTCCAGCGCCGACACCTGCCAGTCGATCCGGCTGCGAAACATCCCCATCGCGTCTCGTTCCGGCGCGAGCGTGATTCGGCTCGCCGACAACGGCTCCTGCTCGCAATGCACACGCAGCCAATAGGTCACATCCTGCGGCCAATAGGCGCGATGGCTCACGTAAAAGCTATACGCCAGTTGCGCCAGGAGTGGCAGCCGCCGCAACGCCGGCAACGTGTCGCGCACACCAATCGCCGACCAGTTTCCTCGCAGCAAATTCCGCGCCGCCGATTTCATCTGCCGCACATCCCGCTCCACGTTACCCAGGCTGATAAATGAAATCGCCCCCGCAATATTCAGCGTTCCATCTTCCCGCTGGCGCTCCTCCGTTACTCGCAGCTTCGGCTGATATTTCCGTCCCTTCAGATACATATTCGGAAACACCTGCTCCATCCGCTTGCGATCGACATTCACCAGCTTCGCGGAGTTGAAATCGATGTGGCTCTGCACATGCCGCCCCAGCCACTCATTTTTCTGCCACGGCGCCTGCCCCTTCTCCAGCGGTTGCAGCAGCAGCTGGATTGTTTCCATCATCCCCAGCGAAAGCACATACGTCGGCGCATGAAAAACATGTTCCGTGCCCGCAAGGCTCTTGCAACGAAGACCCAGCACGGCGTCCGTGGCCTCGTTCATCATCAGCCCGCACACCGTCGCATGCAGCACCACGCAAATGTTCGACGATGCCAGCGCCTCGCGATACAGCCGAGCAAAATTCGGCTCCGGACACCAGCGGGTAAAATAAGGAATCAGATCCTCAGAAAGATTGGGCGCGGCGGAACCAGACGCCCGCCACACCTCCTCATCGGTCCGCAGCACTGGCGGCAATCCTTCGGCTTCGAGCGCTCGCTCGTAGTACGGCGTCAGCTCAGCCTTCCCAATCGGCCACCCGCTCCCCGCAATTCCGGGCCGCGCTTCAAAATCCCGCTCCTGCATTTCCTGAATCTGTCCGCCCCAGCGGATCGTTGTCCCACCCAGCGCGCGAAATCGCCCCGCATGCACCGACTTCAGCGGCTGCCCGACTCTCTCGCTGCGGTTCAATTGCTGGAATGCTTCATCCTCTTTGCGACCGCCGCTCTCCAGCAGCAGCACTCGCTTGCCTTTGCCCATCAATTGCGCAGCCAGCACAATGCCCGCCGCCCCCGCGCCCACAATGCACACGTCCGCCACAAAAACCGGCAGGGTCCGCTCGCGCTCGAAGTCAACAATCATTTCAGCGAACCGCGTCTCGCCCGAATCTCCGGCAACAGTTCCTCCACCGCGTCCAGCACCTTGGCAAGCTGCGTATCGTTGTCGTAGCCGCAGGTCACCGCGCGACGCCGTCCAGCCGCCGCAATCCGCGCCCGCGCCCCTTCATCGTTCAGATAGCGGCGAATCTTGTCCGCACACTCCTCAATGTCCGAAAAAAACACCGCTTCTTCATTCTCTCGGAATCGCTCACTATGCCCGGCCGATCGCTCCGCCAGCAGAAATCCGCCGCACGCGGCAATTTCAAAACTCTTGTGCGCATATTCGTCCTGGTTGCCGTGCGTCAGGAAACTCAAGTTGATCTTCGATCGCCAGATCCCTTCGCGATACGCCGCATCGTACAGTTCGTCCGGCGCTGGATACAAGGCGGCCAACGCTGATGGCTCCAGCTTGCGGGTCCAGATGCGCGGCCCCGAAATCACGACCGGCAAATCGTACTTGCGCCACAGATCGGTCAAAAATTGCGGCCGCTCGTCGTAGGGCGTTCCAATAAACGAAACCTCTCGCGTGCGATCTTTATCTGACCAGCCCGCCGGGGGAGGAAAATGCACGCTCGGCTCAAACGCCGTCTGCACCTTCACCACATGCCGTGCCCCCCGCTTCAGGTAGGCCTGCACGCTCACATCCCGCTGCTGCACATGCACGTCGTACTCCGGAATGGTGCGCACATAGAGGCGAAATCCCGGATCGCGCCTCGGCCCAAAAGGATTGTCGATCATGTAATCCACGGTCACAATTCCCATCGCCCGCAATTGCCGCAACGTCTCCGCGCGGATAAACAGCGGCTTATCGAACCACACCGCGTCGACGGCATGTTCCTTCGCCAGCCGCAGCACATCCGCATTCATCTCTGTCACCACGCGGCCAAGCTGCAAGCGATAGCGAACCCGCGCCATCCACGGATTGCCGCGCTTTTCATATTGCATAATGTCGATGGGAAATACCGTGTGTCCCAGCCGCTCCAGGCTGTGCTGCCGATACAGCCCGTACCAGCCGTAATTCATCGGCGCAATATACAGAATCCGCAGCCCGTTCGGCAATGGCTGCCGGGTGGCCCATTCAAGCCGTTCTTTGGCTTGAATGGGTTGCATTGAATTTGTCATCCCTGGTTCCTTGCTCGTGCAGTGCAGCTCGGCTACGCCTGCTGCCTCATGAACGCGATCACCTGATCCACGTTGACCACGCCCACCAGCTTGTTATGCTCCTCTACCACCGGCAACGCATACAAGTTATAGCGGTCGAACAGCTCCGCCACCTGCCGATCATGCATCTCGGCCGAACAACTCACGAAACGTGATTCGCTCAGCACGGCTACTTTCGTATCCGGCAGCGCCAACAATAATCGCGCCAGCGGCACCACGCCCAGCAGCACGCCAGCTTCATTCAGCAGGTAAATTTCTGTCACAATTTCAGGATCGTCATCGAAGTTGCGCAGCGCTTCAATCGCCTGGGCAACTGTGGCATCCGCCGGCACTGCAACATAATTCGTCGTCATGCGCCCAGCCGCGGAGTGCTCGCTGAACTCCAGCAGCTCTTTCACTTCCTCCCGCTCCGCCGGCTCCATTTCTTCCAGGATGGCTTCCGATTGTTCCTTGCGCAGCTCGCCCAGCAAGTCCGCCGCCGCGCTCGGATCCATCTCCTCCATAATGTCGGCGGCGCGTTCGGAATCCATCGATTCAAGCAGCTGCTTCTGCAGCTTTGGCTCCACTTCTTCCAGCGCCTCGGCAGCCACCTCCTCGTCCAGTTGGTTGAAGATCGCTTCCCGCTGCACCGGAGCCAGGTCTTCCAAAATATCGGCCAGGTCTGACGGATGGAACTGCGCCAGGCGCTCATGGGAAATCTTCAGCCGAACACGACGCGCCGGATCCACTTCAATCAGATCGACAAAATCCCAGGGAATGGCGCGCGATGGAATTCTTTTCGTGACGCGCTCAATCGCACGCTTGGTCGCAATGCCTTTCAGCAGTCGCCGCATCGCCCCCAGGGTGCCTACCTCCACCTCGATGGCGCGCAACTCGTCACCGCCGTCGTGAGGCAGCCATAGCAGCGATACGTCGTTGACCCTCACCACCTTTCGTCCATGAACATCGATAATCTGCTGGTCCATCAGATCGCGGTCCAGCAGCAACAGCGGCTCGCTCATACTAAACGGCCTGGGATGGGCGTCGCCCCGCAATCGCAACTCGCCGCTCGGCGTCTGCTCCAGGCCGGCCGGCGAGACCGCCTGCAAGTCGTCCTTCTTCCCCCAAATCAGCTCCGTCACCAGCGAGGCGCGCACGCCCGGAGTGACCGCAACCTCGCGCACATGGCCCAGGGAGTGCCCGGCCGCGTCCAGAATTGGACTGCCCAGCAACAACGAAAGATGAATCAGGACGGAGGCTTTGGCGTTCGACCCCTCCTTATGATTTTTCTTTAGCTCGTCGGCCTGCATGGGCTGTACTCTCTTGTGTTCGATTCAGTGGCGATCCAGATTTGCTTGCAAGAAAGGCTGCGCGGACCAGAAGGCACATTACCCCAGTGAAAAATCTACCTTCGCCCGCATGGACAGTCTACTCAACTCAAGCCAAAGCGAGTGCAGTTTCTTTGCTCGTTCACTGTGCCGCGCCTCAAATCCGCATTTCAAGCTCTTCCGTGGGATGCAATTGCGGCCGTTCCAAGAGTCTCGTGAGCCTCGGGTAATGCTGATGAATCAGAGTCCACGGGTGCGGAAAGGGAAAAGACTTCCTTGACACTAAGCCAACCCTGCAAGCAAACTTCCCCTGTGGAGAGTTTCTGCGTGTCCTTGGCGACAACGACCGCAATCGGAACCAGGAACCGATAATCTAGCGGGCCCGGGGCGTGTGGTGGATTCCATGGTTAGTCGATTCAGTTACACTTTGGACTCATCGCTGGACAGCGTGAACAAAGTGGAAGAAGCGGCGGAACAGTTGGCCCAGAAGTCAGGACTGGACGAGGATCAAACCTTCCAGCTGGCGATGGCGGTGCGTGAGGCCGCAGTCAACGCCGTGCTGCATGGCAATGCCTACGATCCGCAGAAAAAAATTACCGCTTCGTTTGAGAATAATGGCTCTTCGTTGATCATTTGCATCAGCGACCAGGGAAATGGCCTTGATCCGGCCTCCCTTCCCGACCCATTGGCGCCGGAAAATCTACTCAGCGGCTCCGGCCGCGGAATTTTCCTCATCCGATCATTTATGGACGAGGTACACTTCAAGCTACTGCACCCCGGCACCGAGCTAACACTTATTAAACATTTGGATTCAACCCAGAAAAGCGCCTAAGGAGGAATACCACCGTGAGCATGAAGATCAGTACCCGCCAGGTCGATGGAGTCACCATTCTCGACCTCAGCGGTCGCATCACACTCGGCGAAGGCAGTGTGCAACTGCGCAATGCGGTTCGCGAATTGTTGGGTAAGGGATCAAAAGATATTCTGCTGAACCTGGCCGACGTCAATTACATCGACAGTTCGGGCATCGGCGAGCTGGTGAGCGCCTTCACGGCTGCTCGCAACCAGGGTGGCGAGCTCAAGTTGTTGAAGCTCACGAAAAAAGTTCACGATCTGCTGCAGATCACCAAGCTCTATACCGTGTTTGACGTGAAAGACGACGAGGCGCAAGCCATCGCCTCCTTCCATCACAAATAACTTTTCCGCCTGAAAGTAAAAGAAACGGCTGATCGCCCATGCGACCAGCCGTTTTTCGTGCCATCGTTTGGCACCGCTTCAAATCCGCGTCGCTATGGACAGTTCAGATTCACCGATGCCCCAACGCTACCGCATGGGCGACCCGCCGAATCGATCACATTGCAAACTGGGCCAGTGGCTGTCACCACCCATGCTTCGACGACCGTTGTTCCGGAAGCCCCTTTGCTGCACGTGGCCATTCCATTTTGCGTAACCGAGGCAATCTTTGCCGGATACGTACTGGCTCCCCAGGTGGCCTGCAAAGGGGTTACCTCGTACGGAGAGGTGTTGTAGTGGCCGGTCGCGACAAAAGGAACCACACCACCAGGATAATCTTTGGCGTCCGCGGCAGACGGGCTGATGGTGACGGACATCAGTTTGCGAGTGGCTGGCGCGCCGCAGCCCTCCAGGAACATAACGGGCAAAGCCATCGCCAGAACCGAGGGCGCCAATTTCCATAGAGTCACCATGAAACCTCCAATTGATCACTCTTTAGAGAAATCAGATGTGTCCAGCCTGCCTCCACTTGTGAGCGACCGGGTTCCACTGACTACTTCCCGGAAAAGTTCACCTTGGGAACCTCTTGCGATGCTGGCGTCCCCTCAAAGTAGGCATTGTTGCGGTGATATCCGGCAATTCCCGCCCAGATGCTGTTCGGAAACAACCCGATAAACGTGTTGTAATCCTGCAGCGCCTGGTTATACCGGCGTCGCTCGACAGCGATGCGGTTTTCCGTTCCAGCCAACTCATCCTGCAATTGCAAAAAGTTCTGGTTGGAGCGCAGCTGCGGATACGCTTCCGAAATCATCAGCAGGTGGCCCAGTGCATTATCCAGCTGTCCGTTGGCTGCAATCTTATCCTGCGGATTTTTCGCCCCCAGCAGCGCCGCCCGCGCATTGGCGATATCGCTGAAAACCGTGGTTTCATGCGACGCAAATCCCTGCACCGTCGACACCAGGTTCGGGATCAGGTCAGCCCGCCGCTGCATCACAACTTCCACCTGCGACCACGTCTGCTTCACCTGCTCATTCTTCGCCACCATTTGGTTGCGGGCGGAAATGTAACTGCCGAACACCAAAAACCCCACCACAACAATAATTCCCAGCACTACCAGAAGGACGACGCCAGCTCGTTTCATCTCGATTCTTCTCCCGTTACTTTCCTTGATGCAGCCGTTACCCTTTTTATACGGTGTCCCATCCTAGCGCATTTTGTGAAAGCGCTGGCAACGCAAAACCCTGGGTGCCCCAGGTCTCGATTTTCAGAGCCTGGGATACTCCAATACGACTATTTGCAAGCCTTACCAGCTTCCGGAAGCACCGCCGCCGCCGGAACCACCGCCGCCAAAGCCGCCAAACCCACCACCGCCGCCGCCGCCATCTCCGCCGCCAAAGCCGCCTCCGCGCCCTCCGCCCATCATGTTCCCCAGAAACATGCCCAGCAGAAATCCGGCCCATCCATTCGGCCCGGATCGCAACAGCGATATCAAGACAAAGATCGCGAACAGCGCCAGCAGAATATCCTTCAAAGCACTCCGGGGATGAGGCTGCGGTTGCGGTCCAAGATCCTCGGCAGGCGTTTTCAGCGTGACGCCGGCATCCTGCGCGATGACGTTCGCAACTTCCTGCGTCGCCAGCGTGACCGCGGCGTCGTAATTTCCCCCGCGCAGATACGGCACCATCTCGCGGCCAATGCTTCCCACCTTGCCATCCGGCAGGATGCCCTCCAACCCGTATCCAACTTCAAAGCGATAATGGTGGTCGTCGGTCGCAAGCAAAAACAGCAAGCCGCGATCGGTACCCTTCTGGCCGACCTTCCATTTCTCTTCCAGGCGAACCGCGAAATCGTCAATCGTGTCGTCGCCGGTCGTGTGGATGGTGACCACTGCAATCTGGGCGTGCGCCTGCTGGTCGACCTCGGTGCACAACTGCTCCAGATGGCTGCGCGTCGCTGGGGATAACACCCCGGCGAAATCATTTACGTAGCCCGTGGGCTTCAGGTCGCTGACCTTCTCGGCACGCAGGTTCGACGTCGTCGCCCACGGAAACAACGCCAGCAATAGCAGAAAACACAAGCCCCACCGCGTCCGCAACCGCGTGGGCGTCATGGCTGGGTTGCGTTGGATGCCGCTCCCGCGCCTGTCGGCGGACATACTTCGCCTTCGATCCAACCAGAGACGCCGTGGTGACGCGTAAGGTCGCATGTCTACCTGATTGTACGACGCTGCGCCCGCGAAAGTTCCCCCTCCGATCGGGCGCGGAGCCCACCCCGTGTCAGCAATCCATCCGAGTTATTGGATCTTGAAGCCCGTTTCCTGCGTCAGCGTGCCAATCTGTTTCGCGCGCTCTTCGGATATGCTCTGGACCCGAGTCGCCACTTCGCTCACCTTGGGCACACTCATCGTCGACCCGGCACTTTGCGCCACCTCCCGGTCATTCTTGATGTACGCATCCATCTGCACCAGGTACATCTGGTCGAATGGCTTCCCCGTCATTTTTTTCATCTGCTTTTCAGCCTTTTTCGTCTGGCTGGGCACCATTTCCGGCGCCATCATCTCGCCGGTGGGGTTGGGAAGGATCAGATCGTTCGACAGGCCATGATTTTCAGTGATCACCTGCTGCGCAAATTTCTTCACGTCCTCGTTGCTGCTGTTCTTCACCGCCATCTTGCTCAGCCGGCTCTCGACATCGAAATTCCTGCGAAGATTCCCAAACGTATTGCGCATCATCATCTGTTCGCTGCTTTGCGAACCCATCGTCCCAGGCGGCTGCATCCCGTCCGGGGACATATTGCTGTTGGGGTTGTTCATATTGTTGTTGGCGGGAGTTCCGCCCATGGGCGCGGACCCATGCATCTGCGCCAACGCCACCGGCGTCAACGTCAACAGCAATAACCCGGAAGCGAAAAGGCTCGCTCTCAAAAAATCGAAGTCGCGTTTCAGTTTCATCTCGCTACCCTCCATGGTTCGCAACGGATCATTCTAACCCCCCGCGTCAACCTTTAGAATCTATGAGAATTAGACGACTCCCTCGCCAGAATGGTCTCCTCGCGCCTTCAATTTCCAACGCATCAAACTCCGGGGACCAAACATCTAGTCGCCATCGCCTCCCGGCCAAGGCATAGCGATGGGAATTCGCGGCGTGCTAGGGTCGAGATTCTTCTGCATCACCTTCAACAGCGAATGCGGGCTGGTCGGATCGTCCTGACTGAGTTCCCAGATCATGGCGCCCCCGTATTGCGCGCTCAGCTGCGTTAGTTTGGCGACGGTAGCCTCTCCCTGGGAATTCATGACGGAGCCATTGCCGCAGCGCAAACAACTACAGCCAGCACGCCCAGATGGCGCAGCCCCTTACGGTTCCTCATATCAGAAATTTGAACCTCTTCGCGTCCGGCGCGTCCCGCCATCATGCCCATGTTTGCCTGGTCCTCTCCATTGGCCTGCCAACTTCCGCCGAGAAAAGACTATCGCGGAAGTCCCCGCCTCGAGTACCAACAAACCGAACGACCACCTGCCCACCAATCAGCGTTCGGGGGTGCCCCATCCTAGCGCAGCTAGGGTGGGATAGAACGAACCCCGCACCACGATGTATCAGCGAAAATGCCCTTGTCACACCGTTAGCCGTGCCAGTTGACCTCGCTGAGTGACTAGGCGATTTCGCATGAAGCCATGACCTCCAGGTGCAATCCGCGTTTTTCGTTACTGTTCAAACACATCTGAGAACAGCCTAGCCCTGTCGACCCATTGCAAAAAGATTCATGAAGCTGCGAGTCCACAGGGGGGTTCCCGTTGAAGCGCCCTATCGCGCATAAGGTGCCACATTTCTTCGGATAATCGCCCATTCTTTCTGTGTCAATGGAAGCTCAGGATAAACACGATTGTAATAATCGGCCAGATTGTCTCTGTTATAGGGCCAATCTGAGGAGGGAAGAAAATGCTTAGGGCCAATCCGCCGGATCAACGCAACGAGCGCCTGCTTGTCGGCGGCTGAGGTCTTGTCAGACCACACATTCGATAGATCGAACCACACATGACGAAACTGTCGCGGATTTTTTTGGATACCGTCAGCGAACGCTCCCAGCGCAGACAAGGTGGGTGGATCGAGACCTCCCCATCCTGCGGCATGCGCGATCTGGACAGGCGTGTTGCCCGCAGCCGGAAGGACGTCTTCGATGAAGCGCCGAATGTCGGGCGCGCCATAATTCATCTCTTGCGTGCGCAGATGGATCACAATAGCGAATCGGTCCTGAGCAGCCGCGCGAAAGACCGCAGCCAGTGCCGCTACATCGCCGTTCTTCCGCAGGTTGACTCCTGAGGCGGTCAAATGCAGCTTGATGCCTTTGACTGCGGGATTGCCACGCCAGCGCGCGATCTCGGGCAGCGCGGTTGGGCGAATGGGGTCGACGGCGACAAAGGCGGTAAACCGTTTCGGGTAGCGACGGGCAAGATCTACTGTCCAGTCATTGGCTGCGCGCAGCAGGTTCGCTGCATCGGGTCTCTGCTGCTCCATCATGGGGCTTTCAGCCAAATAGCCATCAGACAGAATTACGGCGCGTTGGATGCCAGCTCGATCCATCTCGGCCAGCAGGTCTTCAACGGAGTGCGGAGTGGTCAACGCTGGATCGCACGGACCGAAACGACGCGTGCTTGCACAAAAGTAAGGTAGAAAGGATTGAATTGCGGGTGAATTGAGGTGGACATGGTGGTCGACTCGAACCGGAACGATGTGCGGAGAATCCGAGGCCGATCCAGCGGCACAGAACGATAGGATAAGCAGTGGAACCCCGATCCATCGGAAAGCACGAATCGACCCAGCGAGCCAAGAGTTGGTCTCGGCGTAGAGGTCGAACAGAAACCTGGTGCGAAGTTCCAAACATTTTGCCTCGCCAACGCTCATTGCTAATCTAGGAATTTTATCCGAAAACGTACGCTTTTGAAGAGCTGCAAAGAATCAGTAGCGAAAAGTCGGCCAGTGTCCGCCGATCTGAATGCGCATGGTCCTCGATTGACGACAACAACAGGCCAAATCACTCATCGAGGACAAGGAAAACCTCTAATCGGTGTCGTGGCACACAGCGACCTGCACGGCTGGCCCATCTAACTCGAGAAAACGCCGGCGAAACCTAACCCGAATGAGGCGGCGGTTTAAACTGGCCCTATGAGCAGGGTCAATCCTTGACGACAAATGCAGCCGTACTGGAAGCCAGGGATCTATCCCGAACGATCGATCAGCCGGGCGGCCCAAAATCTTTGCTACGCAATGTCAGCTTTCGTCTCGACCAGGGACAGGTCCTCGCCGTCCTGGGTCCCAGCGGAGCCGGCAAAAGCACGCTGCTGCGCATGTTGAACCGGCTGGATGAACCCACCAGCGGCACCGTGCTGCTGCAAGGCGCGGACACCCGCGAAATGGACCCTCGAAATCTCCGCCGCCGCGTCGGCATGGTCATGCAGCAGCCGTTTTTATTCCCCGGCCCAGCCGCCGCCAATGTCAGCTACGGCCCCGCGCAGCACGGCATCATCTTGAAGGACTCGCAGGTGGTCGATCTGATCCGGCAAGTCGGCATGGCTGGCTACGTAGACCACGATGTCTCTACCCTTTCCGGCGGCGAGGCCCAGCGAATCTCCATCGCCCGTGCCCTCGCCAACCAGCCAGAAGTCCTGCTGCTCGATGAGCCCACTTCCGCCCTCGACGACGTCTCGAAACAGGACATCGAGCACCTGTTAGCCTCACTTGTCCGCGAGCGCAACATGACCTGCGTCTGGGTCACCCACGATGTCGCCCAGGCCCGTCGCGTCGCCGACCTGGTCTTGAGGCTGGAAGCAGGCCAGGCCGTTGCCTTCGGAACCTCGCAGGAGTTACTCCATGCTTAATCTCCTGTTCCACACGCAAATGGCTCTCGGGCTAGGCCAGGCCGCCGCCGTCGCCGTGCTCGCCATCATCGTCGCCCAGTTTGCTGCTCGCCGCGGAGCCAAAATCGGCCGCGAAATTCCCCTGGTCCTGCTGCGCGGCATCGTTCAGATTCTGCTCGTCGGCTTTCTGATCGCCGCCATGTTGCGCGGCCCCTGGTGGACTGGAATTCCTGTGCTGGTCGTCATGATCTTCATCGCCGCCACCATCGTGCGCCGCCGCGTACCAGAACTACCCGGCGCCTACACGCTCTCGCTGCTCTGCATGGCTGCAGGCGCAGGTGGAGTTCTCACCGTGATGACGCTGCTCGGCATTGTCGAGCCAAAAATCATCATCCTGATTCCGGTAGGCAGCATGGTCATCGCCCAGAACATGAACATCCAGTCGCTGTTTCTCAATCGCTTCCTTGGAGAGGTTCGCTCCCATCGCGGCGAAATTGAGTCGGCACTTGCGCTCGGC